>JACDCD010000079.1 GCA_013694625.1 Actinomycetota bacterium | reverse complement strand
GATCTAGCTCACTCCCCCCTCGGGTGCAGTGCGAGCGACCGGCCCGGCATCGGCCGACCCCTCACTCAGCCCGAAACGATTATGGACTCTACTCATCCACGCCGGCGCCCACCAGTTGGCACGCCCGGCCAGCCGCATGAACGCCGGCACCAGGATCGCTCGCACGAGCGTTGCGTCCATCAGGACGGCCAGGGTGAGGCCGATCCCGATCAGCTTGATGATGCTGACGCCCGAGGTGCCGAAGAGCACGAACACCACGCTTATCAGAACCGCCGCCGCGGTAACGATGCGGCCGGTGCGCTCGAGCCCCATTGCAACCGCCCGCGTGTTGTCGCCGGTGCGGTCGTACTCCTCTTTGATACGCGAGAGCAGGAAGACCTCGTAGTCCATCGAAAGCCCGAAGGCGATGCAGAACATCAAGATCGCACTGGTCACCTCGAGTGTTCCCGTGGCAGTGAAATCGAGCGTTCCCGAAAGGTGCCCCTCCTGGAAGACCCACACCGCCACTCCGAAAGTTGCGGTGAGGCTCAGAAGGTTCAGCACGATCGCTTTCATCGGAACCAGCACGCTTCCGAAAACCAGGAACAGCAACACGAAAGTCGTCACCGCTATCAACCCTCCTGCAATAGGGACGCGATCGAACAGCGACTGCTTGAGGTCGACGAGATCGGCCGACTGACCGGTCACCTGCGCTTCGAACGGCGCGTCGAGGCTGCGGATATCGCTCACCAGCGCTTCACCCGCCGCTGAATACGCTTCGCGGTTCGAACTGACCGATAACCAGGTTCCGCCCGTCCCGGTAAATCGCCTGCTCGAGGCATCGGGGGGCGCCACCCTCTGCCCGTCCGCATAGGTGCCCGTCAACGCGCTGACGGCCGCCACCCCATCTATCTGCGACAGTTCGGACGCGTACCCTTCGATGTCGGTTGTGCGTTGTGAGGGGTCGCCGAATCCGGGTGCAACCACAGAAAGGGAGGTCGCCTCCTTGGTCGAGAAGTTATGGCGGATCTGATCCGAAACCACGCGGCTCGAGGCATCGGCCGGCAAGACGCGGTCGTCGGCCGACCCCCAATCGACACCCAAGAACGGCGCGCCGAAGACGAGCAGGAGGGCGATCACGATCGTCGCGAAAGGAATCGGGCGCCGCATGACTCCGGTGGCGATGGCGTGCCAGAAGCCCGCCCCCACCGGCTTGGTCTTTCTCTTCCAGAACGAGAGGCTGTCGATCCTCGGGCCGAGCACAACCAACAGGGCCGGCAGAAAGACGATCGCTACGGCGGCGGCAAGGATCACGACCGCAATACCGGCATAGGCAAACGAACGCAGGAAGTAGAGAGGAAAGATCATCAGGGCGGCGAGACTCAACGCAACCGTCAGCGCGCTGAACGCCACCGTTTTCCCTGCCGTCCTCACGGTGCGGGCAATCGCCTCACGCGGCTCGTGTCCCCCTGCGAGCTCCTCCCGAAAACGCGACACCACGAACAGGCTGTAATCGATCGCAAGCCCGAGGCCGAGCATGGTTACGAGGTTGAGGGCGAAGACGGACACATCGGTGAATCCGGTAATTATCCGCAGCACCGCGAGGGCTCCCACGATTGCGATACCACCGACGATCAGAGGAAGGAAAGCCGAGACGAGGCTTCCGAAGACGAGCACCAGCAGGATGAGCGTGATCGGGAACGCGATCATCTCGGCACGCACGAGGTCTTCCTCGACGGTGGCGCTCACCTGTTGGAAGACCTGAGCCGGACCACCCACCTCGACGTCGATCAGGGATCCATCGCGCCGGTAGCTGGGGCCCAGCTCGGCGATCCTGGTATCGACTCGCTCCTCACTTCCGGTGATCGTACCGAGGACCAGCGCCTGGGACCCGTCGTCGCTGACGAGCGACGGGGCGCCGGTGCTCCAGTACGACAGCACGCCCTCGAGTCCGGCCTCGCCCGCTAGCTCCTCGGTCAGCTTCAGGCCCGCCTCGGCGACCTGAGGGTCGTCGACCGATGCGTCCGGCGCGCTGACCAGGAGGATCAGGTTCGGCTCCTGTGCGCCGAAATCCTCCTCGAGCGCCTCTGCGGCCAGCACCGACTCGGCGCCGGGATCCTCGAAACCGCCCGAGGACAGGAGGTCGATCACGCCGCCGCCGAAGACCCCGGCGAGGACAGACGCCACCACGGTCACCGCCAGCACCCACCTGCGGCGCCTCGAAACCATCACTGCCAGTCGATCGAACATCTGGTGCCTCCCGGTGGGTGAGTCGTTAGGAACGCCGCTAACTTATCAGCGTTAAGTTAACCTTGTCAACCAGCGGTGGGAACATGGGGGCCGGCGCGGAGGCCGGCGAACTCAGTGGGAGAGATGTGGACATGTGAACCGGTCGCCCGCTCATCCCCCTAGGGTGGGATCTATGGGAGAAGCCAACACGAGCTCTGGCAACGCCGGTGGAGCGCGCAGCGACGTGGTCGGCAGCCTCCTGCGGCCTCCGGAGCTCCTCGACGCCCAGCGGAGCTTTGCGGCGGGCGTGCTGTCCCCCTCCGAGTTCAAACGCGCCGAGGATGCGGCGGTCGATTGGGCGCTGGAGCTCCAGTCCTCTGCGGGCATGGACGTCGTCACCGACGGCGAGATGCGGAGGCTGTCGTTCCAGAGCCAGATGACCGCCGCAGTCGAGGGCTTCGGCGAATGGGACCTGGACGCCTTCCTCTGGGGCGAATGGCGCTCGGACGAGCTCGGCGAGATGAGGGTCGAGCGGCCGCAGCTTGCGGTCGTGGACCGGCTGAAACGCAAGCGTTTCCTGTCGGCCGAGGAGCTCACCTATGCGCGGGGGCGCACCGGCAAGACCCTCAAGGTCACGCTTCCCAGCCCCAGTCTCTTCGCCAACTTCTGGGATGCGGAGCGCTCGGGCGACGCCTATCCGAGCCCACAGGACTTCCTGGGCGACGTCGCCGAGATCCTGCGCGAGGAGGTCGACGAGCTGGTCCGGCTGGGGGCGACCTACCTCCAGCTCGACGCCCCCCACTACCCCCTCCTGGTGGACCCCGCCTACCGGGACTTCTACGCGGGCAGAGGGTGGCCGCCCGACAAGTGGCTCGAATACGGGCTCGAGCTCGACAACTTCGTGATTGGGGATCGGCCCGGGGTCACCTTCAGCTTCCACCTGTGCCGGGGGAACCAGGCCAGCCGGTGGCTGGTATCGGGGGGTTACGACTGGCTGGCCGAGCGGCTCTTTCCCCGCATCCGAGCCACCCGTCTGATGCTCGAGTACGACGACGAACGCTCGGGAAGTTTCGAGGCCCTCGAGGCGGTACCGGAAGACAAGGTCGTGGTCCTGGGGCTGGTCACCACGAAATCAGGGCGCGTCGAGACGGTCGAGGAGCTAACCCGGCGCATCGAGGACGCGGCGCGCTTCGTTCCGTTGGAGCGTCTGGCACTGTCGCCGCAGTGCGGGTTCGCCACCTCGATCGTAGGTAACTCCCTCACCATCGAGGACGAGCGCCGGAAGCTCGCCACGATCGCAGCGACCGCCCGCTCCGTCTGGGGGTGACGGAAACCGTTCCGCCGGGGGCGTGTGATGTAAGCATCACTCTGGTGATGTAAGCTTACGGCATGAAGCGGCTGCAGATCAGCATCGAGGAGGAGATGGACGAGGCTCTGGCGGTGGAGGCGTCCCGGCGGAAGACCTCAAAAGCAGCGCTTATCAGGCAGTTCGTACACGACCGCCTCGGCCCCGCCGGCTCGCAAGATCCGATGGCGCCCCTGATCGGAGACATCGACGGGGAGGCCGGCGACATCGACGCGGTGGTCTACGGGGCTTGAGGTTCGTCGACACCTCGTTTTGGGTTGCGCTCCGATTCCGGCGAGACGAGCGTCATGCGGCGGCCCGCACCTTGTGGGAGCAAGGGCCGGGGCCTCTTGTCACGAGCAACCACGTGGTGGGCGAGACATGGACTTTTCTGCGCCGGCGCGCCGGACACCACGCTGCGGTGCAGTTTTGTGACGCCGTAACGGCGCTGCCCTCGCTCACCGTTCGCCACGCCGACGAAGATCTCGAGGCCGACGCATGGCGATGGCTCCGGCGACACGACGAAAGGCCGTATTCCTTCGTCGACGCAACCAGCTTTGCGTTGATGCGGCGCCTCCGGGTGCGTCACGCTCTGGCTTTCGACGGCGATTTCACCGTCGCTGGCTTCGTTGAGGCTCGTCCCTGAAGCGTTCCTCTGGGGGCCCGAGGCAAGTGTTGTCCTCGCCACCGCGTTTGGTAATCGCGGTTGGCGACTGCAGAGGCCCAAAAGGACGGCGCCCGGCTTCTCGCCCCACAGCCGAAGCGACGCGGCCTGTGGGTCAGTCCTCTGAGGGTCCCAGCACATAGCCGACCTGCAAAGTGAAGCCAGGGATCTGAGGCGATTCGAGGACATCACCCCGCTCCAGGAGAAGGGGCAAGCCGTAGCGGTCCTCGGTCAGCCGGTAGAGCTCGATCCGTTCGGCCTCCAGGTCCACGTACCAATACTCGGGCACCCCAAATCGCTCGTAGAGATCGCGCTTCCGCACGAGCTCCAGCCTTCGGGTGGAGGGCGACGAGACCTCGACGACCACATCGGGGGCGGAGCGCACGAACCTCATTTCCACCTTGCCGATGTTCGCCTCTGCCACGAACACCACATCAGGCTCGACCACATTCGCCTCGGTGAAGAAGACGTCGGTTGGGGCCGGATACACCCTGCCCCCGTGCTCCTCGGCGTACAGGAGGAGCCTTGCGCTGAACCGCAGGACCACCTCCTGATGCCGGGTGGACGGGGCGGCCGTCACGATGAGCTCCCCGTTGATGATCTCGCGCCGGAGGTTGTCCTCGGGAAATCCCTGCAGGTCGCCGTACACGAGTCCCGTCTGTGGCTGTGTCGCCATGCCTCACCTCCTGATGTCATGGCCCGAGGCTATGTTAAGCCTGCGACAGAACCCTGGCGAGTGGCGAGTGAACCGAGAGCGCGAAAAATTCATCGGCGCGCCACCTCCAGTCTCACAACCGTGCAGGGGCTCGACACATCGGTTCACTAGCGTGTTGGTCATGTTCCGAAATGGAGCGGGCCGATCCCATAACGTGTTCTCGCCGAGTGACACCGTGGTCAATATCGCCCACCGGGGTGCCTCCGCCTATGCTCCGGAACACACGGTTGCGGCCTACGACCTGGCGCTCGAGCTGGGCGCCGACTACATCGAACAGGACCTTCACATGAGCGCCGACGGGGTGTTGGTCGCCCTCCATGACGCAACTCTCGAGCGCACCGCCTGGGGAACCGGCAGCGAGGCCCGCG
>JACDCD010000068.1 GCA_013694625.1 Actinomycetota bacterium | reverse complement strand
GTATCCCTTCCCTCGTGAACGACGTGTATCCGTCGAGCGAAGCACCACCGATCGGGATGAGGTCGAACCCATCCATCCGTCCCCCATTGATTGCCCGGACTCCATCGAGGAACTCGTGTCCGAGATCGTGGGTCAGGACGTCGGTGGCGACCCGAAGTTCAATGGACTCGCCGGTCGAGATGCGGCCGCGACTAGCTCCGTCGGCTCCTGGATAGCGGCCGAAGTAATTGTCGAAGGTGCGGTTCTCTTTGATCAGGAAGACCACGTGCTCAATCGGGGCCTTGGTCCTCCCCGTCACTCGTGACGGCTGGTTGACGATCTCGGGTCTGCGCTCCTGAAGCCCCGGAGGACGGTCCGGGGCGCCCGGCGCGTAGAGGAGAGCACCCCCGGCGGCCAAGGCGATGACGCCGGACGCCACCGCGGGCCAGGTGAACCGGCGCCTGGTGGCGCGTCGGCTCGAGCCCTTATCTGAGGTGGACATTCTCAGCAGACTATTAGGCATGCTTGAGCCGGTGTCGGAGGGAGTTCAATCCAGCCTGTAGTCGAGAGCAAAGGTGTGACACGAATCATCGGGAATGGGGGGTCTCGCCCCGACAGGTATCCTGCTCCTCGCAGATGCGTCGTGAGCGCGGCCTTGACTCGCGAGGTGGTGGATGGCGCCTGAGGGCTGGGGCCCCGGCAATCGAGAGGAGCAGTTGTGTTCGAGTACAAGGTCTTGACCGAACGTGACAGCTTGTTTGCAGGAAGGTTCGAACCGGAAAGCCTGGAGGCGGCCTTGAACGGCTATGCAGCCGAGGGATGGCGGGTAATAGAGTCGTTCCTCGCGGCGAGTCTGTGGAAGAGTCCAAAGGCGGAGATCATGGTGATCCTGGAGCGAGCACATAGCTAATGCAACGAAGAGGAGGTGATACCCCTGACTTCTGGTGAGGCCCTGCAGTTCGTTACCGACAACCACCGTGCGGTATTGGTCACCCGTCGATCCGGCGGCGGGCTTCAGACGTCGCCGGTTACCGTCGGGGCAGACGGTGAGGGTTACCTCGTGATCAGCAGCAGAGAAACGGCGTACAAGGTGCACAACCTCAGGCGAGACCCGAGAGCCACTCTCTGCGTCTTCCCCGATGCCTTCTTCGGCCGGTGGACTCAGATCGAGGGTGACGCTCACGTGGTGTCCCTGCCCGAGGCGATGGATGGTTTGATCGACTACTACCGACGCATTCGTGGTCAGCATCCAGACTGGGATGAGTACAAGAAGGTGATGCAGGAGGAGAGGCGGCTGTTGATCCGGATCTCCATTGACAGGGTAGGGCCTTCCCGGTCCGGGTAATTGCAGGCGAAACGGTTGATGGCTGAACCGAGATGATGGCCTGAATCTCTGCGGCGTACTTCGCAGGGAGTAGGGTGAGGTAGCTCTGGGGGCGATGACATCGAGCCGTAGGAGCCTTACCGTGGAGCGGTGACAACAGAATCTACCCCTCCGTCCCCTCGGCGCATCTTCTGGGGAAGCCGTGTGGCTCTGCCGGTGGTCGTGGCGTTCATACAGGTAGTGGGGACCACCTTTGCAGCCGGTCATGGGCCGAGCCGGCGTTCCTTGGACCTTCTTGCCTATGTCCTGCTCCTTGCGGGACCGGCCGCGCTGGCGGAACGCTGGAAGCATCCGGTTCCCGTCCTGGGCTCCACTTTCGCGGTGGTGGCCACCTACGAGCTGCTCGGGTACACAGACGGCCCCATTTTCATCTCGCTCGCTATAGCCGTTGTGGCCGCCATCATGCAAGGGCACCGGAAAGCGGCGATAGCAACAGTGGCTGTTGGCTATGGCGCCTTCGTCTGGGGTGAGTTTGCACTCGGGCTTGAAGGCGCTCCGGAGCTGCAAGAGGCCGTTGCCGTGGGGGCGTGGCTGACCGCTCTTCTGGCCGTTCCAGAAGTCCTTCGCGTGAGGCGCGAGCGCTTCATCGAGGAGTCCCGGAGCCGGGCGGAGGAAAGGAAGCGGCGGGCAAGCGAGGAGCGGCTGCGCATCGCCCAGGAGTTGCATGACGTGCTCGCGCACAACATCTCGCTGATCAACGTGCAGGCCGGCAGCGCGTTGCACCTGCTTGATGAGCGACCCGACCAGGCGCGGCCCGCGCTCGCTGCCATCAAGGAGGCGAGCAATGAGGCGCTCGGCGAACTGCGGTCGGTTCTCGACGTGTTGCGGGAGGGAAGCAACGGAGCGCCGCGCTCGCCGACGCCCGGATTGGATCAGCTCGACGCCTTGATAGCGCGCACCCAGGCAGCGGGGCTCGAGGTGAGCAAGCGGGTCGAAGGGAGCCCGGCTGCTCTCCCCGCGTCCGTTGATCGCGCGGCCTTCCGCATCGTGCAGGAGTCCCTCACCAACGTGACGCGGCACGCCGGCGGTGCAACTGCAGCCGTGACGCTCCGGTACACGGCGCAGAGCCTCGAGATTGTGATTGAAGACGACGGCCGTGGAGCGTCTTCTCCCCATCAGGAAAGTGGGAACGGGATACCCGGAATGCGGGAGCGGGCGCTGGCATTGGACGGAGAGTTCGAGGCAGGTCGCGGTACAGAGGGCGGCTGGCGCGTTCTCGCCCGTCTTCCCTACCAGACGCAGGGCGAGCCGTGACCACCGTGCTGATCGTCGACGACCAGGCGCTGGTGCGCGGCGGCTTCCGCGCGTTGCTGGATGCTCAAGACGACATCGAGGTGGTGGGTGAAGCCGACGAGGGGGAGGCCGCCGTTCGCCTCGCCCACAAGTTGAAACCGGACGTGATTCTGATGGACATCAGGATGCCCGGGGTCGACGGGCTCGAGGCCACGAAACGGATCACGTCCGATGCTGATCTGCGTGACGTCAAGGTGGTGATCCTTACGACCTTCGACCTCGACGAGTACGTATTCGAGGCGCTCCGGATAGGAGCGAGCGGATTTCTGGTCAAGAGTACGGAGCCTGCAGAGCTCATTCGTGGTGTGCGAGCTGTCGCGGAAGGTGACGCACTGCTTTCCCCAGGAGTGACTCGCAAGCTGGTCGCCCAGTTCGCTCAGCACGCCAAGCAGCCCCGCAACAATGCTTCCCTCGAGACGCTTACAGAACGCGAGCGGGAGGTGATGGCGCTCGTGGGCGAGGGCCTCTCGAACGCGGAGATCGCCGAACGTCTTTTTGTGAGCCCTGCAACCGCCAAGACCCACGTCAGCAGGACGATGGTGAAACTCGGGGCTCGGGACCGTGCTCAACTGGTCGTCCTGGCTTACGAGTCCGGTCTCGTGCGGCCAGGGTGGACCGGGTAAACCTACGCTGAGCGGAGTATGTGGCTGCTCCAAGCTTGCTTCCGGTGCGGTAGAGGCAAACGGTTCCCCAGTGCGACGACTTCGAGGCCAACATCCACGACCATGAGCTCCATTGGAACGAAGGACCGCACCGGCGGTCGAGAGAGAAAGGGAGTTTCATGGAGTCGGCGATCCTGTTGGCATCACACAGTCACGAGTTCGGCGCTGCCGGAGGGTGGTGGCCCATCTTTCCGCTCCTCTGGTTTGCGCTGATCGTGGGGGGCTTCTTGTTCTTCGGCTCGCGTATGCGACAAGGCGTGCAGCAGCGCCCGATTCTGTCGGGCGAGGCGGTTCTCGCCGAACGCTATGCGCGCGGCGAGGTCACCGAGGAGGAATATCGAGATCGCTTGGCGGTCCTGAGGCAACGGCGTCAATAGCTCGGTGTTTGAAAGGAGAGGGCTCCCGGAAGCGGGAGCCCTCTTTGTGTGATGTGTCTGGCCGCCCACCCGGTGGCGACCGGCGCAGGTTACTTGACCGGCCAGACGATCTCGGTCTCGAACCTCGTTGGATCCTTCACCTCACTGGGATCGTTGAGATAGACGTCGAACGGGGGATTGGCGGTCGACAAACCCTGCTTGTCGATCCACACTTCCATCTCCCGGTAGGCCATACCCAACTCGTCGTATGGCCCGACATGCAACGCATGTGCGGCCCGTCCGCCGG
>JACDCD010000063.1 GCA_013694625.1 Actinomycetota bacterium | reverse complement strand
GCTCCGGGACCTATCGAACTAGTGCATGCAAAGGTCGCCAGGCGGTTCTTCATGCGCGCATATCCGGCCGCAGTGTGAACCATCGCCTGCTCGTTGCGCGCCTGGTAATAGCGCAGACGCTCACCTGCTTGATGCAGAGCCTGACCCACGCCGGCAACGTTGCCGTGTCCGAAAATGCCGAAGCAACCGGCAAAAAAGCGCTGCTCGACACCATCTCGCTCGACCTGTTGAGCAGCCAGAAACTCCACCAGTGCTTGGGCCATTGTTAAATGCCTCGTTGACCTGTTCATGACTCTTCCTGAACCTCCACCGCTCTCGCTCGCGCTCAGTCTGCCGTGACCATCGGGAGACGCTCATCTTTGGGCTGGGCATGCCAGGTGTCTCGCACCCAGTGGTGAGAGGGGTCGTCGCGGACAGCCATCCTGCGTTTGCCGGGGCCCGCCAATACGTTCAGGTAGTACATATCGTAGCCGGGAGCGGCAACACATGGCCCGTGATAACCCCGTGGGATTAATACCGCGTCACCATGGGAGACCGACTCCGTCAGGTCGATCGCGCCGTCGATCGTGTAGAGCCGGTGGAGCCCAAAGCCGGCGCCGACCTCCCGCTCTGGTCTTGACCGATCCGGGAGCCGAGCAATCTCAAAGTAATAGATCTCCTCCAGCGATTCCTCGTCTGAGCACTGCTCGTCATGCTTGTGGGGAGGATACGACGACCAGTTTCCCTCCGGCGTCAGGACCTCAACCGCTATGAGCCTGTCTGCGGGGAAGGCCTCCGGTTCAAGGAAGTTGTTGATCTGACGGCTCGCCTGCCCCGCCCCTCGAATCTCTACGGAAACCTCCTCAGCTGCACCGTAGGCAGGGTCGAACCGGCGGGTGGCGCGTGCGCTGGGAAGCGCGAAACGACCGCCGCCGGCGCTGGTGATGCGCAACTCGCAATCGATGGGAGCGTAGGCGAAGTCGCTTACCCGCGCAAAGACATGCTCGCGGCCCCGAAGTTCGAACCGTTGGCTCTCGCATTCCACCACGCAGCTCCCCGCCATGGGCACGACCGCCATCTCATCGTCTCCGGTAACTAACGTTCGCGCCTCTCCGGGAGAAAGCTCGATCACACGAAGTCCGGTGTAGGACCATCCGGCCATTTCGGGTGAGACGAAGAGCGGGTCGGGGCCGTCAGATGCCCTGCCCGCGGGAAGCCACAGATCGGTCATGAGCTCTACGGCTCCGGTGTTCTTCCCGCCGGTGCCATCGCTGTCCACCACGCTACAGACCATAGCGCCACAACCGCTCCCGATTCCGTGCTTGAGCTTGGGCTATGGCGGCGAACGAATCACTCGCCGTGGGGAAGCGGTCCTGCTCGACGACCAGCCAGCCCTGATAGCTCGAAGTCCTGATGGCCTCCAAGAGCTCGTCCACGCCGGCATCGCCCTCCCCCAATTCGCAAAATGCGCCCTGCTCCCAGACCCCCTCCATTCCCAGGCCCTCCCGCACGACTCTATCGAGCACGTCCAGGCGAGCGTCTTTCACATGGAGATGGTTGATGCGCTCGCCCCAATCCGAGAATGCTTGCACCGGGTCCCCGCCCCCAAGCAACAGGTGCCCGCTGTCGAGGCACAACCCCAGGTCCGTGAGCTCGAGCAATCTTTCGATCTCGTGAGGCGCCTCGACGTAGGTACAGGCGTGATGATGGAAGGTCGGCTCGAGACCCCGCTCTCTGCAGCGCTCTGCCGCCACCGACAACCGCTCGGCAAGTCGCTTCCACCCGTCGTCGTCGAGCCCTATATCCGACAGTTCTTTTCCCCTGCCGGGATTTGCCTTGCGTTGGGGTGAGCCGGCGTCGGCCAGCGTCGGCTTGGGCCACCAGGCTCGGTCCTCAGCGGAACCGGCCTCGAACAGATCGAGACAGTCCTCCAGGTGGGCGAGGTCTTGACTGAAAGCATCGCCATCTGTCAGCCGCAGCTCGACCCAGCCACCGGCGAGGTCCAAGTGCAGTTCGGTCAAACGTCCACGCAGGACGTTGCCCCGGCCCAGGAACCCGGGCGGACCAAGGTCGATGGCCTCATAGCCCGAGTCTGCAACGGCCTTGGCAACCTCGTCGGGAGCCGGGAGATTGGTAGCGCCGGCAGAGAGCTCGAATACACCGAAGCTGACCGGCGCATTGGCCACCCTGATCCCCTTCAAGGCTCCACTAGTAACCCTAGAAGCTTGCGTCTCAGATCGCCGTTTTGCTCCACGCTGTGACAAGGGGACTCTGGGCGCCGGACGCGCGTCAAGCAGGTCAAGGCACTCGCATTGAGGACGAGCCGATGGCGGCATGGGGCCCCATGGGTCCAGGCCAAGCAGACGTCAGGCGTGGGTGGACGGCGGAGGACCGCCGCTATCGGTCTCCCTCCCGCCGCATAGGCGCCTCGTCACGATCCCGCCATGAGATCGACGACCACCTTCACCGCTCTTCCCTGACGGATCGCATCGAGGGCATGCGGCAGCTCCTCCAGCGATACGCGGTGGCTGATCATGGGGCTGAGGTCAACCAGACCCGAGGCGAGGATACGAGCGGCCTTGGGGAACACGTTCGAGCCGACGTACGCACCGAGCACGGTCAGCTCGTTCCGGGTGATCTCGTACTGGTGAATACTCGGCCGCGCCCTGGAGTTCATGCCGAACAGCAGCACTCGCCCACCCACCCGAACGGCAGACAGCGCCTGACTCAATTGATCGCCGACGGCGTCGACGACGACGTCGGCCCCTTCTCCGGACGTCACATCGCGCACTGCGCGCGCCGGATCGCCCTGCGAGGGGTCGAGACACACGTCGGCCCCCATCCGTTTGGCCGCATCGCGCCGCAGCTCGGTAGGCTCCACCATTACGACGAGGCCGGCTCCGGCGGCCCGGAACAACGACAGGAACAGAAGCCCGACCGGTCCCGCTCCGATCACCGCCACCGCCTCGCCGGGAAGGAGGTGCGCCTGCTCTATCCCGTTGACAACGCATGAAAGGGGCTCGGTGAGGGCGGCGATCTGGCGAGGGATGTCCTTGCTCACGACGTGGCAGGCGCTCGCCGGAGCCGCGACGAAACGCGCCAGGCCCCCGTCCCGAAAGATCCCCATCGTCGTGAAGTGCTCGCAGTGGTTGGGGGTCCCTCTCTTGCAGGACGAGCAGCTTCCGCAGCTTAGGTTCGCCGCGACCGCTACCCTCTGACCAATCTCAACCCCAATGGCGTCCGGCCCCGCCGCGCGCACGATTCCGACGAACTCGTGGCCCATGATCACTCCGGGAAAGGCGGGGTGCGCCGGCGGCACCTCGAGGACGTGGATGTCGGTGCCGCAAACTCCGCATGCCTCGACCTCGATCAAGACGTCCGCAGGGGCGATGGAGGGAACCGGCCGCTCGATGATCGACAGGTGGCCGTCCCCCTGGAAGACGGCCGCGGCCATAGTGGTCGCCACCTCTCGCTCCGTCGCAGAGGCGGTCATGCGCTCGTTTCGTCACGGTGATCCGTGCCTCCCGGCCGGCGAAGCCCCTCGACCTCATCCTTGATGCCGTGCGCGGTAGCGGCCAGGTCCGCCTCACCCGTTTCGGTGGCGAGCTGCTCCAGCTCCTCGACGAGGTTCGAGAGGTCCTCTCCCCCGGCCATCATCTGCATGAGCCGGTCCAGGGACAGTTCCTCTTTGCGGTAGTCACCCTCCACTTGCGCCCGCTTAAGGATCACGAAATGATCTCCAACCGGGTAGGCGTGGTTGGGATTGTGTGTGATGAAGATCACCGCCAGGCCGCGCCTCTTCGCCATCACGATGTAGCGCAGGACGACACCCGCCTGCTTGACACCCAGAGCGGCGGTGGGCTCGTCGAGGATCAGCGCACGCGCGCCGAAGTAGACCGCTCTGGCGATGGCAAGGGACTGCCGCTCGCCACCGGAGAGCGTGCCGACGCGCTGTTCGGGATCGCGGATGTGGATCCCCATCTTGCCCATCTCGTCCACTACCGTCTGCTTTGCCCACGACGTGTTGAGGTTGCGGAAAGGGACAACCCCGCGCGTGGGTTCGGTGCCGAGGAAGAAGTTCCGCCACACCGACATCAAGGGGATCATCGCCAGATCCTGATAGACGGTGCCGATGCCCTGTTTGAGCGCGTCCCTGGGCGACATGAAGCGGACTTTCTTTCCATCGACGCGAACCTCGCCCTCGTCCGGAGGAAACACACCGGAGAGAATCTTGATCAACGTCGACTTGCCCGCCCCGTTGTCTCCGAGCACGCACGTGACCTCTCCGCTCTTGACGACAGCGGAGAAATCGTCAAGCGCCGTCACCTGTCCGAAGTGCTTCGAGACCGAATCGACCTCGATTTCGACGGTCACGAGCGCGCCTCCTCTGCCTTCTTGCGAACGATCTGGTTGATGAGCGCCGCTATGAGGAGCATCACTCCAAGGAACAGGAAGAACCAATCGCTGTCCCACCCGGAGAGCACGATCCCCTGCCTCACCATGCCGAAGATGAGCGCACCGATGGCGGCGCCGATCGCAGAGCCGTAGCCACCGGTAAGCAGGCAACCCCCGATGACCGCGGCGATGATGAACTCGAACTCCTGACCGATCCCTGTGGAAACGCTCGCCGAGGCCAGACGGAAGGTGTTCATCATCCCAACGAGCCAAGCAGACACCGAGACGTACACGAACAACATCAGCTTGGTGAACGCAACCGGCACGCCCACGCT
>JACDCD010000026.1 GCA_013694625.1 Actinomycetota bacterium | reverse complement strand
GGCGTCCATCCGAGATCTGGTGGACACTCGCCGCCTCCTTGGCGAGAAGAACCGGATTGCGGGTCGGGCCCAGCAAGACATTCGTGATCAAGCCGATTCGCTCGGTGACCCCTGCGGCCGCCGCCAGCGAGATGAGCGACTCGTAACTCGGATAGGCGATGCGATCGATGGTCGCAAGGGACGAAAAACCTCGTTCTTCGGCGCGCCGGGCCCAGTCGATGAGCAAGCGCCCGGGCGTCCCGGGGATGGGATTCGGTAATCCGATTGCGATTTTCAATTTCGTGGCCCCCTTCTCCTACAGGTGGTCCTGATGGGTTTGCACCTCCAGCTCCAGGCCGACTATACATAGGGGCTCCCCATTCGTACGTAGGAGTCTTCGATGACGCTCAGCTCCAAAGTCGCCTCGAGACAACGGCGTTAATCAAGTCGTGGGCAATGGATTGTTGCTAATCGACGAGGGCACGTTCTTTCTGACGGACAAGAAGGGTGACGTCGTCGTTCAAGGCACCGATGGTCTGTTCATTGCCGACGTACGGCATCTCGCCACCTGGACTCTGCTGCTCAACCATCAACCCCTCCGCCTGCTGACGAGCCGGAATCTCGATGATCGTTCGGCTCGCATCTTCGGGACTCTCGGGGGAGTCGATCTGCGCGCAGGGCCCTCCGTAACCGTGATTCGGGATCGGCGGATCGGCGGCGGGGTAGCTGAGAGTCTCGTGCTGGACAACCATAGTCAAGTGCCGCAGATCATCGACGTGGATTTTCGCGCGGGATCTGACTGGAGTGACATCTTCGAAATCAGAGATCCTCCTCTTGAGGCTGAGGGCATCGAAGACCTCATCAGGGACGGCCGAACCCTTCGTCTCTCCTTTGATCTGGGAGGCTGGAGCAGGATGACGGAGATAGTCTTCAGCGAGTCTTTCGGGGGGGCCGGAGACACGGCAAGCTTCCACGTCGAGCTCGACCCGAAGAGCCGGTGGAGGCTGGGCATCGACATCGCCTCAACGGTGGACGGCCGGAGGCAATTGCCCACCGGTCCATCATCGCTTGCGAATGGCAGGGAGAGCTCGAAGCCCTCGGTTGCGACCTTCATCGAGCGAGCTCCGCAACTGACGACCGGAAACCGCCTCCTGGAGGCAACCTACCGGCAGAGCCTCGAAGATCTTGCCTGTCTCAGGTTCTCCGCTCCGCACGACGGTAATCTCCGGGTCCCCGCCGCAGGCCTCCCCTGGTTCATGGCGCTGTTCGGTCGCGACAGCCTGATCACCGCGTATCAAGCGCTCCCTTTCGCTCCCGACCTCGCTCGTTCGACCCTCAAAGCTCTCGCTCATTACCAAGCTGCGGAGCGCAATGACTTCCGCGACGCCGAGCCGGGCAAGATCCTTCACGAGCTGCGCCGGGGGAAGCTCGCGTCCCTGGGCAGGGTGCCTCATACCCCCTACTACGGCTCCCACGACGCCACTCCGTTGTGGCTCATCCTCCTGGACGAGTACGAACGGTGGACTGGAGACACCGATCTGGTCAACGAGCTCAGAGAGCCGGCATTCGCGGCCATTGCTTGGCTCGAGATTCACGGTGACATCGACGGCGACGGTTACCTCGACTACGAGACCCGCTCGACGCAAGGCTTGATCAACCATTGCTGGAAGGATTCGCGCGACTCGATCGTGGACACAAAGGGCCGGATCGCCAAAGGCCCTATCGCAACCTCTGAGATCCAAGGGTACGCCTTCGATGCACGCCTGCGCGCTGCCCGCCTATGCCGCGAGGTCTGGGGTGACGAGCAACGGGCCGCGCATCTCGAAGGAGATGCGGCCGCGTTGAAACGGGCCTTCAACGAGGACTTCTGGGTCGACTCCCGGGGACACTTTGCGCTTGCCCTCGACGGGAACAAACAGCAGGTCGATTCCCTAACCTCCAATACAGGCCATCTGTTGTGGAGCGGCATCGTGGCCACCGAACGCGCCGCTGAGATGTCCGCGCGTCTGATGTCGCCCGACATGTGCAACGGCTGGGGACTCCGGACCCTGGGGGCCGGCGAAACCGCTTACAACCCGATCGGGTATCACACGGGCTCGGTGTGGCCGCACGACACTGGGATAGCGGCTGAAGGAATGCGCCGGTACGGACAGAGGGACCCTGCTGCGAGGTTACTCGAAGCACTGTTGTCCACCGCCGGCTACTTCGAGCATCGTCTGCCCGAGGTCTTCGCCGGTTTCGACCGCTCAGACACCGGGATGCCCGTCGAATACCCGAGTGCGTCCCGGCCTCAGGCGTGGGCTGCCGGAACGCCTCTCCTGGCGCTGCGAACCATGCTCAATATGGATGTGGCCGACGGGCAGCTCCATGCGGAGGCATGGATGACCGATGTCTTCGGTCCGGTCACCTTGGACGGCATCATCGTCAGGGGCAGGCGAGCCCAGGCACCTTGACCCGTTTCAGGAGCATAGATAAATGTCCATCACCCAGGCCACCTGCTAACTTAGGCGCCGAAACCCCACACGACGAGGGAGTCACGGTGGATACTGAGCTGTTCAAGAAACTGGTCTCGACCCCCGGCATATCTGGCCGAGAAGAGCGCATCCGAGCCACCGTCATGGACGAGCTGAAGGATCTGGTCGATTCTGTGAGCGTCGATGACCTCGGTAACCTCGTAGGCGTGCGCCACGGGAAAGGCCCCAAGATCATGCTCGCCGCGCATATGGATTCGATCGGATTCCTCGTCAGCCATATCGACGACAACGGTTTTCTGCGCGTATCGCCGGTCGGCGGTTTCGACCCGCGTACTCTGGTTATGCAACGTGTCGTGGTCCTCGGCCAACAGGATTACGTCGGCCTTCTCGCTCCGGCGACCAAGCCTATCCATCTCCTCGATGCAGAAGACAGCAAGCGCCCCACAAAGATCGAGGATCTGTTCATCGATCTGATGATGCCCGCCGAAGAGGTGAAAGAGAACGTATCGATAGGTGATCCGGTGTCACTGCTTCGGAGCCCGGTGGTGACCGACCATGCCGTGAGCGCCCCGTACCTCGATGACCGGCTCGGTGTCTACGTCCTGCTCGCGGCCCTGCGCGCCGCATCCTCCACCGAGGCCGAGCTCTGTCCCGTGATATCGGTTCAAGAGGAGGTCGGGCTCCGTGGCGCCACCACAAGCGCGTTCGGTCTGCAACCCGACATTGGAATTGCCCTGGATGTCACGATCGCAGGAGACCTCCCCGGGGCGGACAAGACACAGCAGGTAAGCGCCCTCGGAGACGGTGCGGCCATCGGGTTGATGGATAGCGGATCGATCTCGGACCCCCGGCTCGTCGATCGATTTAAGCAAGTCGCGCAGCAATACGACATCAACCATCAGCTCGAGATACTCCCGCGCGGAGGAACAGACGCCGGCGGCATCCAACTCTCTCGGGCCGGTGTCCCGGTGATCACCATTTCGATCCCCATCCGATATGTACACACTTCCAACGAGATGGCGGTCGTGTCCGATATCGAGGCGACCGTCGATCTGGTCGCCCGCTTCGTAGAGGGTGCCCATGACCTCGAACTCCAGTGGTAGCGCTCTGGGCGGAATCGCCTTGCGGAGCCGGGACGTTGCGGAACGCTCGGCAGATGCCTGTCTCGAGTTGTTGGACTCGCTCGGCGCGCCGGAGCGGGCGCTAGCCTCCTATCCGCTCGGCGATGTCGAACGCAAGTCGTGGCACTACATCCCAAAGTCACGCCCAGGACTGTCGCTCGGGCAGATGGGCGAGGCGACGCGAGCGCTGACTCACAAGCTCTTGGCGACAGTCCTGTCGTCCGACGGGAGCCACACGGTAGAGGCGATCATGGATCACGAGAAGATCCTCGGCGCTTCGGAACGGGCTGAGGGAAAGTCCCGGCATGTGCGTGATCCGGGCCTTTATCACCTCAGCGTGTTCGGGCCCGTGGGCGGTTCGGCGTGGGGATGGCGGTTCGAGGGACATCACCTCTCGATGCATTTCACCATTGTGGAAGGTGAGCTCTTTGCGACCGTGCCGTCGTTCTTGGGCGCCAACCCAGCCGAGGTCCGGTCGGGACCACAGAAAGGCCTGCGCATCCTTGCGCCTCTCGAGGATCGAGCTCGCGCCCTCCTCGACGGCTTGGAGCCCGCCCAGCGGGATCGAGCGCTGTTGAGCGATCGGGCGCCATCGGACATCATCACTTCCAACGACCGCAGGCTGTCCCTCCGGCGCGCCGAGGGACTCCACGGGGGCGCACTCGAAGGCAATCAGAGGGATCAATTGATTGCCCTTCTCGAGGCGTACACCGGCCGCCTGGAACCTCATCTGGCCCGGGCGGCTCTTGCGGCCGTTCGCGACCAGGGCCTCGATTCGGTGCACTTCGGATGGGCGGGCGGCATCGCACGGGGGGAGCCGCACTATTACCGGCTGCAGGGGCCCCGATTCTTCGCCGAGTACGACAACGTGCAGAACGGTGCAAATCACATTCACACCGTCTGGCGAGACTCCGACGACGACTTCGGAGAAGACATACTCAAGGCGCACTACGAGCACGAGCACGGACTACCCGAGGAACGCCGGTAGGCGCTTATCCTGAAGCGATGGAGACCTACGACGCCATCATGTCGCGGCGCTCGGTCCCGAAAACCGCCGAGCGCGTTCCAGATCGGCAGACGATCACCAAGCTCATCGCAGCAGCGGTTCGCGCTCCGACCCATCACATCACCCAGCCGTGGAGGTTCATCGTCCTGGCGGGCGATTCGCTGAAGGAGCTGGGCGAGGCGTGGGCTACGGGTGTCGAACGCCTGGGGAAAAGGACCGATGGGCTGCGCGAGAAAGCGTTGAGGGCTCCGGTGGTGCTGTGTGTCATCGAGACGCCCAAGGCGCATCTGCCCAAAGTCGTGGAGATCGAAGAGCACTATGCGATCGGTGCCGCCATGCAGAACATCCTTCTGGCAGCGCATTCCATGGGCATGGCCGCCATGCTTCGCACCGGCGCTACGGTGTCGATCCCAGAAGTGAGGGAATATCTCGGTGTGACGGACGCGGAGCTCGTCGCCGGCTTCGTCTACCTTGGCTATCCGCAGGAGGGCGCAGACGAACGGCCGAGATCGCGTAGGACCGACTGTAACGAGCTGACCGAATGGCGAGGCTGGAACTAGTGCTCCTGCGCGGAAGTAACGCCAGCGTCCAGGGCGGCACTGCGCGGCGAGGGCAAGGCGCGAGGAGTCGTGCGTACCCGTAGGGTACGTGCGCGACGAGGAACGCCGCCATCGTCGATGCAGGGTCGTTCTGGGGCGACGGGACTTACGCAAAGGTGCACTTAGGTCAAGAAAGAAGGGAAGAGACATGGGGCTATACGAGTTGAGCAGACGACTGGAGAAGGCAGAAGGCCTGGACAAGATCGGCGACCCCATTGCCGAGTTCGTGCCCAAGCTGATCCCCCACGGGCCGGTTAAGGATCTCTTGAGTGGGACGTGGCTGGGGCACTCGTTGCACCCCGTGCTCACAGACGTCCCCATAGGGACGTGGCTCAGCGCAACCATGCTGGACCTGGTGGGCGGTGAAGAGAGCCGGGATGCTTCCGAAAAGCTGATCGCCATCGGTTTGCTCGCTTCCCTTCCAACTGCCGCGGCTGGACTGTCGGACTGGTCCGACACCATGGGCGGCGAACGGCGCGTGGGCGTGGTGCACGCGGCCTTCAACACCGCCTCGTTGCTGCTGTTCGGCGCTTCATTGGCTGCTCGCCGGCGAGGGCGACACGGGCTGGGTGTTGCCCTTTCCCTGGTGGCTACCGGAACCAACTCGTTGGGCGCTTATCTCGGAGGCCACCTGTCGCTGGCCCAGGGCGTCGGAGTGGACCAGACCGCCTTCGAAGAAGGCCCCGGAGAGTGGACTGCGGTGCTCCCTGAAGCCGAGCTGCCCGAGGGCGAGGCCCTGAAGGTGGATGTCGGGGGCACCGGACTCCTGCTCTACAGAAGTGGGAATCACATCCATGCCCTGGCAAACCGCTGCACCCACCTCAGCGGACCTCTCGATGAAGGTGAGATAGACGGCTCGACCGTGACGTGCCCGTGGCACGCGAGTTGCTTCAGGCTGGAAGACGGCTCGGTGGTTCGAGGTCCCGCCCGGGCGCCACAGCCCGTCTACGCCACCCGGATCACGGAGGGCCAGATAGAGGTCGGGACACAAACGAACTAGTGGTTCGTCGCGCAAGTAACGCCTGCACCGAGAGCGTCCCGGCGCGCCGAGGGCAAGGCGCGAGGAGTCGAGCGTACCTGGAGGTACGTGAGCGACGAGGAACGCAGCCATCGGCGATGCAGGGGCGCTCGAATGCGTCGGTAATTTGCGCGACGAGGCACTAGGGTGTCAGATGGCTGGACCTGCTGGGAACGGTGAACGGACAGGAGACAGTATGAGAAAGATACCGGCCACGGGCGTGCTGCTTGGCGTAGCCCTCTTGGTGACGACGGGCCTGTCCGGGAGCGCCGTGGCGCGCTGGCGCACTGCGAATGACACCGCCATCAACGTCAAGAGGGTTTGCAAGGACGGCGCAAGGATCAAGGTGGCGGACTATATCTACCAGGCCGGGGAGCTCGACGCCGTACCCAGAGATGAGATTTTCATCTACCACCTAGTGGTTACGAATCCACCTTTTATTCCCGACCCGCTCGAAGACCCGGTCCCTCAAGCGCCGCCCTCCCAGAGGGTGTTCGAGGGGGATATCCAACTTGTCTTCGATCCAATCGATATCAGACTGAGCCCCGATGGAGAGGTCATCCATTACGCCTACAGCAAGGGGTTCAGGCTCAATTGGTCGCGCAGGCTGACGCCTGGGACGAGGGTCGCTTTCGATCTCGATCCAACGACCTCGGACGACGTCATCAACAAGTCCAAGGTCGAGAGGTGTCTCCTCGGCTAAGGGCAACCGCCGCTCGTCATTCGACCTGACTCGTCGGGGCCCCTCGATCTGAGGGGGGTGTCAGGAGTTTTTCCAAGCGAGCCTCCTGACGCGCGCTCGTCATGCCCACCACCCTGATTCCGAGTAGTCCGGCTATCGCGCTCAATCCGCTGGCGATGGTAATGATCAACAGGTTTGCCTCCGCCTGCTGAGCCTTTCCCGAGACGATGCCGAGGGTCTGAAAGACGGAGGTGTCGATCAGGGCCGCCAGGGGCCCCAGACCCAGGAGCTTGCTCCCCACGAGCGCACACCACCACATCAGGAAGATGACGGGAACCGCCTTCCCCCTCCACAGCGCGGCCCCGTGAGCCGGCCGTTCCGGGTCGCTTGCCCTCCAGATGTCGTTCATGATCTGTTTTGGCCGCCACAGGTTCACGACCGGGATCACCCACGACGCCAACGCCCACACCCTCGAGAATCGCAGCCTGTCGATCCCCAGATGGGGAAGATTCGTGTAGGCCCGGTAGAACCACACGACAAACATCAGCGCAACTGTCAAAAAGACCAGGACTTGAACGCCGGTGATCCATCCCGTGGTCATGGCCGCCTGGGCCGCCCTCCTGGGGTGGGAGCTGCGTGCGATCGACATGAAGTCGAAGCCACCGATGGTCGCGATCGCAGCATCGAGCAGCGCGCTTCCCAGCAGCCACTTCTGCAACTGCTTGGATCTCGCGGCCAGAGACTGAAATCCAATCAGGTAGCGAGGGGGTGAGAACGCGGGTTCGGGTGGCGCCGAATCGGGAGGTGACGGACGAGTAAACCGCTCGAAGGCAAGTCCCCGGACCTTGTCGAAGACAGCGCGCCGCGCCGAGTCCACCGGCAACTGATCGGACGAGGACGGCTTATCACGGACGACCTCCTTGAAAGCCTTGAAGATCATCCCCACGGGATCGCTCGACCCGTCCTCGTCCTCCTGTTCGTGTACCGTCTCCTGCCGGGCCGAGGGGTTCGAGACCGCCGTGGAGGTGGCCGGTTCATTCAATGCTTCTCTCGTGGCCACGACCAACCTTCTGCAAGTGGCGTAGCGATCGTCTTTGTTGCGCGCCATGGCCGTGGTCATCACCGCATCGAGGCGGGACGGCAGCTCGGGGGCAATGTCGGTGACGGAAGGGGGGTCTTTGAAAAGGTGGGCGTACATGACGGCAGCGGCGCTGGGCCCTTCAAACGGCACCCTGCCGGTGAGGCACTCATAGAAGAGGCACCCCAAACTGTAGACGTCGGTCCGGGCGTCCACCTGCGCGCCTTCGATCTGCTCGGGGGCGGCGTATTCCACAGTGCCCAGAAAAGCGCCCGAGTCGGTCATCGAGGCCTCGGACGAAGCCGGTTTGGTAAGACCGAAATCGGTCAGATAGATGTGGGCGGCCTCCTGCTGCTCCTCCGATGGCACCACGAGGACGTTGCCGGGCTTGACATCCCGATGCACCAGCCCTCGTGCGTGGGCCGCATCGAGAGCCCTGGCCAGTTGAGCGACGATAGCAACCGAGCGCTCCAGCCCCAGCGCGCCTTCGCGCCGGAGCACGGTCTTCAGATCCGACCCCTCCACATAGCGCATGACGATGAAGAGCAGGCCGTCGTGCTCACCGGCCCTGTAGATCGGAACGATGTTGGGATGGTCAATTGAGGATGCGAGGCGCGATTCACGAATGAACCGTTTCCGGAAGCCGTCGTCCTGAGCCAGCTCCGGTGGCAGGATCTTGAGCGCCACCGCCCGATCGAGATGAATGTCCCGCGCCCGGTAGACGACTCCCATTCCCCCCCGGCCGATCCGGCCTTCTATGCGAAAGCCGGCGACCTCCATCCCGAGGTTGGGATCCGCAGCGTCCTGCCGTTCAAATTTTCCACCCCGTTGTTCGGCCATCACGGTCACCTTAAGTGTCCCTGGCGACTGGATGGGGGCCACGTGCTACCGGGAGGGTCGCCCGCCTCTTCCGCTGCCATACTTACCACTTCGAAACCAAAAACGGCTGATCGCGGAGGGGGCAGTATGCCAGACATTGAGGTTCGTCAACAGGAGGACGAGCGCCTCGAGATCTCGATTCGGGATCACCGTTTCTCGATCGCTCCTCCAACGGAATCAGGCGACGGGGATGTGTCTCCCATGGAGCTGCTGGTGGCGAGCTTGGGCGCGTGCATGGAATTGAAGGCAGCTCATTTTCTGCGGCGAAGTGGCATCACGGGGGCCGTGACCGTGGTCTGCGAATTCTCGATGAGCGAAAAGTATCCGGATCACATTGCCAGCCTGCATTTTGTGGTGAAGGTGCCCGAGGGGATCCCGACGGGACGGAGGGAGGCGGTCGTAAGAGTGGTCAGGACCTGCGCCGTCCATAATCCTCTTCACAACACCCATCACGCAAGCGTGAGTGTGCGCGATGACGAAGGCAGCGAGCACTCGGAAGACATGCGGGACAAACTGCTTGCGTCCACTAACGACTGATCTGGTCCGCTGTCCCGTTCTGGTGGTGCGCTGACCTGGGGATCACCACAGATGAACCCGCCTTGCCCTCGGCGCGCCGGGACGCTCTCGGTGCAGGCGTTACTTGCCCGACGAATCACTAGAGCGCAGTTGTCGTTGCCTCCCACATGGCCGTGACCAGGCGGCCGACGGTTGACTCGCTCAAAGGCCGTCGCCTCGCTCGGAACCACCAGTGTCTTCTATGCCGGGAACGGCTTTGCCTCCGTCCGGAGCCGACGCGGAGTGTCGGGGGGCCCACCTCGGAGCGGACATGACCGCGGCCGCCGGTTTCATCGACCGGACGGCTAACGATCAGCAGGACTCTTCTTGAGGCATCGGTGCTCGATGCCCGGCGAGCGTTAGCACCACGGCGATCAGAAGCATCGGCAGGACGACCCCAAAGGCGCCGGCGATTCCGGCAAGGTCGGCAAGCGCCCCAAGCACAAAGGGGGCGACGAGGATGGCGCCCGCGGCGGCAAGCGCCAATCTGGCCGTGGCGGTCTCCAATCGTCCGGGGGCGGACGACACCGCGACCGAGATGCCCAGGGGGTAGACGCTTCCAATGCCCAATCCGGTGAGAGCCAAGCCCAGCACGCCTACCACCGGCGTGGGGGCCAGCCACAGCAGCGGGAACCCGGCAAGGGCGAGAGACAGGGTTGCGACCAGCAGGACTGCTCCCGGCAGAACGCGGGCCAGGCGGCTGGCCGCAATGCGTCCCGCCAGCATGGCGCCGAAGAAGGTGGTCAACGCAGCGGCTGCCCCCGAACGGCCCATCCCCACTGCGTTTTCGAGGAAGTCGGCCCCCCAGTAGGCAATGCACCACTCCACCGAGACGCCAAGGCCAAGGACTCCCCAGTAGATCCAGAAGCGTCCCGGCAGTCTGGAAGAGGCCTCCCGGCGCGCCGGCTCCTTCCGACGGGATCCCTCCAGAGACTCGAGGCGAAAGTTAACCGCCAGGAAGAACAGGGCGACCATGGGCGGCACGAACGCCGAACGCCAGCCCAGCCCGGAGGCGGCAAAGAAGGCAACGGCGAGAGACGCAAGAATGGCGCAGGCGCTGGCAGCGACGTTGGACTCGGTAATTGCTACGACGCTCCCCGCTCCGTGGCGGTCGCTCAGAACCGCCTGTGTGGTGATCAGGAGAAGCGAGCCGAAGAAGCCCATCACAAATGCGCCTGCGATCGTCCCCGGCGCTGCGGAGGCAAGCGCCAACAGCAGAGCGCCCGTCGCCATGCCCGCGGCGCCGCCCCACAGCGCCGTAGTCCGGCCCCAACGCCCCTCGACCCGTTCCCCTATGAGGCCGACCAGCACCCCACCCATTGCGAAGGCGCTGAAGTGGAGGCTCGCGACGGTGTAGCTGAGGCCCATCTCTGCGCGCAGAAAGGGCATCAATGGCCCGAGGACCGTCTCGAGGTAGGCGAAGTACCCGACCAGTCCATAGGTCGCCCAGGTGACGCGGTAGCGCGTGAAGGCTCTGCGCGACGCAGCTTCGTTCACATCCATGCGTCTCGCCGAAAACTGACACACACCATCAAATGCCCGAGCATTCGTTTACCGATACCTTAATCCTGATCTGTCTTCTGACAACTAGAACAAAGTCATATGAATGCACAACGTTGTCGTTCTGTCTTCGTCGGTGCCAAACTGACCTTCAACGGCTGCAGTTCCACGATCGGCCGTTCCGCCTTGCAAAAAATCGTAGGAGATCTCATGCAAGACTGGTTGCGACGAAAGGCGTTCTCGGTGAGGTTCTGCCCGAGTGTATCCACGGAGGGCGCGCCCCCTGCGCGCACGCCTCACCCCCCTTGCGCTATCGGCCCGGCCGGAGATGCACCCTGCGCGTCGATGTCCGTCTGCGGACCAAAGGTGGTGACAGCGACCGCGTTAGCACCTTCTACGCCAAGCTGTACCACGATGTCATGAAGGCGAAAGCGGTTTTCCGTGAGATGACGATTCTTTACTCTGCGACGTCCCTCCAAGCTTCGCTCTTCCGTGTGGCTCGCCCGGTCGCCTACGTCGCTCGCCTCGGGCTGATCCTTCAAGAGCCACTCCAAGGCGTGGCTCTCGATGCGTTGCTGGGTCGGAAGGAGGGTGTCGCAGGCGAGGGACTCGACGAGCTACGAGCCGTCGCCCACGCGGTCGCGGCGCTGCATGGGTC
>JACDCD010000025.1 GCA_013694625.1 Actinomycetota bacterium | reverse complement strand
CCACCGTCGGTCGCTCGATCGAGGACAGGTCGAGCTGCCGTCCCGAGGTCACCATGGCGTCGGTCCAGGTCGCCAGTTCGCCGGGCGCCATGCCCCGCCACACGATCGCCATGAGCAGCGCCGAGGCTTGTTCGTCGGCGACGTCATCCTTCGTGTATGCGTCGATGAACCACCTGATTTGGTCTTCCGACAGCGTCGCCCCGTCCCGCTTCGCGCGGATGACGTCTACGACGTGCACGTCAAGCCGGGCCGGCCCGCCGAGTGGGTGACAGATGTGAATTATGCACACTCATCACCCACTCGAGCCGAGGTCTTCGGATGAGAATGCGTCGGGCAGCAGTGTTGAGAGCGTGCGGGGGCCGGCCGGCGAGTCGATCAGCAGGCTGGGGCCGCCTGCCTCCAACAAGAGCTGACGGCATCGCCCGCACGGCATCAGCGGCGCGCCGCGGGCGTCGACGCAGCACACCGCCACCAGACGCCCTCCACCAGTAACGAACAGGTTCGAGACCAACCCGCACTCGGCGCACAGGCTCAGTCCGTAGGACGCGTTCTCCACGTTGCAGCCGGTGACGATCCGGCCATCGTCGACCAGAGCCGCCGCACCGACCTGGAAGTTCGAATAGGGCGCATAGGCCCGGTCCTTGGCCTCGATCGCTTTGGTCTTGAGATCCTCCCAATCGGCTGATTCCGTAACGTCATCCTCCTAGGTATGGCTGGGCGTCTGCAGCCGGCGGGCGTGCCCGGCGCAAATGACGCTGCCTGCGCGGGTCCGGGGCCCCCCGTTTAGTTTGAGCCCATGACAGTCAGGCAGAGGATTATATAGACCCCCAGCCGAGCTGGTGAGAGATGTGAACTATGCAAATTCGGGCAACCACTGGGCAGCCGGAGCTGCGATCACTGGAGGCGCACGATGGCACAGAAGATAATCCTGGACTGCGACCCGGGGCACGACGATGCGCTCGCTCTCCTCCTTGCCCACGCGCACCCTGCAGTGGAGCTCCTGGCGGTGACGACCGTGGCGGGCAACCAGACCTTGGACAAGACAACACTCAATGCTCGGCGTGTGATGTCGGTTGCCGGGATCAAGGAGGTTCCCGTTGCGGCCGGCGCTGCACGCCCACTGATGCGCGACCAGTTAACCGCGCCCGAGGTGCACGGCCAGTCGGGTCTCGAAGGCTGGCCGTTCGATGAGCCGGAGGTCGGCCTGGATCCCCGCCATGCGGTCGACCTCATCGCCGAGACCGTGGCGGCCTGCGACGAGGTGACGCTGGTGCCGGTGGGCCCCCTGACCAACATCGCCTTGGCGCTGCACAGGCATCCCGGCGTCATGGCAAAGGTGAAGGACATCGTGCTCATGGGCGGTTCCAGCGGACTCGGCAACACGACGCCGGCAGCCGAGTTCAACATCCATGCAGACCCCGAAGCGGCGCACATTGTCTTTTCCAGCGGCCTCCCCGTCACCATGGTGCCGTTGGACCTGACCCATCAGGCCATGGTCACGCCCCAGATCCTCGAGCAGGTGCGCGCCGTCGGCAACCGCGTGGCCGACATGGCGGCAGCGCTCCTCGGCTTCTACTCGCAGGCCATTGACGACGCCGATGGTTTGTCGGGGGCAGCGCTGCATGACCCGTGCGCGGTAGCGCGCGTCATCCACCCCGAAATAGTCGAATGCAAGCGCGTCAATGTCGTTGTCGAGACCGCCCGGTCATGGTCGTACGGGGCGACCGTCTGCGACCTGCAGGGCATAAGCGGAAGAGAGCCGAACGCCCTGATAGCGCAAGACCTCGACGCCGGCGCTTTCTGGGATCTCATGCTCGACGCCCTGACGGCCTATTCCTGAGGCGGGTTCAGCGGGGGAGGGCCTCGTCCGGCACATACTCCCGCAATTGTTAGGCGGCACTTCCCTCGTAGGCGCGCCCCGCTGCGGCCGGCGGGTTCACGCGCCCCACAAACCCCGCGATGGCGATGATGGTGACCACATAGGGGATCATCCGAATGAATTCCTCGGGTAGAAGCGAGATCACGGGAGCATCGCTGAGACGGAGCGGAATCGCTTGCGCAATCCCGAATAGCAACGATCCGATCATAACTTTGATGGGCGCCCAGTTACCCAGGATCAGGGCCGCAAGGGCAATGAAGCCCAAACCCTGTGTTTGTCCTTCCCGAAAGAGCTGGTTGATCTCGATGGCCAAGAAAGCCCCCGCAAAGCCGGCGAAGGCACCCGAGATTCCCACGCCTGCATAACGAAGAGGCGCCACGCGCACGCCGAGCGTCTCGGCCGCTTCGGGATTCTCGCCGGCCGAGCGAAGCCGCAAGCCGAAGCGCGTGCGGTTGAGGACATAGATCGTCGGAATGGCCATTAGGAATGCGATAGGGACTACCGGTGACATGTTGCTGAACGCAGCGCCGAGTCCCAGGGGGAGCTTGTCGAGCAGAGGAATGTCGATGGAGTTCAAGTGCGGGATGCCCGGATCAGATTGGGTTGCCTGGCCGAAGAAGAGCGCAGACAGAAAGCGGGCCAGCCCGACTGCCACGAGATTGATCACAACTCCGGACACGATGTGATCGACGTGGAAGGTGACCGTCGCAAGCGCATGCACCATCGAAAAGACAAGGCCCGAAAGAGCACCGATGAGCAGTCCGGCAACGGGCCCGTATTCGATCGTTCCCCATGCGCCCATGATGGTGCCTACGATCATCAGGCCCTCGAGTCCGATGTTGACAATCCCGGACCGCTCGCTGAACAACCCACCGAGCGCAGTCAGATAGAGGATCGTGAAGTAGCGCAGGCCCAACGCGATGGCGGCGCCCAGGTCGATGAGCGGCATCAGGCCTCCGCCGGAGCCGCGGCTTCAACCACCGCTTCTTCTCTGAGCTGTCGGCGCGCCACGGTGCGCCGCACGAGCTCGTACGCAACCACCACAGAGAGAATCAGCACGCCTTGCAGAATAATCAGCACTTCGGTCGGAAGCTCGGTCGAGAGCGCGATTCCATCCTCCCCCCGGATCAGGACACCGATCAGCAGCGCGGACAAGGCTATGCCCACAGGGTGGTTACGTCCGAGAAAAGCCACGGCAATGCCTGCGAAGCCGAGACCGACCTCGTAGTTGTTGCCCAGGTAGCCCTTGTCTCCGAGGAGGTGGTTGAGCCCGACGAAGCCCGCCAGCACTCCGGAGATCAAGAACACCTTGATCTGCGCGGCGCCGATCGAGATACCGCCCGCCTCCGCGGAACCGCTCGAAGAACCTACGGCTCTTACCTCATATCCGAGCCGCGTCCGGTACAGAAAGAACCACACCAGGGCACAGGCCAGCAGCGCGATGGGAAACAGCAGTGTCAGGTGTACCGAGGAAGGTAGCCCGAGCGGTTCGGCGAGGCTCGGCATGAGAGCCTTACCGGGGAACAGATTCGTGCGCAAGTCGACACTCTGCTCACCCGTGCTCTTGAGCGGGTTCAGGATCGCCCACGCCACGAGGCTGATCGCGATGCCGTTCATCATAATTGTAGTCACAACCTCGTGGGCACCGGTCTTCACTTTGAGAATGGCGGGGATTGCAGCCCACGCGGCCGCACCCAGAACCGCAGAGAGGACTACAGCGGGAACCAGCAACACGCCGGGGAGCCGGTCGAGGTAGAGAGCCGCGATCGCCGCGGTGAGCATTCCGATGATGTACTGGCCTTCGACACCGATGTTGAACATGCCCGCCTTGAAAGCGACCGCCACGGCCAGTCCCGAGAAGATCAGTGGAGTTGCGTTCTCTGCAACCTGCGCGATGTCTTCCGGCCGTGCAGTGGCATAGTTCAGAACGGTTGCGTACACGAATAGGGGATTCTCGCCGTACAGCACGATGATGATGCCGCCGATGACTCCCGCAAACAACGCAGCACCCACGAAGGCCAGAATCTGCCCTCCGATGAGCTCGAGCCTGGATGAGCGGCTGCGCTTCGGCGCACCAGAAACTGCCGTCGCCATCAGAGCTCTGTCACCGTGGCTCCGGCCCCCGCCTCGGCGCGGCCCCCCGTCATCCCGACCCCGACCTCCTCGGGTGGCGCATCGGATGGGTATTCGCCGCTGATCCTGCCCTCGTAGATGGTGAGTATTCGATCGGACAGCTCATAGATCTCGTCCAGCTCGGCTGAGATCAACAACACCGAGCGCCCCGCCGCCTTCTGGTCGAGTAGCTGCCTCCACACGAACTCGATCGCGCCGACGTCGAGGCCGCGGGTCGGCTGGTGGGCGATGAGCAAGACCGGTTCGTCGTCGAGCTCGCGCGCCAGTATCAGCTTCTGTTGGTTGCCTCCGGAGAGCGTTGCGGCAGGCACTGTTATTCCGCGCGCTCTCACATCGAAGGCCTCTACCAAACGCGAGGCGAGCTCTTTGATCTTCCTGATGGCCAGCACGCCCCCGCGGCTTGAGTATTCGGTTTCGGATTGCCGTCCCAGCACCGAGTTCTCCCATAGCGTCATGTCGAGAACCAAACCGCGGTGATGCCGGTCTTCGGGAACGAAACCAACACCCAGCTTCCTCAGCCGAGCGACGGAGAGACCGGTCACATCCTCGCCGGCTAAGGAGAATCGTCCGGAGTCAGGTGTGCGCAGACCGATCAGAGTTTCGGCCAGCTCTCGTTGTCCGTTGCCCTCGACCCCCGCAACGCCGAGAATCTCCCCTGCCCTCACCTCGAGGCTCACCCCGTTGAGGTGGTTGCCCAGCCCGACCTCCTCGACCTTCAACACGGGTTCCCCAACCTGAACCTCCGGCTTGTCCAATTGGAAGAGCACCGGCCGCCCGACCATCATCTCGGCGAGCTTGTTCTTCGAGCTTTCTTGGGGACGGGTTGCACCGACCACGCGCCCGCGCCGCAGCACCGTGATCCGGTCGGCGATTTCGAGCACCTCGTCGAGCTTGTGACTTATGAAGACAATAGTCTTACCGTCGCCTCTGAGCTTGCGGAGGTTGTCGAAGAGCTCTCCCGCCTCGGACGGTGTGAGCACCGCAGTGGGCTCGTCGAGGATCAGCAGATCGACGCCGCGATAGAGCGCCTTGAGGATCTCTACTCGCTGCTGTTGGCCGACCGATAGCTCCTCGATGCGGCGATGGGGATCGATCGCGAATCCATAGCTTTCTGCTAGCTCTGCGATCTTGTGTTCCGCATCGCCGACGTCGAGGACGGGCCCTCCCTCCGCGCCCAGAATGATGTTCTCTGTCACCGTGAAGCGATCGACCAGAACGAAGTGCTGGTGAACCATGCCTATACCGAGCGAGATCGCCACGCGCGGTGAAGACACCTTCACCTCCTGGCCCTTTACCAGGATGCGTCCACCGTCGGGCGGATACATTCCATAGAGAACCCGCATCAGCGTCGACTTGCCGGCGCCGTTCTCGCCTATGAGCGCGTGGATCTCGCCCGCCTCGAGGGTGAGGTCGACCGAATCGTTGGCGACGATTCCGGGAAAGCGTTTGGTGACCGCCTCGAACACGACCAGCGGCGCCCCGTCCTCGGGCGCCGCTGGTGTGGTGACTTCGGTTGCCGTCATTTGTCCTGGCTGGATCTAGGCGGCCGGCTCCGTCGGAACTTTTATTTTCCCGTCGATGATGTCCTGCTTCAGTGCGTCGAGCTCGTCCTGTATCTCCTGGCTGAGCAACTGTGGATTGTCGTTGTACTTGTTGACCGCATAATCCACGCCGTCCTCAGCGAGCCCGAAGGTCTGAAAACCCTTCCGGAAGCTGTCTTCGGCCACCTGCTGGATCGCCTCGAAGACCGCCGTGTCGACCCGCTTGAGCATCGAGGTCAGGATCAGCTTTCTCTGCTCGGAGCTTGCGGTGAGGGACTGGTCCGAGTCCACCCCGATTGCCAGTCCGTCCTTTTCCACCGCCGCTTTGAACAGGCCGGCACCCGAGCCGCCGGCGGCATGGTAGATGATGTCAGCGCCGTCGTCGTACATCTTTGACGACAGGGCCTCTCCTTTGGTGGGGTCGACGAAAGCGGCGGTGGAGTCGCCGATGTATTCCACCAACACCTCGATGTTCGGGTCTACCTCCTGGACCCCAGCCGTATAGCCGGCCTCGAACTTCTCGATCAGCCCGGTTCCCTGCTGACCACCGAGGAAGCCGACGGTTCCGGCCTCCGACTTCATCGCCGCAGCCGCACCGACCAGGAAGGAGCCCTCCTCTTCTTTGAAAACGAGATTGGAGACGTTCGGCGCTTCTTTGGCGAACCCGTCGACCACGGCGAAGTTCACGTCGGGGTAGTCGGACGCGATCTTGTCGATCCCCTCCGAGAAGGCAAAGCCGACCGCCACCACCAGATCGAAGCCCTCGTCCGCGAGCGCGATGACGTTGTCATCGCGGTCCGACCCGCTGGCGTTGGCCTCGATGAACTCGGTGTCGTCCTCGTCGACGATGCCCTCGTCGATGGCCTGTTGCAGGCCCCTGTTGGCGGCGTCGTTGAACGATTTGTCGCCCACACCACCGACGTCGTAGGCCAGGCCGACCCGGATGCCTCCGCCGCTGCCTCCGCCGCCCGGGCTCTCTCCCGGGCTGCCGCCGCCGCAGGCGGATGCCAACAATCCTGCGGCGAGGACGACCACCAACCATTTCCCAGAACGCATGCGCAAGGACCTCCTTTGATGGCCGGCCCGTGGTCGCAACTTCGACCGTCTGGGGGCCGTTCTCCCTCAGCATAAGGGGGGAGTGCGGCCAACCGTTAGGGTTTGAGGCGGATGAAGATCTATACGAAGAAGGGCGATGCCGGCACCACAGGCCTGCTCTATGGAGGCCGGGTCGACAAAGATGACATCCGCACGGAGGTATACGGGACCCTCGACGAGACCGTGTCTGCCCTCGGCGTAGCGCGCGCGGGAGGCCTCGTGACGCGGGTCGAGGATGTAGTCATCCGGTTGCAGAAGGAGATGTTCGTGGTCGGCGCGCAACTGGCAACTGCGGCCGAGCACCAGGACAGGTTGCAGGAGGGCGTCTCGAAAGTGTCTCCCTCGATGACCGACCGCGCCGAGGCCGACATCGACGCCCTCGTCGGCGAGCACCCCATCCCCCAGGAATTCATACTCCCCGGCGAAACGCCCGGCTCCGCGGGGCTCGACCTGGCCCGCTCGATCATCCGGCGCGCCGAACGCGCCGCAACCCGCATGAACCGCGCCGGGCTCGTGCCCGATCCCGAGATCCTGCGCTACCTCAATCGGGCCTCGGACCTGATGTTCGTCCTGGCGCGTTACGAGGAAGCCGAGCGTGGCCTCAGACCGCAACCGTCGCGCCCGGACGCCGGGCGCAGGTGAAACCCTTCCGCTACTGCCCCGCCTGCGCAACGGAGCTGGACGCCGCCGACCCCGATGGCGGGGGGCGCTGTCCCAACTGTGAGCGTTCCTGGTACCGCAACTCGTCCCCGACCGTGGGCGCAGCGATCGTGCACAACGGGAGCGCGCTGGCGACGGTGCGGGGACGGGAGCCCGAGAAGGGCCGGCTTGACGTGCCCGGGGGCTTTCTGGGGCCGGGAGAGCATCCCCTCGATGGCCTGCGTCGGGAGGTCAAAGAGGAGCTCGGCATCAATGTCGACGCGACCGTCGAAGACTGCATCTCGATGGCAATTCACCGCTACGGTACCGAGGGTGACTTCGTGCTCGCGCTGGGTTTCAAGTCGTCTGTGTCCGGCGAGCCCTCCATGAGCGACCTCACCGGGAGCGACGATGTGGCGGAGGTGCGCTGGGTGTCCGCCGAAGAGCTCGAGGACCTCGATTTTGCTTGGCCCCACGACCGTGAACTCTTGAGAAAGGCGCTTAGAGATGGAGGATCGTGAACTGGCAACATTGCTCGGATGGACCAGGATCGGAGTCGGGGCAGCCTTCGTTATGGCCCCCGCCAAGACGTCCAAACTGTGGATGGGCGAGAATGTCGATTCCGTCTTCACGAGGATGGCGGGCCGAACGCTGGGAGCGCGCGACCTTGCCCTGGGGGTCGGATTGCTGACGGCGATCCGGCGCGACAGCCCGGCGCGCGGCTGGCTCGAGGCGGGGGTGCTAGCCGACTCGGTGGACACCTTCTCCGCTACGGTCGGGTTGCGCCGGCTCCCCAAGATCCGCAGCCTGCTCTTCATCGCGGCCGGTGCGGGATCCGTGGTTGCGGGCCGTCGGCTGACGGGTTCGGGCGATCTCGCCTGACCCCTGTACCAAGCTAGCCCCCGACGCGACGGAGCTCGGCCCCGAGGTGATGCTGGAGGGTCTGGCCGACCGCCGCCATCCCAACTGAGTAGCTGAGGCTGTCGCCTTCGCCCCGGAAGCTACGGGTGAGCGCGTCCACCGGCTTCGCGGTGGTTGTCTGCCCGACCGTGATGGTCGCAAGCTCGATCCGGATGGCTCCCCTATCCACTGCCAGGCTGCCCTCTTCGACCTCCACAACGCCGGAGGGGTGGGCGAGCACGACCTCGAGCCGGGCCTCAGGTTTGGGCCTCCAGAATCCGGTCTCGCCGTGCATGGGGCTTCCGTCGTCGAGCGACCAGGTTGCCTGGGAGTACACGAGAAACGGCCGGCCGATGTGCCAGAAGCGGACCTCTTCGCCGTAGGTGAACGGGTTGATGGTGGGATAGCGGCCGGCGCCCTCACCCCTCCACGCGCCGATCAGAAACTCGAGCGGCCTGACGTCTTCGTGCAGCGCCGGACTCCCGTGCACTCTAGAGCGCTTTCTCGATGAGCCTGCGGAGGCCCTCCTGGGTGACCGGCCCGTCCACGCGTGCCACGATTTCGCCAGAGCCGTCGAGCACGAGGGTCACGGGCTGATAGGGAACATCGAACTGGCTCCACACCTCCGGGGCGTGCCCCAGGGGATAGGGCACGTCGAACTGCTCTGCATATGCCTTGCCGTCGGCGACCGTGTCGTTGTTGGACACACCGATGAAAGCCACCTTCCCTGCGTAATCCTCAGCCAACTGGTTGAGGTGCGGTTGCTCCGCTTGGCAGACCGGGCACCACGATTCCCAGAAGTTGAGCACCACCGGGCTTCCGCGGTTGTGCGCCAGGCTAAAGGAGTCGCCGTCAAAGGTCTTCACGGAGAAATCGTTTGCGGGCCGGGCCCTTGGCGTCGATGTGGATCCGGCGCGATCCGCAGATGTCGAGCGGGCGCGATCCGGAGATGTCGATCCGGCGTCGTCTTGCGTCCGGGATCCTGTGGGTGCCGGGGGCCCGGCGGCACACGAGCTGAGCAGCATCGCAACGGCTGCACCGGCAACTATCGTCCTTGCGATCATGCGTCCATCTTGGCAGGTGGAAGCGGTCTATCGCGGTGCCGGGACGGCGTCGGGGGCGCCCCGGCCTCGGTCACCCGCACGAGTGAAGCGAGCTCCAGCCCCAGAGCGGCCGGCCCGAGGTGGGTTTCCACGCTCATGGGGCCTCCCTGGGGGGCGACGTCCTTGACGAAGAGGTCGGTTCCGGGGCTGATGCCGATCTTGTCGAGATAGGGAAGGACATCCTCTTTGACCTCCGATATCTGCGCGACGGGACCGCCTTCGCCCGGCTCGAGATCGCTCAGACGGCGTAGCCGGCGCAGGTCGACCGGGCAGATGGGGTGGCCGTGGGGGCAGAAGTCGGGGTAGTCGAGCGCCTTTGCCATGGCTTCCTCCACCCGGGCCGAGATCGCATGCTCGATCTTGTGCGCCTCTCCGTGCACCTCATACCAGGCCATTTGAAGCTTCTGCACGAGCAGGCACTCCACCAACCTGTGCCTTCTCAGCATGGTGTGAGCGAGGCGGCGGCCGTCCGGGGTCAGGAGGATGGTGCCGCCGTCCTCCCGGCGGAGGTAGCCCTCTCCGGCCAGACGTTTGAGCATCTCGGAGGCCGAGGGGAGCGACACCTCCAGGGTCCTCGCCAGGACCGTCGCCGTGATGCGATCCCCGTCCTCTTCGAGGCGCTTGATCTCCTCGAGGTAGTCCTCCATTCCCCTCATGGGCCCAAGTCTAGGCAAAAGAGAACGCCCCCATTCCCTTGGCCGATCCGAGGGCGTGTGCTAGCCTCGCCCGCTGTGCTTGGGAGGCCGGGGAATCTGGTAATTCTCAGCGCAGCCCTGGCTGCGTTCTCTTTGGCGACGGGTCTGCCGGTAACCGCCGGGGAGAGGCCGTCGGCGGACTCACTCGAGAAGCTCGAGAGGCGGATGACGAACCTCGAGGGGGAGCTCGACAAGGCCGCCACCACCATCGAACGGCTCCATTCGGAGGCCGGCGTAATGCGCCATCGGATCACGACCCTACGGAGGCGGCGCGCCGTCCTGCAGAGGAAGAGCAGCAGGCTCCGCTTACGCCTCGAGGAGCGTGCCGATGAGCTCTACCGCTCGGGCTCGGGGGAGCTCATGGAAGTCCTCCTGAGCTCTCAGAGCTTCACGGAGCTGACCGACAAGGCCGAGCTTCTCGCCCACGCCTCGGCGGACGACAACGCCATGTTCATGGAGTATGCACGGGCACGCGCCGAGCTGGATTGGTTGGCTCAGAAGCTGACCGTGCGGCGACGGAAGTTGAACGAGGCGACCGGGGAGCTCCGGGAGGTGGCTCAGCAGCTCAGGGAGCGGCTCCGTTCCGTGGCCGCGAAAGCCGAGGATGTCCGGGAAGAGCTTGCGGAGCAGCGCGCCAGGCTGAGGGCCAGACGGCGTCGTGCGGCCGAGACCGCTGCGACCACCGGGGTTCCGCCGGCCTCGTTGCAGCCGCCCGCAACATCGAGCGGGCCCCGGACATGCCCGGTGGCCGGGCCGGTGTCGTTCGTCGATAGCTGGGGAGCGCCCCGGGCAGGCCACACGCACGTGGGAGTGGACCTGCTGGCCGATTACGGGACTCCGGTGGTGGCAATCGTGTCCGGGACCATCACCTACGCCGGATACGACGGCTCCGGCGGGAACATGATCTTTCTGTCCGGCGAGGATGGAAATGACTACTGGTACCTGCACAATCAGGCCAATCTCGTGACGAGCGGCAAGGTGGTCCGGGGCGAGCAGATCGCCACGGTGGGTGACACCGGTAACGCCGTCGGCATCCCCCATGTCCACTTCGAGTACCACCCGGGCGGCGGCGGCCCCGTGAACCCCTATCCGGTGGTTGCCGCGATCTGCTGATGATGATGGGCCGCCGCCGTCGGGCACTTGTCTTGTCTCGGCGGCGCCGATATGGTGAGGCAATGGTCGACCACGAACGTCGCCTCATCGATCGCCTCCTGGAGCCCGCCTATGCCCAGGATGTCGGATCCCTCAGCCTCGAAGATCTAAGGACAATGCGAGAGGAGTGCCGCGAGGCCGAGAACGAGCTCTCCTTCGAGCGCAGGCTGTGCCACGCCCGGATCGACATCCTGACGGCCGAGCTGGAGCGACGAAAGAGTGGCCTCTCCGACTCCGAGTTCCTTGCTCACCTGCCTCAGATCCTGGCGGACGGGCAGCCCTCTCCTGTGGATCTCAGGGAGTCTCCGCTTCCCTGGCGCGCCCCGGATTTCTCGCTTCCCCGCAGTGCCGACGTTCAACGTCAAAGGGTCGACGAGATCGTCGGCGAGGAGACCCTCGCCCGTCTGACGGAGGCTCCGATCGACGAGATCAAGGGGATTATCGAATCGCTTGCCAAGCACGAGCGAGACCTCTCGACCCGCCGCTCCGGAGTCCACGGCGTCATGGACGCCATCCAGGGCGAGATCGTCCGCAGGTACACCAGCGGCGAGGCGGACCCGACCGCAGCTCTGGGCTGACCGCCGGGCGCGCCGCGCGTGTCCACTAAGAGGTCCGACGCGCAAGTAGCGCCTGCGTCGGTAATTTGCGCGATGAGCCACTAGGGTGAACGGCTATGCCATTATTGGTGAGCCTCGAGTGTGACGAAGGTTGTTTCGGAAGCGCCGAATGGGGCCGGCTGCTCGGGCGCGACGTCGACCGCCACATCTTTGCGACGCCCGAATGGCACAAGGTGTGGTGGGAGGAGTTCGGCTCGGACAAGGATCTCCTCTTCCTGACGATGCGGCGCGACGGGGATGTGGCCGCCTTCCTCCCGCTTTACCGGAAGGTCGAAGACGGCAGAAAGATCCTTCGCTTCGTCGGGGGCATCGAGCTGACCGACTACCTCGGCCCCATCTGCTCGTCGGCCGATCGTGCAGACGTTGCCGACGCCCTGACCGAGTGGCTCGGATCGACCGACACCGAATGGGATGAGCTTGACGCGCACAACATGCCCGTCCCATTTGGTTTCGCCGAGTTCCTCGTGGAGGCGGCCGACAGGCGCGGATTCAGTTTCTCCTTGGAGCAGGAAGAGACCTCGGCAATTCTTCTGTTGCCGGAGGATTGGGATCTGTACCTAACGGCCCTGGACTCGAAAGAGCGTCACGAGCTACGTCGCAAGCGCCGGCGGCTCGGGCGCGACTATCCGGACGCGACCTTCCGTACTTCCACCGAAGAGACCTTCGATCAGGATCTGAAGATCTTTATCGAGATGCACCGGGAGGCCGAAGGTGACAAGGGCCACTTCATGGGTCCGGAGATAGCGACCTTTTTCGAGCGCCTGGCGAGGGCCTTCGCGCCCCTCGGGTGGCTGCGGATGGACTTCCTGGAGATCAGCGGCAGGGCCGTCGCCTCGACCTACGGCTTCGAATTCGACAAGACCTTCTATCTCTACAACTCGGCCTACGAACCCGACGTGGCTCGTGTATCACCGGGCCTTGTTCTGGTCTCCGAGCTGGTGAGGGACAGCATCGCCAAAGGCTTCGAGGTGGTGGACTTCCTCCAGGGGCCCGAGCGCTACAAGTATCAGCTTGGCGCGCAGGCCGTACCGCTCAACAACGTGCAGATCCGGAGGTCCGGCTAGCCTGCCAAGAGCAAAGTGCAGAAGAGCGCTGGAGGTTCGGAAAACACGTGACCCATCCGTCTCGCGGGCGCGATCTAACCCGAACTATCCGATGCCCCTCTAGCCGCCGACGAGCGCCCTCAGGAAGAAGCGCAGGTTGGCGGGTCGCTCGGCCATGCGCCTCATGAGATAGGGATACCAGGCCGAGCCAAACGGAACATAGACGCGCGTCCGATAACCTTGGTCGGCAAGGCGTTGCTGTAGATCCCGTCTGATCCCGTACAGGAACTGCAGCTCGAAACCCTCTTTGCCCACGCCGGCCCGGCCGGCGGATTCTATGCAGTGATCGATCAGAGCTCCATCGTGGGTCCCGATTGCCGGGTCCTTACCATTGGCAAGGAGCCAGTCCGTGAGCCACGCGAACTGCGCGTCGATCTCGCCCTTCTTCTGCACCGCAACCTCGGGTGATTCGGAGTACGCTCCTTTGATGAGCCGGATCTTGGGACGCAAGCCCGCCATTGTTTGCAGATCGGCCGGCGTTCTCCGCAGGTATGCCTGCACCGCAAGCCGAATGTCTTCGAAGTCGGCCTGCAGGGCCCGGTAGACCTCGAGGGTGTCCCCTACAAAGGGGGACTGCTCCATGTCGATCTCGATGTGGGTGCCTATCGACCGGGCCTCGGTCGCAAGCTGGCGTACGTAGTCGATGCACCCCGCTTTGTCGAATGCAAGCCCGAGTTGGGTCAGCTTGATCGTCACGGTCGTGTCGATGCCCGTCTCTTCGATGCGCTTGATCGAGGCAAGATGTTCGTCCGCCGCTTGGGATGCGCCCTTCGGATCACTGACCCCTTCCCCCAGTAGATCGAGGATCCCCCCGATTCCGCTTCCGTTCAGCTTGGTGATGGCGCCGACCGCGTCTTCGAGTCCGTTCCCCGCAACAAAGCGCTCGACCACCGGACGCGACAGGCGGTGGTCCATGATCAGGCTCTTTACTCGGGGTCTCTCGGAGACCGACATCAAGCTACGGGTCAGCACGGTTGAGCCTTTCTCTCTTCCCCGGCACCAGCGACGGCCCCGTTGCCGCCCAGCCCGGCGCCGGGTCTCTGCAATGATAAGCACCAATGGCAATGCTTTCCGTTCTCGGTGGAGGACGCATAGGAGAGGCGCTGGTGGCGGGGCTGCTCGCTTCAGGTTGGTGTAGGCCCAATGACATCGTGGTCACGGGACGAAGCCCCGAGCGTCTCGCCCGGCTGCGCGAGGCCCACGGCGTGGACACCACCCTGGACAACGCCGACGCCATCTTGGGTGCAAGGGTCGTTGTCCTGGCCGTCAAGCCCCAAGACATCACTCCGTTGCTGAAGATGATCTCGGGGCGAGTGCTCACCGAGCAGGTCGTGCTTTCGGTGATTGCGGCGATCCCGACGCTTGCGATCGAGTCAGGCCTCGGGGGTTCGATACCGGTGGTCCGCGCTATGCCCAATGCTCCGTCGACGGTCCACCAGGGGATGGCCGGGATATCGGCGGGGCGCTACGCCGGGCCCCCTCATATGAAGCTTGCAGCGGAGGTCCTCGGAGCGGTCGGGCGGGTTGTGGAGGTTCCCGAGGATTACCTCGACGCGGTCACGGCCATCTCGGGGTCCGGGCCGGCCTACTTTGCGCTCTTGGCCGAAGCGATGATCGAGGCCGGCATCCTGCTCGGCTTGTCGCGGGAGATCTCCACCCAGCTTGTGGTCCAGACCATGCTGGGATCGGCCACTCTCCTGCGGGACGAAGCCATGCACCCGGTCGAGCTCCGCGAGATGGTGACCTCTCCCGGGGGCACCACCATCAGGGCGATCCAGGTGCTCGAGCAGTCCGGCGTGCGCGCCGCGTTCCTCAACGCCATCCAGGCGGCGATGCAGCGGTCGCAGGAACTCGCCGGCGGCTCCCCCCAGACCTGAGATGCCGCCTCTGTGCCCCCGGTGAGGATCCGGCGCGCCGAAGCATCGGATCTCGAGGGCATGCTGGACGCGTACGAGTTGGTCGCGGCGGAGGGGCGCTACATCGGGGGTGAGCTCCCCGTCGACCGCACCGGACGGGGGACCCGGTGGCTCGAGGGCCTCGGTGACGCCTCTGCAGCGAGCTTCGTCGCGGAGGCCGAGGGGGCCATCGTCGGTACGGCGGGAGTGACGGGGACCGGGCCGTCCGAGCTCGGGATGCTCGTCGTGCCCGGGTGGCGGGGACGTGGGGTGGGAAGCGCGCTGCTGGCAGCCTCCATCATCTGGGCGCGGGAGGCCGGTTCCCACAAGGTCACGCTGCAGGTGTGGCCGCACAACACGGCCGCGATCAACCTCTATCTCAAGCACGGCTTCACCCAGGAGGGCTACCTCCACCGTCACTGGCGCCGCAGGAACGGGGAACTGTGGGATGCCATCGTCATGGGACTGCCGCTCGAAGACGGGGCCACCGAAGCCTCGAGGCAGTAGAGTTTGGCGGCGGGGGAGACCGGAAGCAGGCAGGGACGGCCGGCGGAAAATACAAGGGGGTGCCCTGTGAGGACCGAGTACGGCAACTTCATCGACGGGGAATGGGTGGACTCGACAACCGGGGAAACCTTCCCATCCGCCAACCCCGCGGATCGGAACGAGGTCGTCGGGACCTTTGCCCGCTCCGGCCCGGCCGACGTCGACCAGGCGGTGCAGGCGGCCCTGCGCGCCTATCCCGACTGGATGCTGACGCCGGTCCCACAACGCTCCGATTATCTGTTGCGAGTGGCCCTGATCCTCGAAGGGCGCAAGGATGAATTCGCCGAGGTCATGACACGTGAGATGGGCAAAACGCTGAACGAATCGCGCGCCGATGTCCAGGAGGGCATCGACTTCGCGCATTACATGTCGGGTGAGGGGCGCCGGTTCTTCGGCGACACCATCCCGGCCGAGCTTCCGAACAAGGTGCAGATGACAATGCGCCACCCGATCGGTGTGGTCGGGCTGATCACGCCGTGGAACTTCCCGATAGCCATCCCCCTGTGGAAGATCGCGCCGGCTCTCATCTCGGGCTGCACGGCCGTTTTCAAGCCCGCAGAGGACACTCCCCTGTGCGCTGCGCTGCTTACAGACGTGTTCAATGAAGTTGGCCTTCCCCCGGGTGTCTTGAATCTTGTCAACGGCACGGGTGAAGGGGCGGGTTCGGCGTTGGTCGATCATCCCGATGTGCGGGCGATCTCTTTCACCGGCTCACTGGATGTCGGAAGGGCCATCAACGAGAAATGCGCCCGGGCCATGAAACGGTGTTCACTCGAGCTCGGGTCCAAGAACGCGTTGATAGTCATGCCCGACGCGCAGCTCGGGCTCGCGGTAGAGGCGTCTGCTTGGGGGGCGTTTGCCACCTCCGGTCAACGCTGCACGGCGACTTCCCGGTTGATCGTGCACGAAGACGTTCGCGAACCGTTCACAGAGCAACTGCTGGATCGCGTCGGCAAAATGAAGGTAGGAAACGGCCTCGACCCCGATGTCGAGCTCGCCCCCGTCATCAACGAGAAGCAAAAGAACCGCGTGATGGAATACATCAGTCTCGGTCAGCAGGAAGGCGCAACTATTATTGCGGGAGGCGACGAGCTCACCGGGGACGAGCATGCAAACGGCTACTTCATTGCTCCAACAGTGTTCGACGAGATGACGCCCACTATGCGCATAGCCCGAGAGGAGATCTTCGGCCCGGTCACCGGCGTCATGCGTGTGGGGTCCATAGACGAAGCCATCGAGGCGGCGAACGGGACCGAGTACGGACTATCGTGCTCGATCTACTCCCACGACATCACGAACATCTTCAAGTGCGCACAGCAGCTCGAGTTCGGCCTTGTCTATGCAAACGCCCCTACCATCGGCGCCGAGATCCAGGTTCCCTTCGGAGGCATGAAGAGCACCGGTAACGGCCACCGAGAGGCCGGGCCACAGGCGCTCGATGAGTTCACCGAATGGAAGACGGTCGCGATCGACTTTTCGGGCAAGCTCCAGCGCGCACAGATGCGCTAGACCAGTGCCCGACCCGGTAGCCCTGGTCGTCATCGACGACCTCGCGCGCGCCTACGACTTTGGCCCGTCGCACCCACTGCGCCCCGAACGCGTGCTGCTCACCTACGACCACATCAGGGATCTCGGCATCGTCGACCGGGACAACGTCACGCAGACTTGCTCCCGCGCCGCACGCGATGACGAGGTGACCGCCGTCCACGACGCCGGCTTTGTGGGCACCGTCAAGGGCATCGACGAGGGGTCGGTCGATGCCGGCGCCGGACTGAAGTACGGCCTCGGCACACCCGACGATCCGATCTTTCCGAACATGCACTCGGCGAGCACAGCAGTCTGCGGCGCTTCGATCACCGCGGCCGAGCTAGTCGTCACCGGCCAGGCGCTCCATTCCTTCAACCCGGCGGGAGGCCTGCACCACGCTCGGAGGGCCGGGGCCTCCGGATTCTGCATCTACAACGATCCCGCTGTGGCCATTGCATCGGTGCTGTCGCTGAGGCCCGACTGGCGTGTCATGTACGTCGACATCGATGTTCACCACGGGGACGGGGTGCAGTGGATCTTCTACGAAGAACCGAGGGTGCTTACGCTCTCACTGCACCAATCCGGCACGTATCTCTATCCCGGCACCGGCTTCGAAGACGAGATCGGCTCGGGACGCGCCCGGGGGACGAGCGCCAATATTCCGCTGTTGCCCTACTCGGGCCAGGACGATTATCTGCACGCCTTGCAGGAGGTCGTGGGCAGCCTCGCAGAGGCCTTCAGGCCGCATCTGTTGTTCACTCAGCTCGGAGCCGACACCCACCACGGCGATCCGCTGGCAAACCTGGGATTGACCATGCCCGCCTATCCGGTCATCGCCAAGGTGCTGCACGACACCGCTCACCTCTACGCCTCCGGGAGGTTGGTTGCCACCGGAGGGGGCGGCTACCAGGCCGAGACGGTGGTGCCAAAGGTATGGACGACGCACTTCGCCGAGATGAGCGAGGCAACCGACCTCCTTCCGCCGGAGTGGCTCGACGACGTTCCCCCGGACGATGTATCGCGCAGTTACCGTGACACCGTCGACGTCTCGATCGGGAAGGTGCTCGACGCCTGTCTGCCGCGCCTGTCGGCACTTGCGTCGGCCGGGTCGTAGGGGACAAGGGATTCCTCCGGCGCGTCGGTTCCACCCGCGACCTCCATCGGACACAGAACCCTTAACCTCTCCAGGTGGACGCCATACATCGCCTCATCGGTTACACGGTGCCCGCCGGCTTCGCCGTTCTGATGCTGTGGGCGCTGGTGTCGTGGATTCGCAACCACGCTCCCGCGGGCGGGTTCTGGAACCTGCTCGCCGCGCTCCAGGTGATCATCGGCGCCCAGGTCCTCATCGGCGGCATCCTGTTCGCCATGGGTTTGAGACCACCGTCCAACGGGCCCATCTGGCTTCATTACGTCTACGGCGGCCTTTTTCCCGCTGCAGTTCTCGTGGCCGCCCACCGCTTTGCGCAAAAGCTCGAGGGCATCCCGTGGGTCGTCTTCGGGTTCGCCGCATTGATCAACTTCGGATTGACCTTCCGGGCCCTGCAGACCGGCCTTGGGATCGACTAGGACGCCGTTGCCCATCGCCGATCTGATCTTCGTCCTCGTCGCGCTGCTGGCCGCGATCAGGGGGCTTCAGCGGGGCCTTGTTGCTCAGGTCTTCGAATTCGGCGGCGGCCTTGCGGGGCTCGTGACGGGCATCCTGCTTGGTCCGCGCATTGCGACGGCCGTCAGCCCCGAAGGGGGACCGGAGGCCATCGCGGTTTCGCTGATCACGATCTTTGTAAGCCTCTCCATCGGGCAGGGAGCGGGCTATGCGATCGGCCGGCGCGGCGGACTCCTGGCTCGAAAGGTTCATCTCGGAGGGGTGGACTCCCTTCTCGGCGCCGCCTCCGGCGTCGGAGTCACCGTGATCGTCTTCTGGCTGATCGCATCTCTGCTCGTGCAGGCGCCGTGGACCGGCGTGGCCGGGGCGGTTCGCCGCTCGAAGGTCTACGCCCTGACAGGTGAGATGCTGCCGGAGCCACCCCGGGTCGTGGCCCAGCTACAACACCTTCTCGACACCTCTCCCTTCCCGCAGGTGTTTGCGGGTCTCCCGCGCCGGATCGGGCCGCCGGTGGAGCTGCCCTCCAACCGTTCGGCGCTCCGGGCGGCGCGCCGGGCTGAGGGATCGGTCGTCCGGGTGGTTGCCCCGGGTTGCGGTGGCCTCAGGCAGGGCAGCGGCTGGATCTCGGACGAGGGGACCGTGATCACCAACGCCCATGTGGTCGCCGGTGGAGGATCTGTCGAAGTGGAGAGCTCGGACGGAGTGCACCGAGGCGTTGTCGTGCTGTTCGATCCGCGCACGGACATTGCGGTGGTACGCGCCCCTGATCTGACGGGGGCCCCGTTGCGCCTCTCGACCGGAACCGTGGAGCGCTCGACGCCGGGGGCGACGCTGGGTTTCCCCGGGGACAAGGAAGGTCGTCTCGTCGTCCACAGGGCTGCCGTCCAGGACGTCTACGACGCCACGGGGCTCGACATCTATGGCAGCAGGCCGGTCACGCGACAGGTCTACGAGCTGCGCTCGCCGGTCCGGGGCGGGGATTCCGGAGGCCCCTTCGTGCTCCCAGACGGAACCGTGGCCGGAACCATCTTCGCCGCGTCGACGTCCGACGAGGGGACCGGTTACGCGCTCACCGGCGCAGAGATATCAGATGAGGTCCGGTCCGCCGCCGGGCTGAACGACCCGGTGTCGACGGGACCGTGCACGGCCTGAGCCCTAGGCTCGTGGAGATAACAAAAATACCTGGCGCAGCTTGACAGGAAGTGAGCCCAAAGCCTGCCGCTGTGAGTTCTTCTTGCAACTGTAGGGCAAGGCTCGAATACCGGACGACTGTTCGCCTCAGGAAAGGCAATCCTGACACCCATTGTCGACGACAGCAAATGTCGGCGACAGTACCGGCATGTCCGTGACCTTGGCTCATTCAGGCCGTTGCCCCCCGTGTCTGCCGTCGCGTCCGCGGTGAGCTTGATGGCGGCCCAATCCTTGAGGACCTCTTCGAGCTGCTCCCCGAACGGCGAGGTGATCGGGTTTGCCACGTAAGTGACGGAGTTCGCGCCTCCGAGAACTGTTGCCGGGGAGAGCTCGAGTTGTCGGGTCACGGCATACGCACCCTCCCGGCGACCCATTGAGCGAATTCCGCCTCGTCGTTATCGCCTGCAGCCAATGCCTGAATCACCGTCACCGTCTCGTTTCCGCCAGGGTCGTCCCCGGCTGGCGGCTGCCAGAAGAACCCGTTGCGCTCGACGAACTCAACCGCGCACAGGTACGCGAGCCTCTTGTTGCCGTCGGGGAGAGGGTGGTTTCGAACGATGCGCGAACATAGGATTGCAGCCTTGGTGT
>JACDCD010000010.1 GCA_013694625.1 Actinomycetota bacterium | reverse complement strand
CTCGGGCCGGTTCAAGGTGACGGCGGGCAAGCCCCTGCCGCCGGAGATGGTGGCGGAGAACCCCGGCGACGTGAATGCCGGCGGCGACAACCTGCGAAAGCAGATCGCAAACATTCGGCTGCACGGGGTACCGGCGGTCGTTGCGATCAACTCGTTTCCCACCGACCATCCCTCCGAGCACGATGCCATCCGTGCCATCGCCGCCGAGGAGGGCGCACGGGTTGCGCTCTGCACCCATTTCGCCGACGGTGGCAAGGGTGCGACAGAGTTGGCCGAGGCGGTTGCCGAAGCCGCCGGTGAGCCCAGCGATTTCCGGTATCTCTACCCGCATGACGCCGGCCTGCGCGACAAAGTCGAAGCCGTAGCGTCGAAGGTCTACGGCGCGGCGAGGGTGACCTATGACCCCGCCGCAGCCCGGCAGCTCGACCTCTACGAGGCTCAGGGCTTCGGAGGACTGCCAGTCTGCATTGCCAAGACGCACCTGTCGCTGTCCTCCGATCCCAAGCTCAAGGGCGCGCCGACAGGTTGGACTCTGCCCGTGCGCGAGGCACGGGTCTCGGCCGGAGCCGGGTTCATCTATCTCATTTGTGGAGACATGCGCACCATGCCGGGGCTGAGCTCACATCCCGCTGCGGAGGCGATCGACATCGACGACAACGGCGACATTGTGGGGCTTTATTGAGAGGCGCCGAGAGTCCACAGACTTGGCGCCTCAGTCGGCGCGCCGATCTGCCTATTGGGACCGTCGCCGTCGACAGCCTGGGTCACGGGCCTCCGGTCGTTCTCGTTCACGGGACACCAACTTGGTCTTATCTGTGGCGACATGTGGCCCCGGCCCTGGCGGACACTTTCACGGTCTATGTGTACGACCTCCTGGGATACGGCGACTCTCCCGCGGCGCCGGACGCCGATGTCTCGGTGCGCGCACAGGCAGAGCTTCTTGCCCAACTCCTCGAGTTCTGGCACCTCGACGAACCGGCTGTTGCGGGGCATGACATCGGGGGCGCCGCGGTTCTGCGCGCCCACTTACTGCATGGATGCGCATTTCGCCGCATCGCCCTGATCGACGCGGTTGCCCTGCGACCCTGGATCACGCCGACAACAAGACACATGCAGGCACATCTTGATACGTACCGGACCATGCCCGTGCACATCTACGAGCAGATCGTCGCAGCGCATCTGCGCACTGCGTTCCACCAGGCTCCCGGAAGCGACACCTTCAACGCTTATCTGGATCGCTGGAGAGGAAAGGAAGGTCAAGCGGCCTACTTCCAGAAGGTCGGGCAGTTCAACGAGGATCACACCCGTGACTTCGAATCCATGCTCGAGAACCTGGACACGCCCGTGCGCATTATCTGGGGCGAGCACGACGCCTGGCTCAACCGGGCTGTGGCAAAGCGGCTCGATGCTCTCATACCGGAGTCTCAGCTCGTGCTTGTTCCAGAAGCCGGACACTTCTCCATGGAGGATGCGCCGGAAGAGGTAGCCGCCGCGCTGGCGGAGTTCTTCTCTGCCGAAGAAGCCGGGGAAAGCTGACGTGGCCCCGGAGGAAGTTACCGACCCCGGTTACGACTACCTCCGGGCTCCCCTCGGAGACTTCCTCGAACGGATGGGGTCCCGCGAGCCGACTCCGGGAGGCGGCGCTGCGGCCGCGGTGGCGGTGGCCATGGCGGCCGCTCTCACGGCGATGGCGGCGCGCTTCGCCGGCGATCGCCTCGAAAGGGGGCCCGAGGTCATCGCGCGCGCCGACAGCCTGCGCCTGTGCGTCGCCCCCCTTGCCGAGGCCGACGCCCGCGCCTACGCGAAGGTCCTGGGCGCCGGCGCGCTGCCGCGCGAACCGCATCCCGAGGAACGACGCCGAGCCGTCCGCTCGGCGTTGTCGTCGGCGGCAGACATCCCCCTGGCCGTTGCCGAAGCGGCGGCCGAAGTCGCGGATCTCGCCGCCCAGGTGGCCGTGCGAGGCAACCCGAACCTGAGAGGGGATGCAACCGCGGCAGCGCTGCTCGCCGAAGCGGCCGCGCGGATTGCAGCAACCCTGGTGAACATCAACCTCGGCGATAACGACGACGGTCGCAGACACCGGGCCGACGAGCTCGCCGTGGCCGCCACAACAAGCGCACTCAGAGCCGTTGACCACACTCAGAGCCGTTGACCGCAGGATTTAACCTGTTCCTTCCCGAGTCGTAACGGCTCCTGCAGAATCCGCGACGCCCGCAAAGCCGGCGCATCCTACCGTTTGACCGGCAAGTAGAGCAGAGAGGAGCACCGTCTTGACCCTGACGACGCTCTGTTCGAGTTGCGCCTGTGAGTCTTTTCGCACGCCGGGGAACCGTAGAGTGCCCGCTACGGGCCCATCACGTCTTCATCGGGCGGGCCGGCCGCAGACCAACGGTTGTGTCGAACCAGTGCAGCACGCCATCCTGGAGAAGTGCCGGCGCTCCGGCATCCACTCGCTACCTCGTCCCCAAGCTCACGGGGTTCAAGGAGAGCGCGCGCTGCCGGGTCCCGTCTCAGTGTCCGGCGGTCTCCCGGGGTGTGCCTCTCCGGGGTGCTCGAAGCACCACGATCCCGGCCCGCCGGACAGGCGGTAGCCGCGGTGGGTCTTCAGGTAGTGGTGCCACCGGCACAGCCTTGCGAGGTTGTCGAGACGGGTGGGCCCTCCAACTGTCACCGGCTTGATGTGGTCGATCTCGAGATGGCGGCCGACGTCACAGCCCGGCACGACACAGGTCCGGTCACGCATCTCGATGGCCGTGCGCAGGCGGGACGGGATCGTGCGCCCGAGGTGGCAGACCGCCTTTATGTCGCTGCCGTCGGTAAGCAGCGCAGACAGGTAGGCATCTGTGGCCCAGGCACGAGCGGTCGCAACCGGGATCGGACCTATCCCGGGGACCTCGCAGCTCTCGCCGTCCTCGAGCGATCCCCGGAGGAGCGCCCGGTGATCGACCACGACCTGGACCATCGCCTTGGGGGTGCAAGAGGTGGGTTGGTCGTCACAGGCCCGGGTGTGCTCGGCCAGCTCCACCAGGGCGTCTGCGGCATAGGCCTGGTGGGACTCCCGCCGGCCTTGTGCGCGGGCCGCCTGGAAGACCCGCTCGGTGTAGGGCTCGAGCGCCGCCATCACCACCGCCCCGGCGTCGGGGGTGAGCAGCGCGTCGAGGTGCCAGGCGCCGTCGGGATCGCGGAAGTGACGCAGGCGGCGGCGCACCCGGATGGCTTCGTAGCGGTCGAGCTCGTCCGAGCTTGCGGCAGCCTTGATCTTGGCGCAATGCTCTTTGAGCTCAGAGACGGTTTCGGTCTTGGCCGCAGCCAGAAGCCCTGGCTCGGAAGCAGGGCTGACCGCAGCGGCGGACACGATCTCTTGGGCCTGGACCTGGGACAGCTCCCCCGAGCGCAGCGCAGTCTCGGTCGCGGGAAGCTCACCAATACTCTCGGCCGTCTCGAGCACCCCGAGGGCGTGGCCGACCGAGGTACCGGTGGTGCGCGCCATCCAGCGCGCCGGCGAGCGGTCGCCATGGCGCCGCCATGCCCCCGACTTCGCGACCCGTTGGGCACACAGGGCCTTACCCGCCGCGGCGAGCCGCTCGATCGCGGCGAACTCCTCGACCAGCTCGGTGGCGAAGGCGCCCTCCAAGGTCCCGGGCTCAAGCGTCGTAACGACGTCTTTGATGGCGGCCTTGGCGTGGG
>JACDCD010000202.1 GCA_013694625.1 Actinomycetota bacterium | reverse complement strand
CCCAGCACTCCGAGCCGCCCGAACATCTCACGCGCATAGCCGCCGACCGGCACCTCCGGCCCGGCGAGGACCAGCTTGAGTCCCTCTTCGGCCAGGTCCTCCGCCCCTTCGACCCCCCTGGGGTTGTCCTCGGGAGTGATCACAACCAGCCGGTTCGTGACGAACGGGGCTGGGTCCTGAGCCAGCCCCTCGTCTTCGACCACGCCCATCTGTGCCTCGTCGGCGGAGGCAAAGACGTCCGCCGGCGCGCCCTCCACTATCTGGCTTGCGAGGGTGGAGGAGGACTCGAAGCTGAACCTGACCGTGCTGCCCGGATGCCCGTCTTCGTAGACCTTCCCGATGCGCCCGAACCCCTCGGTAAGGGAGGAGGCCGCGTAAACGACCAGATCGGCCTGCCCGCCTGAAGCCGAACTTTCGGTTCCCTCCCCATTCACTCCACCGCACGCCGACAGCAGCAGCACCACTCCTGCGGCGACCCTCACGCCACTGCGCACGCGGTTCCTCTCTCGCCTGAATACTGACAAGGCGATAGCATCCTAGCAATGAAAACGGCGGAGGGGCTTAAGCGCGTACGCCTGCTGCTGGGTCTGAGCCAGGCGGATCTGGCGTCGGCGGCAGGGTTGTCACGCGCGCTGGTGAGCGCGGTCGAGACCGGCCGGCACACTCCGAGCGTCGATGCGGCGCTTGCGCTGGCGGGTGCCCTGGGAGTGGCGGTCGAGGATCTGTTCACCCCGGCGCCGGTACAGGAGCGGCCGATCTTCGGCGCGCCCCTTGACGGCGCGCCGGTGCTCGCCGCCAGAGTGGGCGATGTCCTCGTGTACGACGCCGTGCCCGAGCAGGGAGTCGCCGGTCCGCACTGGCGGGCTCCCGACGGAGTGGTACGGGACGGGCGAATCAAGCTCTTCGACAGGCCCCGGCCCGATGGATTTGTCGTCGCTGGCTGTGACCCCGCCCTGGGTCTGGCGGCGGGGCTGCTGCCGGATCGCGGCCCGGCCCGGCTTCTTGCCGTGGCCGCATCGAGCGCAGCGGCGCGCGACGCGCTCGAACGCGGCGTGGTCCACGCAATCGTGGTTCACGGCACCGGGCCCAGTCCCTCCTCCGGTGCACCGGCGTCGCGACGCGTCCACCTGGCGCGCTGGGAGGTCGGGCTGGCGGCGCTGCCGCAGATGCCTCTGGAGCTTGGACGGAGCGAGAGCGTCGCCGTGGCTCGACGGGATCCCGGCGCCGAGTCCCAACAGGCGCTCGAACGGGCGCGAGCCGCCGCCGGCGGTGGGATGCGGCCGCTGCGGGGCCCGGTCGTCGCGGGACATCTCGAGGCGGCGCGGCTGGTTGCCCTGGGGGTCGCCGAGCTCGGCGTGACGATGCGCCCGGCGGCAATGGCTTTCGGCCTCAGCTTCCTGGGTCTCGAGGAGCATGATGTCCAACTGTGGGTAGCCGACCAGTGGTGGGACCATCCCGGGGCGCAGGCGCTGATCGAGGTGATCGCCTCGGGCGGGTTCCGCCGGCGACTCGAGCACCTGGGGGGTTACGACCTGGCGGGGGCCGGCGAGCCGGTGGCCTGACTCCCACGCATCGATCAGGCGCGGTGGACCTTTGACGGCCGCCGACCATGCCGGTGCCGTCGGGGAGCCCGTGCACGCGGCAGTAATAGTGGTAGGTGCCCGGCTTACCGAAGGTGTGTGAGAACCCGCTGCCCTATCCTCCAGGCCGCCGCCGGCATCTTAGGTGTCGAGGCTCGCCATGCGGCGGTCGTGGGCAACCTCCTGGGGCTTGCCCCTGAAGGCGGCGTCTACCAGGGCGCCACCGAGACGGCACTGACCAAGGATGAGGTCCTCAAGGCGGTGGCACCGTTTCTCGCCGCCGACTCCGGCGCCATGGCAGGGGGCGCAGCCGTAACCCTGTAACAGCTTGGAGCCGGGTGGGTGTTGGATGTGAGCAACAGCACATCTCTCACCCACTCGGCGCGCCGGACATGTCCAGCGTCAGCCTTGGACTCCGGCGAATACTTCGGTGAAGGCTCTCGCAACCTCCCTGTGGCCCGCGGTGCTCGGATGAAAGCCATCCCCCGACAGGAGCTCTGCTCCCCTTCCGCGGCGCGCCAGGGCAAGTGTCGCCGAATGCAAGTCGACCACCGATGCCCCCACGCGTGCGGCGGCTCGGTCTATCGCCAAGTTGTAGTTCGCAATCAGCCGGTCGATCACCTGGGGACGGGGCAAGGCGCCCTCAAATTCGCAGTCCGGCGCTCCGGCAGGGGGGTTCGGAAGGCAGGCGCGATAGGAGGGCAGCCACTCAAGAGGCGGTGTATTCGCGATGAGCACCGTGGTGTCGCCGTCCGTGGTGACGAGCCTCAGCAATTTGCCCAGGTCGCGCTCGTAGGCGCCGACGCCGATGCCGGACAGAATGTCATTGACGTTCAGCCATACTGTGACAAGCTCCGGCTCCAGCCGCGCCGTATAGAGGGCTTCCTTGGCAAGAGCATCGGCGACGGTTGCCCCCGGAATGCCGAGATTGACGAACGATGCGCGCCGGGGGAGTGCCGTGCGATAGAAGACCTGGGGCCAGGCTTCACGCAGCGGATCAGCCGCGCCGATGCCGAAGGTCTCGCTGGCGCCGACGGCGACATAGAGGAGGCGTGGCTCGCGCTCGGCGGCTGGGATCGAGCTGAGCCCATCCCCACCATCGTTACTGCATCCAGATGCCATGAGCATCATCGCCACAGCAAGCAACCAAGCGATCGAGGTTCGCTTCAAGATTCACTCACCGCCTCTCTGGCCGGCAACCGAGCGGCTTTGAGGGCAGGCACGGCCCCGGCCACAGACGCCAGCAGGGTCGAACCAAGAACACCGAGGAGCAGAACTCCCCAGGAAGGCCCCAAGTGGAGGCCCAGCAGCCCTTGCGCGGTGAGGTAGCTGTTCACGACTATCCCCACGGCGCTCGCAGCGGCCCAACCCCCGAGGCTCCCCAGAACACCTCCCAAGGCGCCCAGGAGTGATGCCTCGATCAGGAAGACGAAAAGGATGTCACGGTCGCGGGCACCGATCGCTTTCAATACGCCTATCTCCCGGCGCCGTTCCCGCACCGCGGCCAGCAAGGCGTTGGCGATACCTAGACAGGCAATTACGAGGGCAATCGATCCGATCGCCGTGAGGACGATCTCGACCACGTTCAGATAGCGCTGCACGGATGCAATCAGGTTCTCCGGGGCGCTCGTCGAGTAGCCGATGTCGGTGATCTGCCTCCGCACTTTGCCGATGCGGTCGAGCCCATCGGCCACCACTACAAGGCCCGTGTAGGGAGAGTTGGAGAGCTCGAGTTCCCCGGTGTCGCCGTCGCTTGCCGCCGACCATCTCTGAGCCCGGCGCGTGTGCTCGATTGAGGTGACGATTCCTCCAGGTGCGGCCTCTTGAGCCACGACCCCAACTATCTCGGTGCGCTGCCACAGAGCGCGAAACGTCTGTTCCTCGAGTTCGTCGAAGACGCGTGGTGGCCCCATCTCCAGCTCGGCGCCCAACACCTTCTCGGGCTCGGCTGGATCGAGCCTCAGCCGCTCCAGATACCCGGGGGTGACGGCCACCTCTGTAAGCGAGCCTGGAGCGGGGAGCCGCCCGGCGAGAACACTTATGGGAAGCAGGGACGGGTCGCGAAGATCGGCGCCGACGGCCGTGTCGAAGAAGTAGGACGGCTCAGGCCGCCCGGCCCCGGGTGCGCCGGCCGACGGCACGAAAATCATCCGGCTGGTGATCACCGGTACCACCGATGCCACGTCGGGAAGCCGCCCTATCGCGCGCGCTGCCTGGGGGCCCAGGTCACGAGGCGAACCGGGGCGTGCGTTGTCGTTGGCCAGTTGAGAGGGATCGGGGGCGGCTGCTGCAACTTTGATGCTCGCGAGCGGTCCGCCTTTTGCAAGCTGCCGCAGTACCTCGGTTTCCGCAGTTCTCGAGATCAGCACCAGCGCAGTCAACAGACAAGCGGCCAGAGCAACGGCCAGAAGCGTCAGTACCGAACGCCCCAGCCGCCTTATCACTTCCTTTACGGCAAGGGCGAAGGCGTCTTTGGGGCTCACCCTGAACGGCGGCCTTCGCCACTCTGGTGGCAGGTCGCGGCGAGGATGCGGCCGCGCGAAAGGGCGATTTGCTGGGAAGCCCGGCCCGCTATTGCCCGGTTGTGGGTGACCACGAGAACGGTGCAACCACGTTCGGCGTGAAGCTGTTCCAACAGCTCGATGACTCCGCGCGCCGAGGCCTCGTCGAGGTTTCCGGTGGGCTCGTCGGCCAGTATCAGGCGAGGCTCGTTGGCGAGAGCGCGGGCGATCGCCACGCGTTGCCGCTCGCCGCCGGAAAGCTCTCCGGGTTTGTGCGTTGTACGTTGCCCCAGGCCCACTGCGTGAAGAAGGGCCAGCGTCCGGGCGCGACGCGCGGGCCGGGGAAGGCGCGTCAGAATCGTGGCCAACTCCACGTTCTCCAGCGCGGAAAGGGTTCCGATCAGCCCGAAATGCTGGAACACGAAGCCGACGGTGGAGCGCCGGTAGCGTGCGAGACCGTCGCCCCTGAGGCGGGAGAGATCGGTGTCACCCACAACAACGCTGCCTCGCTGAGGTGGCTCCAGCCCACCGAGGATGGCCAGCAGCGTGCTCTTGCCGGCTCCGGATGAACCCATGAGCGACGCATAGCCTCCGGCCGGCACTTCCAGATCAACCCCGTCCAGGGCGGAGACACTTCCCGACCCCGAGCGGAAAGCGTGTGCCAACCCTTTCACGGAGATGGTTGCGCCGGCCGCCAAGCTGATCTCCTCCTGTTCGCCCCGGGTGCTCCGCGCCCTCGAATGATCCGGCTCAAATCGTAGTGTCAGCCTTGCGACTACGTGCGCCTGTCCTGATGCAGGACCGCGGCTCTTGTGCACGCCCGGCTCCAGGCCGGCAGGCCGTAGTGGAAGAAGGCTGTGATGGCGGGCAAGCTAGCCCCCGAAGTCGCCGCCCCCGAAATCGCCGCCCCCGAAGTCGCCGCCCCCGAAGTCGCCGCCCCCGAAGTCGCCGCCCCCATCCCCGC
>JACDCD010000181.1 GCA_013694625.1 Actinomycetota bacterium | reverse complement strand
AATCCCGTGGTGGGATGGACGACTGACACTCGTTCGACCGGCGAGAGCCGGATCCGGTTCGATTCCGGCGCCCTCTACCACAGAAATCGCTGCGCGCTGATTCCGAGGGAGGAGGATCCGACCTGCGTCGACCTCTGCGCGAGCATGTACGTCCAGGCGGAGACCTTCGGTTGGGTGCGACAGCTCTTCGAGTGGGTGGTTGCGATGCAGGTCGCGGATGCGCATAGCAAGGGGCCTCAGCTCGCGAAGATGTTCGATGCGCGGCCCGCGAGCAGCTCGCACCCCGCTTCCGGCCTCCGGCCAAAGCGCGACGACTCGCTGACAATCCTCGGGAAGGTCATCGCGCCGGCGGGCAAGGCTCTCTCGTCCTGGCGTGGCCAAGAATTCGAGGACGGTCTTGGACTTCTACAAGCGAACCCCCACGTCATCCTCGCGACGGGTGATCAAGGAGAGTTGACCGCCGAGTTCCCGTTCCTTGGCCGAAGCGTCCCTATGACCGTGCTCGCCCCGGGGCAGGCGCTAGAGACGTCCTTACTCCAAGCCCTCACAGGGCAACCACATCCAGAACTCGGGCAGGGCCTCCTCCTCATTCTTCAGCTCCCCATCTCGCTGGACGCTAGCGAGGCTCAAGAGCAGTCGGTGCGTCTCAATCAGCTCGAGTTGCGCTCGTTCACGCGCACGCATTTCTGTGGGAGCTGGTGCGCTCAGGGAAACACCCTTGCATTCGTAGCCTTCTATCCGAACGCGACGCACACCGGTCGGAACGATCTTGAGAACCTAGTTCCGTCCACTATCGGGCGCGCCAAGTGGGTCGCGGAGGAGGTTTTTGGCGGCCAATGGCACGCCACAACGGAATCACCACCCGCTGACCATTCTGTCTATGCGCTGATCATCCAAGCGGTTGCTGCCCAAATGGGCGCTAGCCCGGCCGAGAGCCACGCTTCCGCCTGGCTAGGTGTCCTGCCTCAAGTCCCGGTGAACGGCTGAGTGATCGTCCGGGCCCGTCCTGAGGCTGTGGGTCTTGCGCAACTCACAGCTCGAAGGAGGGCCCGGATGTCGGATCACCGTAGCGTCAGGCTCGGATCTGGAGGCCGTCGGCGGATCGTTGAGGCGGTTGAGGCGGGGATGACGCAGAGGCGTGCAGCTGCTCGCTTCTGCGTGTCGCCGGCGACGGTCAACCGCTGGGTCGTGCGTGCACGGGAGGCGAGACCGGAGGAGCGGGCTTCGGGCGCGTGCTTCAGCGAGCGGTCCTCTCGACCGCATCGTTCGCCGCGACTGCTCTCGGCTGCCGAGCACGATCGCGTCTGTGCGGTCAGGGAGCGCACCGGCTGGGGACCAAGGTTGATCGCCGCCGAGGTTGGGATCGCGCACGCGACTGTGCACCGTGCGCTGCGTCGTCGCGGCTTGTCGCGCCGGTCGTGCCAGCCACGCGACCAGGTGCGTCGTTATGAGTGGCCCTGCCCGGGAAACCTGCTGCACATGGATACCAAGCGCCACGCGCGCTTTGCGCGGCCCGGTCACGCCGTCACCGGCGACCGCCGGCGCAACACACCGGGTGCCGGCTTTGAGTTCGTGCACACGCTCGAGGACGACTGCTCGCGCCTGGCCTACAGCGAGGTGCACGACGACGAGCGCGCCGAGACGGTGACCGGCTTCACCAGACGAGGTCTCGACTGGTTCCTCGAGCGCGGCATCGTCACCGAACGGCTCTTGAGCGACAACGCTTGGTGCTACACCAAAAACAGGGGGTTGCGCACACTCCTCCAGCGCCGCGCGATCGCCCACAAGCGCACCCGCCCCTACAGCCCGAAGACAAACGGCAAGGTCGAACGCCTCCAGCAGACGATGGACCGCGAGTGGGCGCGCGGACTCACCTACAACTCGAGCGCCGACCGGCGCGCCGCCCTGCCACACTGGCTGGAGCACTACAACACCCGCAGGCGCCACAGCGGGATCGGCAACCAGACACCGATCAGCCGCGTTCACAAGGTCCTGGGGCAGGACAGCTAGGCGCGAAGATGAGCCAAGTCTGACTGTCAGGGTAGGAGCTGACTGTGAAGCCTGAACCTGCTCGACGAGAGCATGAGGATTTGTCCGTCGTGTTTCGAATACTGGCGTAAGGCGGGTTGCCAGCGCGCGTACCGCGAACCACACTCTTGCTTGTCCTTAGTCACCTACACCGAGGCTGAAGAGCATGAACCTCTTTCGTCCGCGACGACGTCCAGATGAACCTGTCATAGGACGCATCACCATTCGATTTTTCGGCTTTCTCACGGATGAGAAGGGCCAGCCTCTGCAGCTTCCGCGACCAATATACAGACAGGTTGCGATAGTCACGTGGCAAACTCATCAGCCACATTTATTCCACTGTTCTCCTGCTTTATATTTAAATCAAATCATCCCACAATTTAGATCACGAGCGAGCGGCACTTTACTTCTCGATGAGATAGAAAATCACCTCAGACGACTGCTCGCCGGTCCGTGGAGGAATCCGTCCCAAGCTCAAGTGCCAAAAGTCTTATTGCCGAGTATCGATCAGATTCATCACGAGGGGGGTGAGGAATATGGCTCGGTCAAAATTTCAGTAAACCAATCCCTTCATGTTCATGTTGACGCTAAACGTTTGCGAGGGTCTTATAGTAGCGTGTTTTGGGCACATTGGAACATGACGGCGTCATATCTTCATGAAGTCGGTGAAGCAAATCGCCTTCCTAATTTGATTAACAATCTATTGGCGCAGTGTGGCGCGCACCGCGATAGAGGATTGCAGTCACTTGATCCCAGTGTTTTGTTTCCCGCTGACGCTCAGGTCCCTGGGCATCGCGCCGCGCCCTTAACCGCAGAGAAGCAACCTAAGATCATTTCGTCTTCTGACTTCAGTCGTCGCGGATCGGAAGCCTGAGGGCGCTCCGTCTCCTTCCGCCGACGACCGGGATGTTCGACGCCGTGTCACCGAGGTCCGTTGCTGGGTCAAAGAGTCAACTCGCGAAAACGGTCTCGCGTGCTCTCTTGGAGCATCTCAGCCATCCCGAGAGGGAGGTTGTGCGCCGCTCGCTCGCTCTTTCCGGCAAGTCGTGGGACGATACTGCACTAGAGCGCCTGTTCTTTTGTATCCAAGCTTTCGCCCTGGAAGAACCCGCAATGCTCGATTCGATGTTGCAGCGCTTACTGACCATATTCGCTGATGGCCGGGACTTAGACGGCCTTGAGGTCACAGATGATCTTAGGAAGATGTTGATCCGTGTTTTCGAGCGGGAGAGGGTCAATCCACGTCTGACAAACCGCCCTGGTTGAAAGCTCGATCTAGAACCGCCAACTCACCCACGCGACCGTCGGTCGAGAGACGCCTGAAGCGAGCGCCTTCAAGACGAGCCAAGAAAGGATCGCTCCAAGTTTCTCGGCCCGACTTGCCGGGTGTGCCCCCACGCCGGTACGCGACCCAAGTTCAACCGGTCGTCGCAACACTTGGTTGTTGACTTAACTGTAAATGCTTTTCGAGCGCCTCGGCGGCTGCACCTGCCTCGAATGCACGGCCACGGCGACCAGCCGAGGGAAAAGAACGGACCGGCGCTCACCGGTCACGGCGCCGAAGCCGTCCGCGACGCGTAGATCGCACGAGGTTGAGTAGCTGCGGGGG
>JACDCD010000166.1 GCA_013694625.1 Actinomycetota bacterium | reverse complement strand
CGGCGGGTGTTCAGGACAAACGGCACCGAGTTCACCCACGCCTTTGCAACCACTCCTCTGTGTTGTCCTTCTCGAGCGTCCATCTTCACGGGAAGATACGCGCACAATCACGGCGTAAAGAACAATGAATCTGCCGGCCTCCTTGACCAAGAATCGACCGTTCAACGCTATCTTGGCGAGGCCGGCTACCGGACTGCATTCTTTGGGAAGTACTTCAACTCGTGGCCCATCAGGACCGATCCTCCATACTTCGATCGCTGGGCGGTTTTCCCCAACAGCGGGCTTGTCTCCGCCGGAACCGACTGGAATGTGAACGGCGCGGTGCGGGCCGTGCAAACCTATTCCACCGACTACATAGCCGACCGAGCAGTTCGCTTCCTGGGCGGCACCGAAGGGAGCGACGATCGGCCCTGGCTGATGTACGTGTCCACGGCGGCGCCCCATGTCCCGGCCCGCCCGGAAAGTGATCATGCGGAGGCGCCGGTAGGGTACTGGTCGGGGAATCCTGCGGTCTTCGAAAGAGACCGCAGAGACAAGCCACCCTTTGTGCGCGATAGAAGCATCACCCTCGAGAAGGTCCGGATGGTGCGTCGGAATCAGTTGCGCAGCCTGATGTCGGTCGACGATCTGGTCGAGCGCGTTTTTGCGACGCTCGAGAAACTCGACGACAAAGAGAACACCCTGGCCTTCTTTATGTCCGACAATGGTTTTCTATGGGGAGAGCACGGGCTCTACGCCCAGGGCAGCCAGAAGCGAAGTCCGTACAAGCCCTCTGTGAAGCTCCCGCTGTTCATGCGTTGGCCCGGCCGCGTGGAAGCGGGCGCAGCTAGAAACAGGCTCGCGGCCAACATCGACGTCGCGCCCACGATTCTCGGCGCAGCGGGGCTCCAGCCCGATGACGCCTATCCCATGGACGGAATCCCCTTGCTCGGCGACAGGCTGAGGGAACGGCTGCTTCTCGAGCACTATGTCGACCTCGGCAGAATTCCAGAGTGGGCTGCGACCTACACGCACGAATACGAGTACATCGAATACTACGGAGACGATGGTTCAACACCTACGTTTCGCGAATACTACGACCTCGAGTCTGACCCTTGGCAGCTCAACAACCTGCTGTTTGACGGTGACCCCGCGAATGACCCCGACATCGCCCGCATAGCAGAGCAGCTGGCCGCCGATCGTCGCTGCATAGGAGCCGGCTGCCCCTGACGATCCATACCTAGGTCGTCAAGACGGGCTGCGCCTAGGGGAGCAAGGGATGAGCGGGCAGCGCAGCGGCTATGCTGGCCCCATGCTGGAGGACAAGGTGAGACGCCTAGCTCGGGGGGCGAACTTCGCGACGATCACGACTCTGCTGGCCGATGGAGGCCCCGCCACCCACGTGATATGGATCGACTGTGACGACGATCACCTCCTCATAAACACGGAGACGGGACGGGTGAAGTTCCGCAATGTCCAGCGCGATCCGCGTGTCTCAGTAGTCATTTGGGACAGCGATGATGCCTACAGCTATGCTGAGGTGCGCGGCCGAGTCGTCGAGACGGTCGCCGGATCCGATGCCCGCCGTCACATAGACGAGTTGAGTCAGAAGTATCACGGCAAGCCCTACTCCAACCCGATCGAGACCGAGCGCGTAATCCTCAAGGTTGCGCCCGACCGTCAACGCACCAGATAGGCGCGGCTGCTTCTATGGGCAACTCGGCGGCACCTGGGCGATTCCATCGCAAAGGCTGAGTGCCTAGAACCAAACGGACTAGGAGGAACGATGCGCCTCGAGGGACTCCACCACATAACGGCCATTACGGGGGACGCCCCAGGCAACGTCGAATTTTATGCCGGCGTTCTGGGCCTCAGGATGGTGAAGAAAACGGTCAACCAGGACGACCCCACCGTCTACCACCTCTTCTATGCAGATGAGCGCGGCGATCCAGGCTCCGACATCACCTTCTTCGAGTATCCCGGCGCAGCCAGGGGTCGAGCGGGTGCCGGGATGGTGCACCGGGTCGTATGGCGTGTCTCGGGTGAGGAGGCGCTCAGCTTTTGGGAGCAAAGGCTCCACGCGCACGGGACTGATTCGCATAGATCTACAGAAGGGCTGCAGTTCAGCGATCCCGAAGGGCTCGGCCACGAGCTCCGGGTGGTCGAAACCACCGATGATCCGTTGACCGCCGAGCATCCGGACATCCCGGAGGGCATGGCTCTGCAGGGGTTCGATGGCGTACGCGCCTATACCTCAGATCCAGTTGCAAGCCGCGCCTTGTTGGAGGAGGCTCTGCACTTCGAACCGGCATCCCAAAGCACGTGGGAGGTGCATGGCGAACGTAGAGGTGCCTTCTATGCATACGACGCGCCTCCGGCGAGGACCGGGCTTCAAGGCGCGGGGAGCGTTCACCACGTCGCGTGGTCGTCAACGATGGACGAACATGCCGCCTGGCGTGATCGTGTGGCGCAGGGAGGGGGCAGACCGACCGAAATCATCGATCGCTTCTACTTCCGTTCGATCTACTTCCGGGAGCCTTCCGGTGTGTTGTTCGAGATCGCAACGATGGGCCCGGGGTTCGATGCGGACGAACCCATCGAGCATCTGGGCGAGGGATTGTCACTCCCGCCCAACTACGAGCAGTATCGGGACAAGCTGGAAAAGACGCTCACACGGCTGCCGAACCCACGCTCGGCTGCGCGCGCCTGACAACAAATCATTCATTCTCGAATTTGTCACCCTGACGGGCCCTTGCGGCGCTAGCCTGAAGCCTCACATGGGGGCTACCTGATGCACTGCAGTGAAGCATGAACCAGAACTCGCACCGAGTAGGTGATGGGTGTGCATTATTCGTATCTCTCACCCATTGGGCACGCCGGGAAATGGGGTAGGGGTGGCAGAACCCGGTCGCTTCGAGGTACGTGAGCTCAGAATCCACGGAGTCGGCGGCTCTCCGGGTGAGGCCCTTCTCGGTCTCCGATCCCGGGATGATGCAGTCGTGGTGGGAGAGGGACGTGGCACGGTTTTTCTCGCCCGGCGCGCCGATCGCGAGGGCCGCAACGTCGAGGGCTACGATTGGGGCGCCCTCACGTCGAGCTCCCCGCTTCAGCCTCTGTGGATCCTGCTTCTGCCCTTCACACTCCTGAATGTTGCGGGGTGGATGCATCCTTCCTTCGAGTCCGCCAGGCGCCGCCAGATCGACCTCATACGGGGGCTCGTGCAGGTCCTCGGCATTCTGTTGACGGTCACCTGGACCTTGTGGACGGCGATTCTGTTGGTTGATCTAGTCGGCTATCAGCTCGTCGCCAGACTCTGGGGTGAGGGATGGAGCGGGTTGGGAGTGGTTGCCGGGATAGTTGCCACAGGCGGCGCGATGTTCGCGCTCTTTTGGATAGGCCGAAGCACGAAGAAGGAGTTCGAAGCCCGCGCGCCGGTCCCCGATGTTCTCGCAGACGATGGGACACCGCGGCGGTGGGAGCCGGAGGAATCACTTCGCTCGCCCGCATTCTTCTCCCACGAGAAAGCCGTCGACACAGGGCTGAGCCTGCATTTGATTGCAGCCGGAATCGCCCTCTGCGCCGTGGCAATCAAGTCGGTGGCCGCGTTCGGCTCCAACCGGTTACTGCTCGGCCAGCTCTTCACCCCCATCGGTGGTCTGCAGATCGGACTGCTGATCCTGTTGGCCCTCGCGTCGTGGTCAACGGGAGGCCAAGTGCCGGGTACAAGACAGCCTCGTATGCGCGCCGCAGTTGCTGCCACCATTGCTGTGGCGCTCACAAACGGCTGCTTTTCGGCGCTTGTGCTGCTGGTTGGCAGGCAGGTGATAGCGGAAGTGAACGCCGGTCCCGCTTCAATCGAAAAGCCGTGGGGGCCGGAATTGGCTCTGCTCGATATATTCCTGCTCGTCGCTCTCGTCTGGGCCGTCTTCGGCGCGGTGTTCGTCTGGCGTTGGGCACGTTCTGGAACCGCCGGAGACCTGGCCGCCCGGACGAGCTGGATCGGCGAAGAGCTCGACGGTGTCGAACCGAGCTATCGAATGAAGGTCGCAAGGACCAGGGGACTCGCAGAGGCCGGGCACCGAGCCGATGCATTGTTGTCCTTCTTTGCCTCCAGCTTCTTGATCTTCGGCATTATTGCTGCATCCATGCGCGCCGATCCCTCCTTGAACCCACTTCTGTGGTTACAGCCCCCGGATGCCACAGACCTGGGCTTTCGGGTCGCCCAGTGGGTGTTGCCTGCAGCCGTGGTGGCGGCGATTGCGCTCGTCCGGAGATCCGCAAGCACGGTGCGCCTCAGGCGAACCATAGGAATCCTGTGGGACGTGTTGACGTTCTGGCCACGGCGCTTTCATCCGTTCGCCGTTCGGCCCTACACAGAAAGAGCCGTGCCCGAATTCCAGGGGAGGATCAACCACCATGTTCAGGCCGGACGGCGCGTACTGGTGTCGGCGCACAGTCAGGGTTCGGTGATCGCGTTTGCCGCACTTGCCTCTCTCCAGGAGCAAAAGCTCACCTCAGTTGCCCTCATCACCTATGGGTGTCCCGTAACCACCTTGTACGGCGCCCTCTTTCCCGCTTACTTCGGCGACGCCGACATCCAAGACCTCCGGGAGAAGATCCTCGGCGACGCTGAGATGGGGTGGTGGAACTTCTGGAGGAAGACCGACCCCATCGGCGGACCTGTCTTTGCGGCAGCCAAGCGGCACGATCCCCAGGACGTCGAGGTGGACGATCCGGCGGTTCGGCCGCTAAGCTATGAGATTCCCTGCACCCCTGCGGCACTCGAGGATGTTCGCCCCGCCTGGGTCGAGCTGGCCGGGCATTCTCACTTCTTTCAAGAGGACAAGGTGCGCGACTGCGTCCACTACATGAAGAAGTGGTTGATCAGCGGCCATGCTCCGGATGGTCAAAAGGATAGAGACGAGGCCGGAGTCACCCTCGATCTCACCACCACAGGAGAGTCCATGGCCGAGCGGGTGCGGCCTCCTCCTCCCTGACTCCCAGGCGTGTGTTTACATACACACGACTTAAACGGCATCGGCTGACCGCCTCGAGAATGCCGGCTTAGTCCAGCCAAAGCCGCCGGGCACAAAGGGCGCGGTCATCGAAGGTGAGGACGAGGGCGATAGGCTCACTTCGCATCTTCCATGCATCGTAAGACCGGTAGGGACGGGGGGTTCTTTGCGCTATTTGCTGTTGAAGTGGCTAGTGCTCTCCGTAGCCATGGCCGTCACGGCTCAGTTGCTCGACAGTGTGGACATCATCGGCGGGCCCCTCTCCTACTTGATCGTTGCTGCAGTCTTCGGCCTCGTCAACGCCGTCCTCGGCACCTTGGTGCGCCTGCTCTCCCTCCCTCTCACTATCCTGACACTCGGATTGTTCAGTTTGATCATCAACGCGGTGATGCTGACCATCACCGCACAACTCACCGATGCCCTTGTCATCGATGGCTTCGGCGGCGCCGTGTTGGCGGCCCTCTTCCTGAGCGTTCTGGGCGGGATCCTGAATCGCGTCTTTCGGGTCAAGCGCTGAAGGGCCCGTAGCCTGAGCGAATGGGAATTAGCCCATTGCCGGCCGTGAAGACTATCTGCCCGGGGGAGTCAATCCCCGATGACCTCTGGTACGTACATATCTGATGTGGTCTGTGTCGGATGAAGCGTTGCTTGCGGGTCTGGCATCGGGGGACGACGAAGCGGCAGCGGCTCTGGTCCGGCGGTTCCAGGGCCGCATCTACGGGCTCGCTCTGATGATCGTCGGAGACGAGCGAACGGCGGAAGATGTGGCGCAGGAGACTTTCGTCAAAGCATGGCAACATGCTGATGCTTACGATCCCAGGCGCGGCCGGGTTCCGACCTGGCTGCTGGCGATCGCACGAAATGTCGCAATCGACGCTGTGCGCATGCGACGGTCGGAACCAATCGATCCGCAGGCGATCCTTGCCTTGGGGATGGCGAGCAAGGATCCAGGTCCGGAGGAACAAGGGTCTGCAGCACCTGATGCCGCTCGGCTTCGCGCCGCGCTGGCGCGTCTTCCCAACGAACAGCAACGCGCACTTGTGATGGCCGCCTTCCTGGGTCGCACCGCCCGAGAGATAAGCGAACTGGAGAACGTACCTCTGGGAACCATCAAGACACGAATCCGGACCGCCATGCTGAAGCTGCGCGTGATGCTCGAGGTCTATCATGAGCGATGAAATAGGCTGCCGCGACTTTGCAGAGCTTGCCCCGGAGCTTGCCCTGGGGACTACGACCGGAGAGGAACGAGCGCTCTCGGTCGAGCATCTAGCAGGCTGCGCGCGCTGCAGGCAGTTGCTCGATGAGCTCTCCGGTCTTGCCGACGACCTGTTGCTGCTCGTCCCGCCCCACGAGCCGCCGATCGGCTTCGAAACACGGGTTCTGGAGCGAATTCACGAGTCACGGCAATCTCCGTCGCGGCGGCACACACTGCGCCGGGTTGCCGCGCTGATGGCTGCCGCGCTTCTCCTGGTCGTCGCAACCGCCGGGGTGGTTCTGCGTGCGACCAGCGCAGACCGTGACCTCGGGTCGAGCTATCGCCGCACACTCGCCGTCGCAAACGGTGGCTACTTTGCAGCCAAACCCCTCTACGGACGCGCGGGGAAGGGCGGAGGTCACATCTTTGGCTATCAGGGGTCGCCGTCGTGGATCTTCGTGGTGGTATCCGAACCAGCGCTCTCGGGCCGCTTCAAGGTCCACCTCGAGATGAATGTAGGCCCCCGGGTGGTTCTCGGCACGATGCTCATCGAGCATGGGCAAGGAAGCTGGGGAAGCGTCGTACCCGTCGATCTCCATGACATCGAAGAAATAACTCTGTCCCGACCGGGCACACCCGAAGTTCTCGAGGCACATCTCTAGCTTCGAGGAGTGGGCTCTGCCTTTTGGCCCGGCATCGTCTGTCGTTCTCCAGCCGGCCGAGCCCGGCTCGTCGTCAACGCTTGAGCGCCGCGAGCCCGAGCGCAGGAAACAGCAGGACGGAAAGGAGGCCCGCAGCGAGCAAGGCCGAAGCATTCGCCTCCGTGAGTTGATCCAGTTGGCGCCCGATCACTGTGACCACGGCGATAAAGGTCAGCGAGGTAGCTTGCAACAATCCCGCCGCTATCACCTTCCGCCCTCCGACCAGCGGACGATAGACAAGGGAGGGGAGTCCTCTGACCAGGAGCAAGAGGAGCAGAAACAGCGGCACCCGGAGCAACGTACTGGGACTTTCGATCAACGCGCCGACGTTGAAGCCGAGCCCCGTCGTCACCCAGAACACCGGGATAAGAAGGCCGTGTCCCACGGCGTTGAGCTTGATCCGGAAATGCCCGTACTGCTCGTCGAGATCACGGTCCACCACGCTCAAGACGACTCCGCCAAGAAAGGCTCCGAGGATTGCATCGACCCGGAAATCGGACGCCGCCACGGTGGCTCCAAGCAGCAGGAGCATCGAGCCTCGAACCCGTATCTGTGCACTCGTGTCCTGAAGTGACAGCATCGCATCCGACAGTCGCCTCGATCTCGATCCTGCCGACAAGATGACGGCCACGAGCAGAATCAGTGTCGCAAGTCCAGCCAACAAGACCAGCTTTGTGATCACCGAAGAACTTTGCGTCGAGAAAAACAAAGAAACCAAGACAATGGGGCTGAACTCCGCAATGGAGGCGCCCCCGATAACCAATTGCCCGAAGAGACTGTGAGATTCACCCGCATCCTTGAGAACCGGAACGATCAACCCGAGGGCCGTTGCCGACAGCGTAATGGCTATGAGCAATGGGTTGATGATGATACCGAGCGCGTGCAACGTATAGGCCGCTGCAAGCGCCAGCACAAACGAAATCGCCCATCCTGCAGCCGCAACCAGCAAGAGCCGGCCACGCAGTTGCTCCAGCTCGATCTCCATGCCGGCGAGAAACAACAGGAACGCCAACCCAAGTGTCGACAGGACATGTATGGCAGCGTCCGGCCGCACTATTCCGAAACCGAAGGGGCCGAGAACGATGCCCGCAGAGACCTCGAGCGCTACAGACGGGACCGACACGCGCGGCACAAGAGCGGCGATGAGTGGAGCCAGGAACGCCACAACGCCGACGATCAGCAGACCGGCAAAGGAGATCTCCGTCATGAGATAAGCCTAAGGGGAAGGTGCAGGACTGTCCGGGTCTCATCGCCGGGCAGGCCTGGCGGCTCTGGACTATCTTGTCTCTGCCGTGTGACCCGCCTATAGTGCTTCGAGAGTGTCCGGCGGACGGTGCATAGGCGCCTCGTGACCTTCCGGCCGGCCGCACACCATCTCGAACGCGGCACCAGAGGAGGTTACATGCTCAAGCTGATCATCATCATCGTCTATCTCGCAGTGGGGCTCGTCATCGCGAGCAGCAACAACTACCTGGGCAGCCTCAACGATCTCTCTGCCGTGATCTCGGCACTTCTCGCCGTTCTCCTGTGGCCCCTGGTCCTGCTGGGTATCGACCTTCACATCGGCGGCATTCCCAACGTCGAGATCAAGAAGAAGGGTTGAGGAAGGCTTGGAAGCCCCCGATTATCTCGATCAGAACAGGGCTGCCTGGGGGCGCAACGCCGCCGGCTACGAAGCAGCCGGACGTAGTCAATGGAGGAGCAGCGAGCCCTCTTGGGGGATCTGGAGCATTCCTGAATCGCAGGTAGGATTGCTACCCGAGGTCTCTGAGAGGGACACACTCGAGTTGGGTTGCGGCACGGGGTACGTGTCGGCCTGGCTTGCCCGCCGGGGGGCTCGTCCCGTCGGCCTCGACCCGATGAAGAGAGACTACTTTGGCATGAAGCGGTTCGAGTGGCCGGACGACACTTGGGTGGAGTTTCATCTTGGCTACGGAGAATGGATCCGCTTGTTGCGGAGCAACGGGTTCGAGATAACAGACCTCATTGAGCTCCGCCCGGAACCGGATCGAGAGACCACTTACGATTTCGTCACGCTGGAATGGGCGCGTAGCTGGCCGTCGGAGGAGACCTGGAAGGCAACTAAGGCAACGCCGGCCCCAGCGGGGCGGTGAAACGCGCCAATCACCGCCGGGTGATGCCGAGGATTGCCCAGGTTTTCGCAGGGCCGGTGATGGTTCTCCTCGGAGTCAACCACTTTGTGCTGCCGCAACTGTATGTATCTGCTGTTCCGGATGTCCTTGGGGCGCCACTTGCACTGGTCTACATTTCGGGAGTCGCCGAGATCGCCGGCGGACTGGGCACGATGCATGCACGGACCCGGCGTGCTGCGGGTTGGCTCCTCATAGCGACGCTCATCGCCATCTACCCCGCCAATGTACACATGGCGATTTATCCGAATCGATATCCCGGGATCCCCGGGGGTTCTGTGACATTGGTGGCCCGGCTGCCCCTCCAGATTCTGTTCATCTACTGGGTGTGGCTTACGGCCCTTCAGGACGAAGGGGGGCGCCGGGACCACGCATCCTGACCGGACTATCCAATGGTGGCAGCCAGCAGACCACCGAGGACGGCTACACCGACGGTGAGCCAGGCGACGTAGTCGCCCACATGCCCTGAGTGAAGTGCCCTCAGCCTCCCAAAGGGAGGGCCAAGGCCCTTGGCGATTATGCCTTTCATCGACGCCGGCAGCTTGGCATGCCACAGTCCCATCGCCGCAGCGAACACGGCAGCGAGGGCGGTGATCAACCCGATCACCGCACCCTTGAGCAGCGGCGCGCCGGGTGGCAGAGGCACCTCGTGCGGCGTCACGCCTCTGAGGACCAGATCTGCGTACGCGCCGCGATCGAGGAAGAAGTCTGCTGCGGGCTCGAGCCTGATCGACAGATCTGGGATCATGCCCGCCACCAAACTCACTCCCAACAGGGCAGCGGCCGTCACCCACATGAGCGGAGGGGTGATGTCACGTGCTTCACTCGTTTCCGGCTCCCCCTCGTCCCCCTCGGCCTCAGAATGGTGGCCGTAGGCATCCCCGGGGCCGTATCCCCAGAAGACGCGCGCTCCCGCCCGCAGCACCGGCGCCGCCGTCAGCACCGAGGCCGCCACCACCAGATAGGTCACCCACGAATAGCCGAGGTGGGCAGCCTCCTCCTCGATGATCGCCTTGCCTACAAAGGTCCCGAAGGGCGGCAGTCCTGCAAGGCCCAGCCCGCCAAGCAGGAAAAGGATGCCGGTGTAGGGGATGTCTCGCCCTAAGCCATCGCAGCCAAGCTCATCAACGCTGCTGAGGCGGTGCAGCAGAATGCCGGCGCAGAAGAACAAGGACCCTTTCACCAGTCCGTCGGTCACCAGATAGACGACCGTTCCCGCAAGGGCGACCGGGGAGAACAGTCCAACACCTACCAGGAACATTCCCACGTGACTCACGGTGGAGAACGCCAGGAGCCGCTTGATGTGACGTTGTGGCCAGCACATAACAGCCCCCACGATTGCAGTGACGGCTCCCGTCCCGACCATTACCGCTCGGAGGTTGACGAGCCCTGCTCCGAACACACCGTCGAACATTGTCCAGTACACCCGAGCTATGGCGTAGAGGCCCAGTTCGCTGAGAATTCCCGCAAACAAAACGCAAACCGGAGTGGGGGCCGACGCGTAAGTGTCGGGAAGCCAGAAGTGGAACGGGACAACCGCAGCCTTGACGAAATAGCCTGCGATCAAAAACACGAAAGCGGTTATCACCAGCCCATCGGCCGGGCCCCCGGCAAGAGATTCGCCGATCTGCGCCAGATTGAGAGCTCCGGTTCTTCCGTAGAGAAGTGCGATACCGCTCAAAATCAAGAACGCGCCAATGCTATTGGTGACTGCGAAGTTCAGCGATCCCTGAAGAGAGCCTTCCTCCTCTATCTTGTACCCGGCGAGGGAGAACGCAGTCACACTCATTAGCTCAAAGAAGACAAACAGGGTAAAAAGATCGCCGGTCAGACAGAAGCCGATCATCGCGCCAAGGAACACGAGCATGAGCACGTGAAAGAGATTTCCCACCGTGTCGAAGAAGTGCCATGAATAGACCAGTGACGCCGTCACGAGAAACGCCGCCAGCGTCGCCAGGGTGAGTGCAATGGGCTCTGCAACGAAAGACACGCCGAGTGCAACGCCATCCTTTGGACTCCAGTCCCCGAACCAATAGACCATGGGCTCTCGGGTGGAGTTGAACAACAAGACAATGCAGATCACCAGAACACTCCCGGCTGCGGCAATGGCGAACACGTCGTAGCCACGCCTGTTCCATGCCCGCGAGGCGGCCATCAGCAGTGTCGCGGCCACGAGGGGTACCACAACCGACAGCGGCAGTAAAACGCTCACGAGTCAGGGGCTATCAAGGGGAAGAAGCACAAGTGCTCATCGCGCAAATTACCGATGCATTCGGTGCAGGCGCTACTTGCGCGACGAACCACTAGCCTTGGAGGGTATCTAGTTCGTCGGGATCAAAGGTGCCGGCCTTCTTGTGCACCTGCACCGCCATCGCCAGCAACAATGCGCTGACCGTCGCGGCAACGACGACATCGGTGAGCGTGAGTGCCTGTACCACCGGGTCGACGGCCGGCGCGCCGGGAGGAATCTCGACGAAGATCGGCGCGCTCGCCCCCGTCCGATACCCAATAGCGAGAAGAAGAACGTACGTCGATGACTGAACCACCGAAAGACAGACCACAAGATGAATGAGGTGGCGACTCGTGACTATTCCGTAAAGTCCCACTGCGAAAAGCCAAGCCGCGACTGCGAAGGGAAGAAAGCTCAACCGTGCTCCCGTTCCCGGACGAGCAGTGTTTGCTCTAGGAACTCAGCGAGGATGAGGCTGAAACCGCCCGCAACCCCCACGCCCACGGCCAGGTTGATCAGCAGGATGGTGCCCGACGAGTTCAACTGCCCGGTCATCCCCAATGGCAGTACATTGGTGAGAAAGGCCTGGCCTGTCAGAAGGCCGATGAAACCAATGGCTGCGTAACCTCCGGCTCCGACGGACTCCGCCAACTCAGTCACGCTTTCAGGACTGACCCTCCTCAAGGCAACGTACTCTCCTGTCAGATAAACCAGCAGGGCTGCGGTGGCGAGCACCACGCCCCCCTGGAACCCTCCCCCGGGAGTAAGGTGTCCATGCGCCACGATGTAGAGCCCGAACAACACGGTAGGTCCGATCAACGCGAGTCCCAGAACCCTTACGGCGTCGCTGGTGTGTGGAGCGTCGCGGCTTTCATCCTTGGTCTCCTCATCCTCCTCATCGGGGGTAGCCGCCTCATCGCGCTGCGCTCGCAACAAGATCGCGACGCCAACCACTGCGGCGAACAGGATGAACTCTTCGCCGAGCGTGTCGAAGCCCCTATAGTCGAAGGTGACCGCTGCAACCAGATTGGTCGCATGCCTCTGCGTCACGGCCACTCGATTGAGGGTTATGCCGTAAACGCCTTCATAATGACCAAAGGCCGGAAGGCCGTTCAATCCCCACAGGAAGAGCACGGAGAACCCCAGAACCCCCAGTGCGAAAAGGTTGCGACGCCCTCTCAGGCTCATTCTTCCTCTGCCTTGGCCTTTGCAAGGGCCAGCAAGATCATCATCGGGAGTGCTACGGCCCCGACCACAATCTGAGAGAGCGCGACGTCGGGAGCCTGAAACACAAAGAAAAGGATCCCCAGGAGTATCCCGTAGAAGCTCACCACAATGGACTGCGCAAGTGGATCCCGGGTGAGGACGACGGCCGTCCCCCCTATGGCAACGAACACCAGCACTAGCCCATGAAGTAAGTCCATCCCATCCCCTCTCCCACTAACTCGCAGGCGGGTCCGCCGGTGTACTTCCGGCCGGCATCTCTTCGGGCACTGCTACGAAGTGGCCGTGCTCTCGAATCCGTGCCGCGCGCCCGGTTGCATGGGTCAACGCGGGACCGGTCACGCCAATCACCACAGCCACCAGCACGGCCTTTACTCCGGATTGCGAAAGCGATTCCTCTAGGATGACCGCCCCTGCTATTGCGACCGGTGCCACGGCAGTTGCGGGCCCGGCAAAATGCAGCTGATCATAGGTGTCCGGCATGACCCAGATACCGATGCAGCAGATTAGCGTAAGGCCCACCCCGGCGAACAAAAGGACAGCGATTCCGACCTCCTGGAACGTCACACCCAACGCTCCAAAAAGCGAACGAAGACAAGTCCTCCTGCAAAGGACAGCAACGACAGTACGAGGGCAAGGTCATAGAAGGGAGGCTGGTTGAACCCCTGAGCCAGAAGAAGCAGAACCATGACATCGAGGGTGCCCGCCATTTCGAGGGCTACAAGTCGCTGCAGCGGCGCGCCCCTGAAACACACGACCCCACATGGAATCAGGCCCAACAGAAGAATCACCGCCGCAATAAGCCAAATGTTCATGCCGCTCTCACAACAACTCGGTAGCTCTGGTTGGATTGGTGGATACCAGTTGATGAACGAGCATGACATTGTTCTCTCTGTCGATGCCGATGACGAAAGTATTCGGCGTCAAAGAGATCGCCATTACGTAAAGGGCACGCCGAGCGGCCGCCTCGGCGTCGTCGCCTCCCGCATTGAAGGGGACGGCCGTGAAGGCGCCCTTCACGGTCTGTCCCCGTCCCAGACGCCGCCACAGCGCGCCCACAACTATCCGGCAGTCGACGATCACGGCAAGTGGAAGCTTGCGGGCGCGCAGTAACCACGGCACCCTGGGTCGAAAGTGGATTAGGCCCTGTCCCCGGACGACCTCGGCGGCGGTGGCGGCGATAGCGGCAGCCACCAGGCCTGCGAGCACCTCCGGCGCTGCAAAGGTGTTTACGAACAATTGCCACAAGAGCACGAGGGCGACCCACCAGGCAAACCAGTGAGCCAGTCGTTGCCTCATCCCGTCACCTTTGGCAGGCGGGCGCCTGCGGCAGGGATCATACGGGGGCTTCGATGTCCGGGTCCGGACGGCCGGCTTCTGGCTCCGGCCTTTGCGCCCCCGCAGTGGGGACAAGTGACAGCGTCTCTGTGTTCGATCAGAAGCCCGCAGAAGGGGCACAGCATGTCCATCCAGCAGACCGGTTCACCCATAAGACCCCAGATGCTAGCCGCTTCTGCGTTGGATGGTTGGGGTTTGAAGTCCCCTTATGACTCGAAGAGGGATTTCCGCAGCACCTGTCGCAGTGCCGCATGGGCATCCGCAGCCGATCTGGATGCTGGAAGCTGGGCGAGAGCCCGGTCGGTCACCTCGAGTGCTGTACGGGTCCCCTTTCCCAGACGTCGAACCGGATGTGCCGATTGTAGGAGATCGCGCGCCATGAGGAACTCGATTGCCAGAATGTCCTCGAGTAGATCGAGGGCGAGCTCGGTCTTGGACACGCTCAACGGTGCGCTTGTCGCATGGTCTTCGACACCTATGTCCAACGGCGGGCAGTCGAGGGTAGCCGGCGAGGCAAGCTGCTTGAGCTCGGCAAACACCTGGGCAGCGGAGTACCTGAGGGACAGACCAAGAAAGTCTCTCGGCGGGCCGTCGGGAGCGTGGGCCGGACTCGCAAAAATTGCGTCCCAAAGATGGCTCATCCGTCGCTCGCTCAATTGCCCAATATGGGCAAGGGCGGGACGGAGGGCATCGAACGCAAGGGCCATCATTATCGGATGAAAGTTGCCGTTGTGGATCATTGTTCCTTCCGCCTCGAAAACAAGCGGGTTGTCACTACGGGAGTTGAGCTCGATCTCCACGCTGTTTCGAGCGAGCCTGAGGAACTCCCGAGCAGCCCCATGAACCTGGGGGACAACTCTGAATGACAGAGCATCCTGTATGGTTGCCGGACCGTCCGGATCGAACAAATAGCTTCCCTCCAACAATGCCTGGATGTGGCGGCTCGCTTCCCCCTGACCGGTTACCGGCTTGGAGGCGGCCACGAAGGGGTGGACGATAGAGGGGTTGCCTCCGATCGACTCAAGCGACAGGGCCGCGGCCACGTCGGCAAGCTCCGCAACTTCGGCCGCACGCCGAATTACGATGGCGCCGTGGCCGATGGAGACTCCGTTCGCGGACATGAGGGACAGTGCATCCTTGGGCGCCAGCGTCAGAGGGGTGATACCCGCGCGCCGAAGCGCAACCGCCCCCTCCATCACCTCGTCTTTGTACTCGGCTTTGCCCTTTCCTATGGCAACCATTGCCACATGAGCCAACTGACTGAGATCGCCGGTTCCCACAGAGCCACGCGCCGGCATCACGGGATGCACGCGCATGTTGAGCATAGCTACCAGGATGTCAACACCCGCCGGGCTGACGCCTGAGCCGCCCCGCGCCATGCCATTGATCCGGACCATCATGGCAGCTCGCACTATGGTGGTGGGCAGGTCACGGCCAAAGCCACCCGCGTGGGCTGCCAGCACCATCTCCTGAATTGCCAGCAGATCCTCGTCGGGCAATCGCACGTTACTCATATGGCCGAGACCGGTATTGAGCCCATAGACAGCTCTGCCCGTCGCCAAAGCACTGTCCACAACTGATCGGCTGTCTTGGATGCTGATCATCGCAACGGGAGACAATTCGACGCCGGCTCCGTTCGCAACGTTCAACAGTTCGTCGATGCTGAGGGGTGAGTCGTCTACGGAGACGACATCCACGAGGGCCCCCTCCCATGATTTTGAATCACATGCGATGATAGACGTCATCGCTCCTACCGGCAAAACCTACATGATCTAAGAGTCGAGAGCTGCGCGCGAAGCCTCAGCGCGCATATGGTTCACGGCACCCTCCATTCCACCCTCATGCTTGAACAACGCGGATCCAATCACGAACCAATCTGCTCCCGCCGACGCCGCGCCGGCGATGGTCGAAGGCGAGATACCCCCGTCGACCTCGAGATGCGCCTCATCCGGCCAACGGGACATGAGGTCGCGCGCCGTCCTTATCTTGGACTTCATCGATTCGATGTAGGACTGTCCTCCGAACCCCGGGTTGACGGTCATGAGCAGCAGCACGTCTATGAGATCCGTGACATGGGCGATTGCCTCCAGAGGGGTCGCAGGATTGAGGGCAACCCCCACCCTGACATCCAAGCTACTGATCGCATCGAGCACTCTATGCAGATGACGGCAGGCCTCGACATGGACGATGATGTATTCGCAGCCCGCCGCAGCGTACTGCTCAATGGATCGTTCCGGTTCTTCGATCATAAGGTGGGCCTCGAACGGAAGTGAAGTGGCCTTGCGGCATGCTGCAATAGTTGCCGGGCCCATGGTGAGGTTGGGGACGAAACGGCCGTCCATGACGTCCCACTGGATGCCGTCGAGTCCCGCCTGCTCCATCTCCCCGCACACTTCTGACAACCGGTCCAGATCCGCATTGAGAACCGAGGCAATCAACTTCGGAGCACCCGGCCCGAGGGGCAGCTCCGGTGACCGGGGCGTGTCCCGGATCTCGTCATTCGGCATGTAAGTCAAGGGTATCCCAGCGCTCGGACCAGAGACGCCCCTGGAAAGTCTCCTTCAACAATGGTTAAACCCAGACTCCTGCTCCTCCGGCGCCGGCCGTCCGCCTTTGGCTAGTTGCGTCACCACCCGCTGTAGGTCCTCTAGGAACAGATGGGCCAGGTCTTGTCCGAAACCGTTGCGCACGACGATTCTGAGAACGGTGAGATCTTCCAGATTGGGCGGGAAGCTGTAGGCGGGGACGAGCCATCCGCGCGCCCGGAGGGCCTCGGAAATGTCGAAGACCGAATAGTGCTCGACCTGATGATTCAGACGGAAAGCAAACGCGGGAATGCCGCTGCCGTCGGAGATGAGATCGAAAGGTCCCAGCGCGGCAATCTGTGACGCCAGCAATTGAGCGGTGCTGCGACATGCCTGTTGTACACGCCGGTACCCGTCCCACCCGAGGCGCAGCAGATTGAAGTATTGGACCACCACTTGAGCGCCGGGGCGGGAGAAGTTGAGGGCGAAGGTAGGCATGTTGCCGCCCAGGTAATTGACATCGAAGACGAGATCGTCTGGAAGAGCGTCTTGGTTGCGCCACACAACCCAGCCGACACCCGGGTACACGAGCCCGTACTTATGGCCGGACGCGTTGATGGATTGAACGCGCGGCAGGCGGAAGTCCCAATGCAGGTCAGGGTCAAGAAAGGGGGCAACAAACCCGCCGGAAGCTCCGTCAACGTGGATGGGCACGTCGATCCCTCTGTCGTCAGCCAGACCATCCAGCGCAGTCGCGATCTCCTGCACCGGTTCGTAGCTGCCGTCAAACGTCGATCCGAGGATTGCGATGACCCCAATTGTGTTCTCGTCGCAAGCCTCAACCGCCGGATCGGCAGTGAGATGTGTTCGGCCGTGCGAGATCGGTACCTGTCGCGGCTCGATATCCCAGTAACGGCAAAACTTGTCCCAGCAGACCTGAACGTTCGCTCCCATCACAAGGTTAGGTCGTTCCGCCGTTCGGCCTGCCATCTTGGCCCGTTCGCGCCATCGCCGCACCAGGGCGAGACCGCCCAGCATGCAGGCTTCGCTGGAACCGATTGTGGAACAGCCGGTGGCGCGCTGTGCGTCCGATGCTCCCCACAGATGGGCGAGCATGCTCACACATCGCATCTCCAACTCCGCCGTTTGCCGGTACTCGTCCTTGTCGATCATGTTCTTGTCGGCGCATTCCGCCATCAAGCGTTCTGCCTGCGGCTCCATCCAGGTGGTGACGAAGGTCGCCAAGTTCAGTCGCGCGTTCCCGTCCAGCATCAACTCATCGTGAATGATCTGGTAGGCGGTCTCAGGCGACAACTCGCCTCTGGACAGCCGGTATCGGGGGACCTCCCCAATTTCCCCCGTCTGCACGAACTGCGGCCGAATGCTCAGGTTCTGGTCGATAGCCCCGAGCGGCGGACATTGGTGAAGAGCCATAGATCCACCTTTCTGCACGTCGGTGCAGATCTGCTTCATCAGGAGGAAACAGTTGAAGCTTCCCCCAATTCGAGCATGAGACTAAGCCATCCCATGCATCCTCATCCCGTGGTGAGTGAAGAGCGTTCGTTTGGCTCAGCTTATGGAAGAGGTCCAATACCCGTGATCCGACGGGCCACACATCCTTGGCCGGGTCCAGGGTGACTGAGGTGCCGCTGGTTTGACTCCCTGGAATAGTTCGCCACCCTGCCTTGTTCGTTTCGCGATAGGTCGTCGGACCAGGACGACACCCACTTTTGGAGGGCAGCTTGAGATCGGATGCATTGATGGACGAGGATGTCATCCACCGTCGCCGGTGGTGGACTCTAAGTGTTCTGTGCCTCAGCTTGGTCATGATTATCGTGGGCAACACCGTCCTCAATGTGGCCCTGCCCACCCTCGTGCGGGAGCTTCAGGCCACATCGACAGATCTGCAATGGATGGTGGACGCGTATGCGCTCGTATTCGCTGGACTGTTGCTGACCTGTGGCGCTCTTGGGGATCGCTTCGGACGAAAGGGGGCGCTGGTCGTCGGACTGGTTATCTTCGGAGTTGCTTCCGCTCTTTCGACGTTGGCAACCTCTCCGGCTCACCTCATCGTTGCCCGCGCCACCATGGGTGCCGGAGCAGCTCTTGTCATGCCGGCTACACTGTCGATTCTCACAAACGTCTTTCCGCCTCGAGAACGCGGACGCGCCATTGCCATCTGGGCCGGGCTGTCCGGAGCGGGGGCGGCAATAGGGCCCGTAGCCGGCGGCTGGCTGCTTGAGCACTTCTGGTGGGGTTCTGTGTTCTTGTTGAATGCCCCGGTTGTCATCGCCGCTCTCCTGGGCGGGCGCTGGCTCGTCCCTACCTCTCGTGACCCGAGCGAAGCGCCTCTCGATCCCCTGGGGGCGACGCTGTCGATCATCGGCCTCGGGGCGCTCCTTTACGGCATCATCGAAGCCCCCATACACGGATGGAGCAGCGGGACCACTGTCGGAGCATTCTTCGCCGCCTCTGCCATCTTGTTTGCTTTTGCTCTTTGGGAGCTCAGAACGAATCATCCGATGCTGGATCTTCGTTACTTCCTGGATCGGCGTTTCAGCACGGCGAGCGGCGCCATAACTCTGGTCTTCTTCGCGATGTTCGGGACGTTCTTCCTGCTCACCCAGTACCTGCAGACGGTTCAGGGATACTCGCCGTTCGAAGCCGGACTCTTGACGCTACCCATGGCACTCACGCTGATGCTAGTGGCGCCCCAGAGCGCTCGCGTTGTGGAGCGGTTCGGCGTCAAGCGAGTGGTCTCGACCGGTCTGGCTGTGGTTGCTGTTGGACTCGTGATTCTGTCAAGCATCGGAGCCGATTCCGGCTACGGAATAATTGCTTTGAGCCTCATCATCCTGGCAACAGGAATGAGCTTGAGCATGCCTCCGTCCACAACAGCAATTATGGCTTCTCTGCCCCTGGGAAAGGCCGGCGTTGGCTCCGCCGTCAACGACACGACGAGAGAACTGGGAGGCGCGCTGGGCGTGGCGGTATTGGGAAGCATCCTGGCGTCCCAGTTCACGGCAGGCTTATCGGCCGCGGTTGGATCACTGCCGGCTCCAGTGGCAAGCGCCGCGACCAGCTCCCTGGGCGCCGCTCTGGAGGTCGCCGGCCGGGTAGGAGGAACACCCGGAGCCGAACTGGCAGCGGCGGCAAGGGTGGCCTTTGTGGATGCGATGGGGATCGCTCTCCTGGTGGGAGCGGCCATCGCCCTCCTGGCGTCGGCCATCGTCGCCCGCTTGATGCCGGTCGACGCAGCGGGAATGGAGCCTTTGAGGCTCGGGGACAGAGTATCCGAGGCGGCAAGCGCGTAGGCGGCTCATCCCTGCGCAGCGCGCGCCTGTGGCAGACATATCGCCACGCTATGAACGACGCAATAGAGAAGAAACTTCCGCGTATGCGCCAGCCAACGCTCGTGGTGCGGGGCGGTCGCGATCCCACCGTTTCTCAACCCTGGGCGGAGGAGGCAGCCGCCCTGCTACCCGCCGGAGCCCTCGCCGTTGTTCCCGGAGCAGGACATGCGGTCAACTACAACTCTCCGGCCCAGCTCGCCGATTTGGTGACGGCCTTCGTGGGCCGATGATGGGTTGGCGCTCACTATCGCGCGTTAGCTCTCCGCCCCCGCCAGGTCAACCAGAGACTCATGCAGCCTTTTTACGATCAAGTCTGCTTCGGCGGACCTCACCACGAGAGGCGGGCGAATCTTCAGGACGTTGTCGTGGGGACCCGTGGAGCCGACCAGGACACCCTTGTCCTTCATGCTGTTCATCACCGCGCGCGTCAAACGACCGTGCGGGCGGCGCTCCTGGCCATGTTCGACGAGCTCGACTCCGATCATGAGACCCATCCCTCGTACATCGCCGATGGAGGCATGGTGTCGCATCAAAGCCATTAACTTCTCTTGCAGGTAGCTGCCGACCTCTCCAGCCCGCTCCTGAAGCGCCTCGTCGTCGAGAACGTCGAGAACCGCCAGCCCCGCCCGTGCCGCGACGGGGTTCCCCCCGAACGTGCTGAATATGTCCCAACTGGACGCGAACCTCTCGGCAATCTCCGCCCGGATCACGACCGCAGCAATGGGATGACCGTTGCCCATGGGCTTTCCGAGCGTAACGAGGTCGGGAATGATCCCTGCGGTCTGAAAGCTCCACATATGCACTCCCGTGCGTCCGAACCCCGACTGCACCTCATCGGCGACGATAAGACCACCAGCTTGACGAACATGCTCAACACCATGTTGCAGATAGAGAGGAGGGGGGGCAAATATCCCATCGCTTGTGAACAGGGAATCCACGAAGAACGCGGCGGGATTATTGCCGCCTCTTTGCATTCGGACGACCGCCTCGTCGAAATGTGCGGCATAGCGGCCGGCCCAATCGGGGCTCTCCTCGCGATAGACACCCCGGAAGCCATCCGGCGCCGGCACCCTCTCGACGTGAGCGGGTAACTCGCCCTCTCTCCATTCCTCGGGTGAGAGTGCGAAAGTTGCGGTCGTTACTCCGTGGTAAGCGTTCTCAGTCACGATCGCCCCCGGCGCGCCGGTGTACGCAGTGGCGAGACGCCAGGCGACATCGTTGGCCTCGCTCCCTGAGTTGACGAACAAAACCGTGTCGAGTCCGTCCGGCATCGTCGCAACGATCCGCTCGGCGAGCTCGATCACACTCTGATGGAGGTAGCGCGTGTTGGTGTTCAGAGTCCGGCTTTGATCGGCAATCGCCTGGGTGACTCGAGGATGGCTGTGTCCGGCCACGGGAACATTGTTGTAGGCGTCGAGGTAGCGGTTGCCGGAGCTGTCGAACATCCAACTCCCGGCGCCCCGCACGAGATGAAGTGGATGCTCGTAGGAGAGGGGCGATAGGGCAGGTCCCAGGACTCTTCGGCGGCGCTCCAGAAGCTCCTCAGTCTGCGGGTACCTTCCGGCGAGTGGCGGTGGCGATCCATCCAGGCAGGCGGCCCCCAATCGGCGCGCCACGCGGGACGATCCGACTGCGTCGAAGCGTTCGAGCAAATTCCACGCCAGCCCGACGTTCGCCGTAATGTAGTCCGCGTTGGCGGGGTACCTGGTTACCCGCCAGTTCGCAATCAGGACGAGCGCGAGCAGGCGCGCCGAAACGAGATCGCCTAGGAGGTCCGCCTCTGCATCCTCTATGGGGACCACCGACCGGTAGCCGGATATCGCCGCCTCGGCAGCCTCGAATGGATCGGGGCGCCTCCACATGAGCGAAACCAATGCTATGGCGAGATCACAGATGAGGGCCGTGTGGGTGAGATCGCCGAAATCGACGATTCCGCTCACGGATCGAGCATCATCCAAGAGAACGTTGTCGAGCGTCAGGTCATTATGGATTATCTGCGCTCGAAGTCCGGGGAGAGCCGGCAGGACATGCGCCTCGAACCGATCGAGTGCGCGCTTGCAGATGGCCCGTCGCTAGGAAGAGGCCTCATGACGGGAAGATCGGGAACCCCTCGGATGATGTGCTGCAGCGCCTTCGTCTGCATCTCGATGACCCCGATGTCGTCGGCGGGATTCGAGATCTTCAGGAGATACGAACGGCCCTCGCCGGACACGACGCGTAGATTCTGGTCCCGTTCACTGTCCAGACAAGAGACCACACCGTCCAACCCGAAAAGTCGTTTTCCAAAGGCTGCGGCTTCCTCGGGGGGAAAGGCCGGCGGGGTTGCCTCGAGTGGGTCAACCGGCGTCGTCTGATTCTTCGCCTCGTCCATCGCCAGAGACTAAAGGCGCTCGAGCGCCCGACACTTCCTTCAAGGAAATCGCCGTTTCGGTCGATGACATGCGAGAGGTCAATCAGATCTCCAGCGATAAGGGCAAACCCGTCGTGAGACGGGGACGCAGAGCCAGGGACCTCCCCAGGGAGGCCGCCCAGCCACCGAACGGAGGACAGGCCGATGACATACCAATTTCTTTCGCTATTCCACCGCGATCACCTGCAGCCGCATGCAGAATCGCCGATTGGCAGGTTGCGCGCGGGGCCACGGTTGCGTTCGGCCGCCCTTGTGACCGCCCTTCTGTCCTCTGTACTGACAACATTGCCCCTGTCTGTGATCGATGCCTCGCCGGCCTCTGCCGCAAGCGGGCCCGGAGTGACCAGGTACAGGATCAACACGGGTGGTCCCTCGACGTCGTCGGGAGGGTGGACGGCAGACAGCGCCACCGCTCCTTCGGCTTACATTGGCTCGACCGGCAGCAAGATCGCTGCGACGACTCGCGCAATCACGCTCCACTCCTCGGTTCCGGCAGGCGTGGATTCCGCCATCTTCCAGGATGAGCGCTACAAGCCGTCCACTCTTGGAAACCTGGAGACGAACTTTCCGGTCACAGCCGGCCGAAGTTATGACGTGCGTCTCTACTTTGCCGAGATCTACTCAGGTTGTCAGTCAGTTGGCTGTCGAAAAGTGGATGTCACCATCGAAAATCAGCAAGTCCTGAACGATTACGATACCTTCGCCGAAGTTGGCGGCTACAAGGGCACCATGAAGTCCTTCTCCGTCACACCGGGTGACGGCAACCTCGACATCAATTTCGAGCGCGTGCTCAAAGCACCGCGCGTCACCGCAATGGAGATCATCGAACGTCCCCTGCCCGAGTGCTCGGATGGTCAGGACAACGACGGCGACGGGGTGAGCGACTACCCGGCCGATCAGGGGTGTGACAGCTCCACCGACGACTCTGAGGCGCCCAACCCATCGCAGTGCTCCGATCGCCTGGACAATGACGGCGACGCCAGGAACAACCATCCGGACGACCCGGGCTGCTCCAGCCCGGCCGACAACGACGAGACTGATCCGCCCCCCGTTGGTGTCGGTAACGGTGACACCGAGCCCAGCGTGGCCGGAGTTGGCCAGCAGCCGGGAATCGACTGCGCGAGCGTCTCAGGCGAGGACGTGAGCCCTGGCGGCAACATACAGGCAGCCTTGAATGCCTCGTCCAGCGTATGCCTCAACGGACCGGGTTTCTACCGCACCGGCAACATATCCCCTGGGGCCAGCGACACCCTTGTAGCCGAGGACGGCGCGATCATAAGTGGTGCGAAGACGGTCACCGACTGGAGCGCCAGTGGCTCCAACTGGGTCTCGTCGGGCCAGATCTTTACTCCCGTGCAGCAGTCGGGGTCAACCTGTGAACGTCCTGGGTACTCCAGGGCATGCGACTATGTCGATGTCTTCCGCAGCAACCGTCCGATGCGAGCCTACGCTAGCCTCTCCGCTCTTGGGAGTGCTCCGGACGCGGGCTACTTCTTCGACTACGCTGCCGACAAAGTTTACATCAACCGCACACCGGCGGGCCAGCTCCTCGAGTTAACCGACATCAAATCTGCAGGGATCCAGTCCTCAGCCTCTGGAATCACTCTCCGTAACGTGCGCGTGGAGAAGTTTGCCGGTAACTGTACGGACCTCGGCCCCGGCGCTCAGCTAGACAACGTAACTATCTTCGGCTGCCATTCTCACGGGGCAAGGATGAAGACCGGCTCTACCACACGCGACAGCTACATCGCCTGGCAGGGCACCATGGGATCTTTCGGCTCCGGCATTGGCCTTCTTCTCGAAAACAACGAGTTCGCCTACAACAACCAGGCCGGTTTCGGGACCGCAAACGGAGGGCCATGGCACGCCGGCAACACAAAGTTCGCCTCGACCACGAATCTCAAGGTGACAGGCAACTACATGCACCACAGCCGGTTCTCAGACGGCTTCTGGACCGACATCAACAACGTCAACTCCGAAGTATGGAACAACCGTTTCAGCTTCAACGACCGCTTCGGGTACTTCCACGAAATCTCCTGTTCGATCAACATCCACCACAACACCTTTGAAGGGAACGGCTCCGACGGGATCAGGGTCTCGGATTCAAACGATGGAACCTTCGCCTTCAACACCTTCAAGAACAACAAGGGGCGCGCCGTTAACATGTCTTTGCAGTCCCACAACATGGCATTGCCCAAATGCCTCGGGACAAACACGACCCGGGACGTGAGCAACACTATGAAGCGCAACAACGTTCACGACAACATCTCGATCAACTCGGGTGCTTTCACATGCTCTGGCTACAGTCCGTGTGATGGCGGAAGAGAGAACCGCATCGTCAACAACACAGTGCAGTAGGTCCGTTCGCCGCCAATCGAGCCACGAGGGCCTGCCCCCAATCGAATGAGCGCATACGGGAGGCGTCGATGCCGCCTCGGTCGCCTGAAATCGCGACCGTGGTGGCGTCGGTACGCCTTGCTTCCTGACCTTTCCTGGTGATCCGTCTCTCTTGGTACCATGGCAATACCCTCCAAACAGCCCACGCACGGGGGGTCAAGCCTGCGCGTAGGCCCACAACGCCCAGCATCCAATCATGAGAATTCCAGCACCTATCTCGATCAACACGCCAAGGCCAAATCCGGTTATCACCTGTTTGGCGGCCACCCAGGCCATGGGCCAGTCGGTGGAGCGACGCCGTTCGGCGAGCAGCACGCCTAGAACGGCACCCAGCAGGAATCCGACGATCGGCACGACAAAAAATCCGACCATGCCAAGCAGTCCACCTGAAACAAGTGTGCTCCTGGGTGCTCTCATTGTCCCGGCTCGCCGGCTCGCGAGCACGTACTTAGCCAACACACCTACGGCGAGCAACACGGTGATCAGCGACATCGCCACCGCGTCGACAAAGGCGAACCCTCCGATGAGACCGTATCCCAGCGCCGCCGCCCAGATGAGCGGCAATCCGGGTATCAGGGGAACCACGGTGCCGACAAGCCCGGCCGCCATTACCAATGCGACCACGAAGATCGAGATCGTGCCGCTCACGCTACCGTCTACGCCTCCGGTGCGAAGCGTGCGGTGAAGTGCCGCAGGTATTTCGGCTCATGGACGATCTGAAACCCAGAGATGGCGAAGCGCTGCTCGGACACGCTGGCGATAACCTCTCCGACGTAGTCGATATGGCTCTGTGTGTAGACCCGGCGGGGAAGAGCCAACCGAACGAGCTCGTGCTGCGCGGCCTCGCCGAACATGACGGAGCCCACCTCAACGCTCCGTACTCCACCTACGCGGTACAGTTCCACTGCTAGCGCTTGAGCCGGGAACTGATTGCGCGACAGATGAGGCAACAAAGCCCCCGCATCGAGGTAAACCGCGTGACCTCCGGGTGGGCGGACGGTGGGAACATTCAACTCCCGGCAACGGTCTGCCAGATACTCACTGGTGCGCACACGATAACGAAGGTAGTCGGGTTCGAGAACCTCCTGAAGGCCCACCGCTATGGCCTCCAGGTCCCTGCCTGCCAAACCGCCATAAGTGGGAAAACCCTCCGTCAAGATGAGGAGTGCACTGCAGCGCGCAGCAAGCTCGTCGTCATTGACGGCCAGAAAGCCACCGATGTTCGCAAGGCCATCCTTCTTAGCACTCATTGTCACGCCGTCGGCATAGGAGAACAGCTCTCTGGCTACATCTAACGGGCTGCTCTCTGAATGCTCCGGTTCACGCTGGATGATGAACCAGGAGTTCTCCGCAAAGCGGGCGGCGTCGAGAAACAAAGGGACTCCGTGCCGGTCACATACCTTGCGCACGGCCCGGAGGTTCCGCATAGACACGGGCTGTCCACCGATGGAGTTGTTCGTTACGGTAAGGAACACCATAGGGACCCTCCCCTTGTGTTCCTCGAGTACGGCTTCCAGAGCACCGATGTCCATGTTCCCTTTGAAGGGCGCCTCGGACTGAGTGTCTGTTGCCTCGGGACAAGGCAAGTCAAGCGCAATCCCACCGTCGTGTTCGATATTGGCTCGTGTGGTGTCGAAATGTGTGTTGTTCGGGACCACTGATCCCGAACTCACTGTCTCGGCAAACAGTATCCGTTCTGCCGCGCGCCCCTGGTGGACAGGAATGACGTGCTCGAGCCCGGTCAGGCCCTGTACCGCTTTGGCAAATCGCTCGTAGGAGCTGCTGCCTGAATACGATTCGTCACCCCGCATGAGCGCCGCCCACTGCTGGGCGGACATCGCTCCGGTTCCCGAGTCGGTCAGGAGATCGATGAGAACCTCGTCGCTGCGTAGGCCAAAGAGGTTGAAACCGGTACGCCGGAGCGCCTCCTCCCGTTCCGACGAGGTGGTGAATCGCAGCGGTTCCACGGCTTTGATTCGGAACGGCTCGATGATTGTGTTCCAGTCTTCCATCCAGCGCTCCCTTCATCCTGCGGCTAACGGCGCGTCTCTGAGGGTAGCGTTCCGGGACCCCGGAGCATCTCGGCCCTTACATCCCCCATCAAATGCCAATATGATGGGCCTGGGTGCTGCGGCTCCACAGAGCGACCCTCGCAGGCGGGCGAGATTGTAAGCATGAATGGTGTCTGTTCCGGCCGAGAAAGGAAGATCGATGCAGCAAGACGATGTAACCCTGATGCAAGAACCCAACACCGAAGATGGCAACTCCTGTTTGCCGGAGTTAGTTTCCCACCTCCGCGACAGCCGCACCCAGCTACGCGAGGAATGGGCGCAACGTATCACCGACGCCCAACTGCTCGGGGCGATGTCTGAAGAGGAGATCTTCTCGGAAGTTACATCGGTCTTCGACAAATACGTTGACACTCTCGAAACGGGGAGCGTGGAATCACTTCAGGAATATGCCGAGGACTTGTCTGAGCGCATCATTCCGCGAGGGGTGGAGACTCACGAGGTCCTTGGCATCGTGCTGCTTCTGAGGGATGTGCTTGCACGCTCCTTGTTCCAAAAGTATCAAGAGGACTTCAAGCTATTCAATCGTGTGCTTGACGCTTACGAGCCTGCCGCCAATCGCATCGCCGTCATCGTAGGCGTTAGCTTCGTCCATGAACGCGAACGGGTGATCGGACAGCAGCAGGCCACCATCCGTGAACTGTCTACTCCGGTCCTTCAGGTGCGAGAGCGCCTCCTGGCGCTACCTATCATCGGTGAGCTCGATTCGCAGCGGGCGGGTCAGCTGACGGAGCAACTATTGAATGCCGTCCGAAGCAATCGTGCAAGGGTGGTCGTTATCGACATCACCGGCGTGCCCGCGGTGGACAAGAACGTCGCCAATCACCTTGTTCAGACTGTCAGGGCTTGCCGGCTCATGGGGGCCGCCGTTCTGGTAACCGGTCTCTCCTCCGATATCGCCAGAACCCTCGTCACCCTGGGCGTGGACCTGAGCATGATGGACACGGTGGGAGACCTCCAGGGTGGGATCGAAGAAGCTGAACGACTTCTCGGGTACGAAGTGAGGAAAGCACCAATCGCGACGCCAGAAGCCAAGGGATAAGCGCCAAGCTCATGCCGGTTCCAATCCTGAAGCAGGGTCCTTACCTAGTCGCTTCGATTCAGGACGCCCTCAGCGACAGAGAGGTTCTCGAGCTGCAGGAAAATCTCCTCAAGCAGATCGGGGAGGTCAGAGCAAGCGGGATCATCGTCGACGTGACTGCGATGGACGTCATCGACTCATTTGCGTCGCGCTCTCTTCGCACCGTCGCCCTGACTACAAGGCTGCGTGGCGCCGAGATGGTCATCGTCGGGATTCAACCAGATGTTGCCTTTGCCATGGTGCAGTTCGGCTTGCTCATGGACGATGTCAATACCGCTCTTGATCTAGAGGAAGGGCTCGAGTTTCTGGATAGTTGGATCGCCGGAAGGACATTTGACGATGAGGAATGAAGTCCTCGTCGCCATCACGTCAGATCGAGATGTCGTTCTCGCCCGCCAGACCGGGCGTTCCATGGCAACAGAACTGGGCCTGTCAAAGAGCGAGGCGACGCTGCTCGCAACCGCAATCTCAGAGGTGGCGCGCAATATCGTCGAGTATGTGGGTAACGGTCAGATTCTGCTCTGCATCGTCAACCTCAATGGAATGGAAGGCATCAAGGTAGTCGCGAGCGACTCCGGACCCGGAATCGAGAATGTAGAAATGGCCTTGCAAGATGGTCAGTCCTCGGGCGGCCGTCTGGGACTTGGTCTGCCCGGCGCCAGAAGACTCATGGATGAGTTTCACATGGTCTCCGAGATTGGCGAGGGGACCACTGTAACGATGACCAAGTGGAAGGGCCCTCGGCGTGGGTGATCCACTCCCGTCGCCTCTCGAGTGGGGGGTCGCAATGCGTCCTTTTTCCGGGGAGCCGGAATCCGGCGACCTCGCGGTTATCGAGTCCTGTGCCGAGGTCACGCTGGTGGCAGCCATCGACGGACTTGGACACGGGCCGGAAGCCGCAACCGCCGCTCGCATGGCTGCAAAGGTAATCGAAGAGGGCATCGGTGAAGGGGTCACGGCACTGGTCGAAAGGTGTCACAGGGCGCTGGATCAGACTCGCGGGGCATCCATAAGCCTTGCGACCATTGATGCCGGTCATAACACGATGACGTGGGTGGCCATCGGCAACGTCGAGGGAAGATTGGTGGAGCGCCGGCGGCCTAGTCGCGCGATTTTCCCTGCCGCAGGTGTTGCGGGGGTAGAGCTTCCTCAACTGCAACCCGAGACGCTTGGTTTGCGGCGAGGCAGCACATTGATCTTCACAAGCGACGGCGTACAAAGCAGCTTTTCCGATTCCCTCGCTGCCTCAGGCTCACCACAGCAGGTAGCCGACCGCATCCTTGGGGAGCACGGGAGAAGCACGGACGATGCGCTGGTCTTGGTCGTCCGTTACCTGAGGGTGACCGAATGAAGGCAAGGGGAAAACGATTTGGCGACGCGTATGCCCTGGCTTTTGAGAACTACCTCCTCAAGAGAGACGAAGAATCGCTGCAAGCCGCATATGAGCTGGGTCGTAAGGCCGTTGCCGCACAGCTGAGCATGCTCGACCTGGCGGCGATTCATCACGGTGAATTGGTCGCTGCGTTGCAGCGCAGCGACCAAGCCAAGACCGAATTGGTGACCGAGGCCGCCGACTTTTTTCTGCAAAGCCTCTCGGCATTCGAGATGGTTCAGCGTGGGTTTCGGGAAGCACAGGAAACCGCGCTTCTGGAGAAGACCCATGCCGCTCAACTACATCAATTGGCCGACGCGGCCGTCACCATCAACTCACGTCTCTCGTTCGATGACATGCTGCAGCGGGTCACTGAGCAGGCGCGACAGGTGATCGGAGCTCATTGCTGCATAGCGAGCGTAGATTTGGTCGACGCCACCATCATCAACTGGAAGATCTCCTGCTCCCGGGCACATTCGGCATGGCGCAAACTTGGTCACGAGGCCGAGTTGTCCAATCTCTACTCGGAGGTCACCGGCGGCGGTCATCCCATCGTAATGACCCAGGAGGAGCTCGAGCAGGACCCCACCTGGAGCGCTTTCGTCCGCGCAGGGAAACCGAACCACGCCGTCAACGGCTCGCTTGTAACGCCCCTGACCGACCGGCACAACCAAAAGCTCGGTTCCATCCTTGTGCTGGACAAACATGAAGGCGCGTTCTCGGAGAAGGACCAATCAATCTTGGTGCAGTTGGCGCAGATGGCTTCGGTGGCCATCGAGAACGGGCGACTCTATGAACGGGAGCATCGAATTGCCGAAACCCTTCAGCGCGGTTTGTTGCTCCAACAATTGCCCCGCATCCCAGACATGACTCTAGCTGTGCGGTACCTGCCGGGTGCCGCAGGCGTGAATGTCGGCGGCGATTGGTTCGATGTGGTAGCTCTACCGGGGGGCCGGACCGGCATCGCTGTGGGCGACGTCGTAGGCCGCGGTGTCCGCGCCGCGTCGGTGATGGGACAAACAAGAACCGCTTTTCGCGCCTATGCGCTCGATGGCGACCCGCCTGAGAAGGTCGTTGCTCGATTGAATCGGCTGCTCCCCACGCTCGATAGAGATCATTTCTCCACCATGATCTATCTGGTCTGGGATCCGGAGGATGGAATGAGCATGGTGAGCGCCGGCCATCCCCCGCCCCTCCTCAGGGAAGCGGGCGAGCGAATCTCCTTCCTCGACCACCGTGTCTCGGCGCCCTTGGGGGTGCTCGGAGAGGGCGTTTACAGATGCCACAGGTTCGCCATGGAAGCGGGCTCGACGCTGTTGCTCTACACCGACGGCCTTATCGAACAACAGGGCGGGCTCGATCTGGGCATGATGCGTTTGCGCGATGCCGTCGCAACAGATACCGATGACGTCGAAGCGCTGTGCGATCAGGTACTCGATCACATGCTAGATACGGAGGCGGAAGACGACGTCGCACTTCTGGTCCTGCGGCTGGACTGACCCTAGCTCCGGGGGAAGGCCACCCAGACGGACTGCGCCTGAATACTGCGTTCGGGCGCGCCGGCCGCGATCCTCAGCGCCGGTCGATCAACTGTTCGGCGGCGCGCCGGCCGCTGCGAAGAGCTCCCTCCATCGTCCCTGCCCACTCTCCGGCGGTGTGCTCGCCGGCCCAGAAGAGGGCGCCGATGGGCTTCACCAGCCCGAGGTGGTCGCGCGGGTGACCCGCCAGCTCGACGCTGGGTAGGCCGCTCGGGACCAGGGGTCGTTATCCCAGAGCGTGCCCACGGCTTCCTCGCTCGATAGCGCCAGGTCGGGGCGCAACTCGGCCAGGCGCCCCAGCCATGACCCTGTTCCATCGCGGACCCCGAGCGCTTGGAGAGCCGTCGCCGAACCTGCGAAGGAGCTCACCACGGGTTGCACGGCCCCTCCCTCACCCCTGGCGGTCCAGCACCAGAAACGATCCGGCACGCTCATGACCGCGCTTGGTTCGGCCTCTCGCTCGAGAGGTACTGAGAGCTTCGCAGCGTGACCGTAGTCCACGCTCCGATTGGCAAGCAGCTTGCTGGGGGGAAGGGCCGGTTCGAACACGATGTCCTCCAGAACCGTTGCCGGAACGCTGATGATCGTCGCGTCCGCCGGCGCCTCGAAGCCCTGGCCCTTCACCGTTGCAGATCGGCCGGCCCATTCCACGCGTCCCACGGAATGACGGGTCCGAACCGGAGATGGGAGCCTCTGCGCCAGCGCCTCGGCCAACCTCGAGTTGCCTCCGCCAATCCGTGCGCTCTGGCTCTCCGAAAAGGTTGACGAGGTATGGGCAGCCAGGTGCCCGGCAAGCTCGACGGCCTCGTGGGCGGCGGAGATTGATAGTCGAGCCTCCAGCGCGGCCCGTGCGCCGGGCGACATGGGAGTTGCGTCCAAAAGGTCTCCGAGCGCCATACCCGGATCAGCCGCGTGCGCGTGGGCGAGCTCGGTCACCAAGTCGGAGACCTTGAGGAGCTCGGCGCGCTCGACCGCAGGACCCCCGCGAGGCTCGCGATCCCCGTACGCCATGCCGGTGGGCGCAAGCGGTGTGCCCAGACGCCGTGCCAGCTCCCGGGTGGTGTCGTAGTCGTCGAGGATGAACTCCGCGCCGCGCTCGATCACGACGCCGGTTGGCAGGCTCTGCGACCACACCCTGCCTCCTATTCGGGAGCGCGCCTCGAACACCTCTACGGCGATCCCAACAGAGCTCAATGCCTCGGCGGCGGCCAGACCGGCGAAGCCGGCGCCGACGATGTTGACCTTCACGCCGGGCAGTATCGCATCCGTGATCCCGGCCGCCCACCCGGCTTCGGACGACAGCCGCGGCCCCGGCTGTGGATCTCCTGGGCATTTGATCCCCCGTTGCAGCGACGCCTCAGGGGGTCGGCGGATAGGGCGCCCCAGACCAGATTTGAACTGGCGACCTTCTCCTTGACAGGGAGATGAGCACTCCTAGCTGCTCCACTGGGGCAAGGTAAATCGAGGCTAACAGACGTTCCACCCCAGGATCGCCCCGCCGGCGCGCCGGAGACTCCCAGGACGGTTGCTATCCTTGCGGCCGTGGGCGAGGTAGCTCAGTTGGTAGAGCACGCGACTGAAAATCGCGGTGTCGGCAGTTCGATTCTGCCCCTCGCCACCCCTTCAGATCGTTCATTTCACTTGGCGACCCGGCCACCGGGCCCGAGAATGCAATGAATGTCCGCGGCCGACAACGGGGTTATCCGGCTGCTAATTGACGACCTCCGATGAGCGCACGAACGTCCATTTGTCGGCCATCTGGGAGAACAGACGCTCCGCCAAGGGGAGATCACCCGCAGCGAGGGCGTCCAATGAGCTCCACAACTCCGCCGCAGAGTGGTCTTCGACCAGGTCCTCCGGCAGGAAAAGGCCGGCCACGGTCCCGTAGTCGAGCTCCAGAAGCCCGTCGTCGGCGAACTGCTCCACCCACGACACCAGCTCACGCACCGCATCCACCACCGACTCGTCGAACGACACTTCGTCCAACACCTCCAGCGATCGCGTCAGACGCGCCTTGGCCTCGGCCATGTCGGTTTCATATCGCAGTCGCAATCCGTCCTTGTCCTCGGTCAGGATCCGCTGCAGGGGATCGAATGCGGTGAACCATCTCAATGGAACGTGCCAGTTGGCATGGAGGATATGGGAGCGAACCCGAGGGTTGGCATCGGCCAGCGCCGCCAGCTCCGCAGCGGCTCGCCTTGCCTCGTTCTCGGGCACGAATGCATCGGCGACCTCCTGCGGCACGCTCGTTCTGAAAGCGAGCAGCCCTGCAAGCATGCGTAGACGCGTGCGGTGAGGGCACAGGAACGTGCGTCCGTCCACCCGGCGAACTATGGCGCCGCCCAAAGACGCCGCGAGGGGTTCGCCTCCGGGCATCGACGCCGAGATCAGCCACCTACGAGAGTCCCCCGCATCGGCCGGGTCGCTCACGGCCGAGCCCGCGAGCCACCGATCCCGCTCCACCTGAGTAAAGCAGGACGCCCGCTCATAGGCACGCAGATAAGCAGTTCGGATCACAGAAGGACTGTAGCCCGCCCCCTGCCATAAGAACGCAGTAGACGATGGGGCCGCCGATCTGTAGCCGGCATCATTAGGTACGATCTCTTGAAGCACCAAGACGCACGGCACCGGGTGCAACGGCGCGCCGGGCATGCTAAGGGGTGACGATATGGGAGTGTTCGAGCACATCAACGGTGATGGCTTCGAACAGATTGTTTTCTTCTCCGATGACCGCTCGAGCCTTCGAGCAATCGTCGCCGTACATTCGACTGCGTTGGGGCCGGCTCTGGGTGGAACGCGCTTTTGGCCCTACCCGAACGAAGAGGCGGCTCTTGTTGACGTCCTTCGGTTGGCTCGAGGGATGACCCTGAAGGCCGCCGCCGCAGGGCTCGACCTTGGTGGGGGTAAAGCCGTAATCATCGGCGATCCGAAACGCCTGAAATCAGAAGAGCTGCTGCGCGCCTACGGCCGCTTCATCTCGACCTTGGGTGGCCGTTACATCACCGCGGAGGATGTCGGGACAAGCCTCGCGGACATGGACATCGTGCGACGCGAAACTCGCTGGGTTACGGGGTGCTCCCACACCTACGGGGGCTCAGGCGACCCTTCACCTGTAACCGCGTACGGTGTCCTGCAAGGGATGAAGGCTTGCGCCTTGGAAGCGTTCGGTGCGGCCGAGCTCAAGGGATTGAGAGTTGGTGTACAGGGGGTCGGCAAAGTCGGCTACGCACTCTGCGGCTATCTGGCGGAGGAAGGCGCCGAGGTGATCGTCACCGACGTCGACGCCGGCAACCTGGCGCGTGCAGTGTCCGATTTCGGCGTCGAGACAATTCCACTCGACCGGATCTATGCCCTCGATGTGGACATATTCGCCCCCTGCGCCATGGGTGCCGTCATCAACGATCACACCCTCTCGGAGCTGAACTGCAGGATTGTTGCCGGCTCGGCCAACAACGTTCTGGCGCGTGACGAGCACGGAGAGAAGCTGAAGGATCTGGGTATCGTGTACGCTCCCGACTTCGTCGTCAATGCGGGCGGAATCATCAACATTTCGGACGAGCTACAAGGTTATAACAGGGAGCGTGCAATCAAGCGTGTCGAGAGCATCTTCGAAACGCTGCAGAGCGTCTTTGCCATTGCCCGGGAGCAGGACATGTCCACCGTCGCTGCCGCTTCGGAGTACGCCTACGAGCGCATCCGCAAAATCAGCCGCCTTCGCCTCGTGCGGGCGGCCGATAACTGCCCGGCTCCACGCGTAGAGCCGTGACGGCTGAGGTCCTGTACGTCATCGGCGATGGCGCCGGCGTTCCAGACAACGACGTGCCCGAGGGGTTGAGCAACAAAGACCTCGTCGCCCTATATCGCCGGCTGGTGTTGCTGAGGACTTTCGACGAGCGTGCGGTTGCGCTGCAGCGGCAAGGACGAATCGGCACCTATGCCCTTTATTGGGGGGAAGAGGGCACCCAAGCCGGCCCCCTGTACGCCTGCGATGATCGTGACTGGCTGTTTCCCTCCTACAGACAGAACGCCATCGGAGTCCTACGGGGCGTTGCTCCATCGACGGTGCTGGCGTGGTGGCGGGGATACGGCGGCCGCCACGGCTTCTGGAATCCGCGAGAGCACCGGACCGCACCGATATGTGTTCCCATCGCAACACATCTTCCCCACGCGGTCGGGCTGGCATGGGCGGCGAAGATCAGGCGCGAGCCGGTTGCATCCATTGCATGGTTCGGGGACGGCGCCACCTCGGAGGGCGATTGGCACGAAGCAATGAACTTCGCCAGCGTGTTCAAGGTCGCAACCGTGTTTTTCTGTGTCAACAATCAATGGGCAATCTCGACACCCTTCAGCAAACAGACTGCTACTGAGACGATTTCAGAGAAGGCGGCCGCCTACGCAATGCCCGGCGTCAGGGTCGATGGATTCGATCCTCTCGCATGTTACGCAGCCACGAGCCAGGCCTTGGAGCGCGGGCGTAACGGTGGTGGCCCAACGCTCATCGAGGCCTTCTGCTACAGGCTCGGAGCGCACGGGACGGCCGACGATCCAAAGCTCTACCGGGATGAGTCCGAGGCGCAGAGGTGGAGGACGCTCGAACCGGTGAATCGCATGGCTTCGTACCTCTTACGGCTGGGGGTGCTCGATGACGACGACCTGCAGAGCATCGGCGCCGAGGCCAAGAAGACCATCGCTCAGGCGGTGCACGAGATGGAGGCGATAGCGCAACCCGGACGTGAGATTCTGTTCGACCACGTCTACGCCTCGGGCCGCCCGTGGAGCTTCGATGAAGGGCTCGCCGAGCTGCAGGGGACGGACCGCCCACCCGCGGTGAAACCTCTGGCTCCGCAGCCGGGCCCTTCCACCGGCGACGCCGAAGCTCCGGCCGGGACTTGAGCCGGCTCACGATGGTCGAAGCCCTGAACCTCGGCCTGCGACAGGTCATGGCGAAGGATGACCGGGTGGTGGTTCTGGGACAGGACATTGCTCAGACCGGCGGGGTCTTCAGGGTGACGGCAGGGTTGCTGGACGAGTTCGGCGGCGACAGGGTGATCGACACTCCCCTTGCCGAGGCGGGGATAGTGGGATCTGCGATCGGCATGTCGCTCTACGGGATGCTTCCGGTCGCCGAGATCCAGTTCGACGCGTTCGTCTATCCGGGTTTCGAGCAGATTGTCGTTCACGCCGCGCGTTACGCATGGCGTACCAGAGGAGAATGCCCTGCTTCGATCGTGGTGCGAATCCCGTACGGTGGCGGCGTCCGGGCCCCCGAGCTCCATTCGGATTGTCCCGAAGCTCTGTTTACCCATGTGCCGGGACTCAAAGTCGTCTCTCCCAGCACACCCGGGGACGCCCGGAACATGCTGGTGGCCGCAATCCTCGATCCCGACCCCGTGATCTTCATGGAGCCCAAGCGCATCTACCGAAGCATTCGAGGAGACGTCTCCGACGAGCTGCCCTTTCCAATCACGAGTAGTGACGACATCTACAACAATGCGATCGCACACGCCCGCACTGCCCGCAACGGCGATGACCTGGCCGTCTTCACCTACGGCGCCACCGTTCCCCTTTGCATGGATGCCGCCGCCGCTCTGTCGGCCGATGAGGGAGTCGAGGCGCGCGTGGTGGATCTGCGCTCGTTGTATCCGCTGGACGCCGACGCGATCACGGCGGCTGCGTCCGCGTGCGGACGCGCCCTGGTGGTGCACGAAGCGCCCCGAATGGCCGGGATAGGGGCGGAGGTCTCGAGCCTCATCCACGAGCGCGTCATGGCAGACCTCGAAGCGCCCGTCGGACGAGTGACCGGGTTCGACGTCCCCTCTCCCCAGTTCGCAAACGAAGATGATTACCTCCCATCGGTTGACCGCATAGTGGCGGGCGCCCGCGCAGTCCTCAGCTGGTAATGCCCGACTTCAAGCTTCCCGACCTCGGGGAAGGCGTGGCCGAGGCCGAAATCGACCGGTGGCACGTTGCGGAAGGGGACACCATCTCCGAGGATCAGGCGTTGGTGGACGTCATTACCGACAAGGCGTCGGCCGAGATCCCCTCGCCGTACGCCGGAGTCGTGTCCAGGATCCACTACGGGACGGGCGACATCGCACCCGTCGGCGCGGTGCTGATATCGATCGATGCCGCCCCCGATCAAGATGTGGATGTGCCCCCGAGCGCCTCGGCCGAGGGTCCCCAACCCGGCGGAGAAAATGCCCGGGACGTCGGAGAGGTCAAAGCCACACCCTCGGTACGGCAGTTGGCGCGCAGCCTGGGAGTTCAACTCCACGGCCTGGCGGGCTCCGGACCTGGAGGGCGCATCCTGCGAGCCGATGTCGAGGCGGAGGGGAGCTCTCCTTCGCCACCGGCCCCGCACGCCGCCGAGCGGCGCGAGCCGTTGCGAGGAGTCCGGCGCTCCGTAGCGACCCGGATGAGCGAGGCCCATCGAAGGGTACCGCCGGTTACCCACGTCGAAGAGTGCGACGTCACCGAGCTGGCCAACATCCGAAAGCCATTCAACGAGCGCTCTTCCGGCGCGCCGAAGCTCACCTACCTGCCATTCATCGTCGAGGCGGCGGCCGCCGCCCTCGAACAGTACCCAGCACTGAACGCCTCGCTCGATGAAGTCGCCTCCGAGATCGTTTTCCACGACCGTTGCGACATCGGCATCGCCGTGGACACTCCCGACGGCCTGGTGGTTCCGGTGATTCGCAACGCCGGCCTCAAGTCAGTTCTGGAGCTCGCAACCGACATCGAGCGCCTTGCGAGTGGGGCGCGCGCCGGAAATCTCCAGCTCACCGAGTTGCAGGGCTCGACATTCACCGTAACTAGTCCTGGCGCGTTTGGCGGCCTGATGGCGACACCGATCGTGCTCTACCCGCAAGCCGCTATCCTGGGCGTGCACAAGGCGACCGATCGCCCCGTGGTGCGCAACGGTCACATAGTCATCCGCAAGATGATGAATCTGTCGGTCACCTTCGACCACCGCATCCTCGACGGCATGGCCGCTGCAAAGTTCATTTTGAAGGTGATCGAAAAACTCGAGCACCCCGAGCCGCCACCCGGCTAGTTTAGAGGTTTCCTCGCAGCGCCTGGTCCCGCTCGATCGCCTCGAACAGAGCCTTGAAATTCCCCGCGCCAAACCCGCGTGCGCCGTGGCGCTCGATGACCTCGTAGAACACCGTGGGCCGATCCTGAACCGGCTTGCTGAAGATCTGCAGGAGGTGGCCGTCCTCGTCCTTGTCCACGAGGATGCCGTTTCGAGCCAGGTCGTTCAACTGCGGTTCGATCTCCGGCACGCGCTCTCTGGCGTCCTGATAGTAGGTATCAGGTATCTGCAGGAAGTCGAGTCCCGCGGCGCGCATGGACTCGACCGTCCCGACGATGTCCTCAGACGCCATTGCGATGTGCTGCACACCAGGTGAGCCGTAGTAGTCGAGGTACTCCTCGATTTGGGACTTGCGCTTCCCCTGCGCCGGTTCGTTGATCGGAAACTTGATCTTTCCCTCACCAGACCACACAACCTTTGACATCAAGGCCGAATACTCGGTCGAGATGTCATCATCTGAAAAGTGCACAAGCTCGGTGAACCCCATAATGCGCTCGTAGAAGCTCACCCATTCGTTCATCTTTCCCAGCTCGACGTTCCCGACCACGTGATCAACGTAGCGAATGCCGAAACCCTTGGTGTCACCAGCCTCCAGTGAGCTGAAGCCCGGCATGAAGGCCCCCGAGTAACCATCCCGGCTCACCAGTGAATGGATCGTCTCGCCGTAGGTCGCGATCGATGCACGCACCACTTTGCCGCGATCGTCCTCGAACGTCTCGGGCGGCGACACTCCGGTTGCGCCGCGCGAGACGGCGGCGGAATAGGACTCGGCCGCATCGGGGACGCGCAGCGCGACGTCGTAAACGCCGTCCCCGTGGTCCCCGACATGCCTGGCTATGCCGCTCTCTGAGTGCATCGCCCCGGTGAAGACCAGGTTGATCTCGCCTTGTCTCACACAATAGGAGGCGCGGTCGCGCGACCCGGTCTCGAGCCCTGCATAAGCCACAGGAGTGAAGCCTAGTGCCTTGTAGTAGTGCGCCGCCTGCCTGGCATTACCGACATAGAACTCGATGTAGTCGATTCCCAGAATGGGAAACGGGTCCGGCGCGGTAATCATCGCTGGTACCTCCTCATGCACAGCCTGTGATGATCCACTCTAAGGCTTCCTCGCGCCGGTCGCGCCTGCACGATCGCGCCTCGGTGCACCAAGACGCTAACGGCCCTGCCACTCGGGTCGGCGTTTGGACAGGAACGCCTGGACGCCCTCCACGTGATCGAGAGTTGCCCCTGCCTGTGCTTGAGCCTCCACCTCGCGCTCGAGTTGTTCATCCAACGACAGCTCAGAGGCACGCGCCAGAAGGGCTTTGGTTAGCGCGTAGGCGCGCGTCGGTCCCGACGCCAGACGCTGCGCCTCTGCCCGCCACACAGACTCGAACTCGCCGGCCTGAACCACGCGGTGGACCAACCCGAGTTGCAGAGCATCTGGTGCCGGTACCGGGTTGGCGTCTGCCACCAGAGCCCAGGCGCGCGAAGCTCCCACCATTCTCGTAAGGAACCACAGCGCCCCGGAATCGGGGACAAGGCCTACTCTGACAAATGGCCACACCAGGCTCGCTTCGGCAGAGGCGATCCTGACATCGCATGCAAGAGCAATGCTCGCCCCTGCACCGGCAGCGACCCCGTTCAATGCGGCCATCACCGGCTTGGGCGCCGCCAGGATCGCCCGGATCAACGGGTTATAACGCTCGCGCAAGATTCGACCCAAATCGGCGGGCTCGCCCCGCGAATAGCCTTCGGCGAGAGCCCCGAGATCTTCACCCGAGCAGAAGGCTCGCCCTGCTCCGGTAAGGACCACACAGCGAACCCTTTCGTCTCCGGCCACAGTACGAAAGGCATCGAGCGCCTCGGCCCCCAACCTCTCGTCCAAGGCGTTGAGCACCTCCGGGCGGCTGAACCTGAGCGTTGCGACGCCAGCATCCACCGTGAGGTCTAGCACGCCACTAAACGCCCTGCGGCTCGAGGACCTGCTTGTTACGGAGCTCCGCGGGCGGAATCGGAACCGGATACCGCGACGAAAAGCATGCGGTGCAGAAGCTCTCCTGCGGGAGCCGCGTAGCCTCGACCATTCCCTGCAGAGAAAGAAACGCCAGGGAATCGGCCGATATGTGCGAACGGATGCTATCGACGTCCAGGTGTGAGGCGATCAGCTCGTCCCGATCGGGCATGTCGATGCCGTAGAAGCACGGCCACTTGATCGGAGGTGATGAGATGCGCATATGAACCTCGCGCGCCCCGACGTCTTTGAGCATGGCGACAATCTGCCTCGTCGTGTTGCCTCGCACTATGGAGTCGTCGACCACAACCACTCGCTTGCCCTGTATCACTTCGCGCAGTGGGTTCAGCTTCATGCGGATACCCTGCTCGCGCATGGCCTGAGTAGGTTGGATGAAGGTGCGTCCGACGTAGCGGTTCTTGACGAAGCCCTCACCGTAGGCGATGCCCGATCTCCGGGCGAAGCCCTGAGCTGCAGGAATGGCGCTGTCGGGCACCGGCATGACCAAATCTGCCTCCGCGTTGGCCTCTTCCGCGAGCCGTTCTCCCATGCGGACTCTTGATGCGTAGACGTTCTGACCCATCAGATTGGAGTCGGGTCGTGCGAAATAAACATGCTCGAACACACATGAGGCGTGACGGACGTCGACGAATCTTTCGCTCACCAAGCCGTGGTGATCTATGCACACGAGCTCACCGGGCTCCACGTCACGGATGAAGTCCGCTCCCAGAAGATCCAGCGCGCACGTCTCGGACGCGAGAATCCACGTGTCCTCGCCAAGCTTACCGATGCAAAGGGGCCGGAAACCATGGGGATCGCGCGCGCCGAAAACGCTCGTCTCGTCCATCATCGTGAACGAGTACGCCCCAGAGAGCTGCGGCAGCACTTGGAGAATCGCTTCCTTGGTGCTTCCGGCGTTCGCACGCGCGACGTGGGAAGCGACGAGGTCGGTGTCAGACGACGCCCTCAGCACCCGTCCAGGGGTGGGGTCGCCACCAGCCAGCCTGAGCGAGTCCCTCAGGTCGTTGGAGTTGACCAGATTGCCGTTATGGGCGAGGGCGAACTGCCCGGAGGGCGCACTCTTGTAGGACGGCTGTGCGTTGTTCCACGACGAAGCCCCGGTAGTGGAGTACCTGACATGCCCGATGGCGACATGACCCTGAAGACTCTGCAGCACGGATTCGTCGAAGACCTGAGCCACCAGCCCGAGCTCCTTGAACACCACCATGCTCGCACCGTCCGAGACCGCCATGCCGGCCGATTCCTGGCCACGATGCTGCAGGGCGTAGAGAGCGTGATAGACGAGCCTGGGAACGTCTTCGCTGGGGGAGAACACTCCGACGACGCCGCAGGCGTCCTTGACTTCGGCCATCTAGTGCTCCTGCGCGGAAGTAACGCCAGCGTCCAGGGCGGCACTGCGCGGCGAGGGCAAGGCGCGAGGAGTCGTGCGTACCCGTAGGGTA
>JACDCD010000147.1 GCA_013694625.1 Actinomycetota bacterium | reverse complement strand
TGCTCCGGATTGAACCGCTGGATCCGCAGGCGAACATCCACGCGTCAGTACTTCCTTTCCACCGGCGTGTAACGGCCGAGGGTCACATCTCTGTAGGTGAGCTCGGGGTCCCCGTCGTCTCTCTTCGTAGCGTAGGTGTGTTTGAGCCAGTGCTCATCCTCGCGCAGCTCATGATCGTCGCGGTAGTGACCGCCGCGGCTTTCGGTCCTGGCGCGCGCCGAAACCACGAGCGCCTCGGCCATGTCGAGCAGGAATCCGAACTCGATGTGTTCGACGAGCTCGGTGTTGAAGATCTTGCTCCGGTCACGCACGCGGGTGAGCTCGTAGCGTGCCCGCAGCTTGCCTATCGTCTCGTGAACGTCCGTGAGAGTGTCTTCGCTTCGCACTACCGACGCCTTGTCCATCATCTCGTTCTGCAGCACCTCCCGGATGTCGGCGAGCGGCTCGCCGCCGTCTCCTTCCATGAGCGCTTCGATCCACTCCTCGGCGCGCCGATGAACGTCGTCGGGAATATCGAGCAGCGGATGCGTCGATGCATACTCGGTCATCTCGACTCCGCCGCGACGCCCGAAGACGACGATGTCGAGCAACGAGTTCGTCCCCAAGCGGTTTGCGCCGTGCACCGACACGCAGGCACACTCACCGGCCGCATAGAAGCCGGGCACGATGTCACCGGCGGCATTGCGGTGGACCTCGGCTTTGACGTTGGTGGGGATCCCACCCATTGCATAGTGCGCCGTGGGAACGACGGGAACTCCCTCTTCCAGGGGCTCCACACCCAGATAGGTGCGGGCGAACTCGGTGATGTCGGGAAGCTTCTTTTCGACGACTTCGGGATCGACATCGGTCAGGTCCAGGAGCAGATGATCGTTGTTCTCCCCTGCGCCGCGCCCCTCCTTCATTTCGGAGAACATCGCACGCGACACCATGTCGCGAGGCGCCAGGTCCTTGATCGTCGGCGCGTAGTTCTCCATGAACCGCTCGCCGTCTTTGTTGCGGAGAATGCCACCTTCCCCGCGCGCCGCCTCCGACAACAGAATCCCCAGACGGTATAGACCGGTGGGATGGAACTGAAAGAATTCCATGTCCTCGAGCGGGAGCCCGTTCCGGTACACGACACCCGGGCCGTCGCCGGTCAGCGTGTGGGCATTCGAGGTGATCTTGAACATCTTTCCGAAGCCACCGGTGGCGAATAGAACCGACTTGGCGTGGAAGATGTGCAGCTGCCCTGTCGCAATCTCGTATGCGACGATCCCCGCGCACGCACCATCGACCATGATGAGGTCGAGTACGAAGAACTCGTTGAAGAATTCGACGCCCTCCTTGTTGCACTGCTGATACAGCGTCTGCAAGATCATGTGTCCTGTCCGATCGGCCGCGTAGCAGGCTCTTCTGACCGGTGCCTCGCCGTGGTCTCGTGTGTGTCCGCCAAAACGGCGCTGATCGATCTTCCCTTGCGGTGTGCGGTTGAACGGAAGGCCCATGCGCTCGAGCTCGTGAACCGAAGTGACGGCCTCCCGGCACATGATGTCGACGGCATCTTGATCGGCGAGGAAGTCCGAGCCCTTCACCGTATCGAAGGCATGCCACTCCCAGGAGTCCTCTTCGACGTTGGCCAGCGCCGCGCACATTCCACCCTGGGCCGTGCCGGTATGGGAGCGCGTCGGGTAGAGCTTGGAGACGACCGCGGTCTTGACGTTCTTGCCGGCGGCCAACGCGGCGCGAAGGCCGGCCCCTCCTGCCCCGACTATGAGCGCGTCGTACGTGTGGAGGTGGGCCACCTAGCGCTCCCTCAAGATCGTGGCCGGACCGGGCACCTAGGCTCCGACCGTGGGGTCGAAGGTCACGATCACCGCGGTGCCCATGATCATGAGGACTACGGTCAGCGTGTATAGGAGGGCCTTCACCGCGGTGCGCAGCGGCGGCTTGCGCAGGTAGTCATCGATGACGATGCGCAGACCGTTCGTGCCGTGGAGCAGGGCCAGGAACAGCATGAGCCAATCGAAGGTCTTCCATCCCACCGAGTCCCACCTCCGGGCGACGAACGCGAAGTCGACCCGCTCGACCCCGCTGCCCACGAGATGCATGATGAAGAGGTGTATCAGGACCAGGAAGAGCAAGAGGACGCCGCTGATACGCATGAAGAACCACGACCAGACCTCGAAGGACGAGGGTTTGCGCTTCGCCTCGAAAGCCTCGGGCCGGTGCTTTTGGTAAACCTGCTCGACGGTTGTCATGCTCTGATGAATTTAGCCCCCTCGGCACCCTACTGGTGCACCTTTGCGTAAGTTCCGTCGCCCCAGGACAGCCCTGCATCGACGATGGCTGCGTTGCTCGTCGCGCACGTACACTCTGGGTACGCACGACTCCTCGCGCCTTGCCTTCGCCGCGCAGTGCCCCCCTGGACGCTGGCGTTACTTCCGCGCAGGAGCACTAGGTGTCGTCTAGCATGGTGGTCGTGGTCCAAAGTCGCGGAACCGATTCAGGCATCGAGATACACCCGGTTTATACGCCCGAGCAGGTCGAAACACCCCCCGGAGACACCGGCGCGCCGGGTCACCACCCGTTCACCCGCGGGATCTACCCCGAGATGTACCGGGAGCGCCTATGGACGATGCGCCAGTACGCGGGTTTCGGGAGCGCGCAGGAGACCAACAGCCGCTTTCGCTACCTCCTCGAGGCGGGCCAGACCGGTCTGTCGGTTGCCTTCGACCTCCCCACCCAGATGGGCTACGACTCGGACCATCCCCTTGCCGCCGATGAGGTGGGCCGGGTTGGGGTGGCCATCGACTCCCTGAGGGACATGGAGCTGTTGCTCGAGGGCATTCCCCTGGACAAGGTCTCGACTTCGATGACCATCAACGCCACGGCGGCGATTATGTTGCTCCTCTACGAGCAGGTGGCCCTGGACCAGGGGGTCGACCCGAGGCACATCACGGGGACTACACAGAACGACATCCTCAAGGAGTACACGGCGCGCGGCACCTACATATACCCGCCCAAACCATCCATGAGGGTCGTCACCGACCTGTTCGCCTACTGCGGCGACCGGCTCCCGCGCTGGAACACGATCTCGATCAGTGGTTACCACATGCGGGAGGCGGGGAGCACTGCGGTCCAGGAGGTTGCCTTCACCCTCGCCGACGGCATCGCCTACGTGGAAGCTGCTCTCGAAGCGGGACTCGCGGTAGATGACTTCGCGCCAAGGCTGTCGTTCTTCTTCGCCTGCCACATGAACTTCTTCGAAGAGGCGGCCAAGTTTCGGGCGGCGCGGCGGTTGTGGGCCGAGATCATGACCACCCGCTTCAAAGCCAAGAACCCTCGCTCTGCCATGCTGCGCTTCCACACGCAGACCGGCGGGGCCACCCTGACGGCCCAGCAGCCCGAGAACAACATCGTCCGCACAACACTTGAAGCGCTGGCTGCGGTGCTCGGAGGCACGCAGTCGCTGCATACGAACTCATTCGACGAAGCGCTACAGCTCCCCAGCGAAAGGGCGGCCCGGATCGCCCTTCGCTCCCAGCAGATCATCGCCCACGAATCGGGCGTCGCCGACGCCGCGGACCCGCTCGGCGGGTCGTGGCTCGTCGAGTCGCTGACCGAGGAGATCCACGATCGCGCCGCCGAGTACATTGAGCGTATCGACGGCATGGGCGGGGCGGTCGAGGTCATCGAATCGGGCTGGATGAAGAACGAGATCGAGGACACCGCCTACCGGATCAACACGGGACTGGAGTCCGGCGAGCGGGTGGTCGTCGGAGTCAACAAGTTCGTCCAGCCGCTCGAGGAGCCGATGGAGCTGCACAAGCTGGACCCTGAGCTCCAGGCCCGTCAGATCGAACGGCTCGAAGAGTTGCGCGACGAGAGGGACGGAGCGGCCGTCGAGACCGCGCTCAAAGAGCTCGAGGAGGCGGCTCGGAGCGACGGCAATCTCCTGTATCCGATGCGTAAGTCGCTGGCCGCCTATGCCACTTTGGGCGAGGTTTCGCAGGTGCTGCGACGGGTCTTCGGCGAGTACGAGCCGGCGGGCTGAGGTGCCGCTGACCCCGGACGCCGTTGCGGTTATCGGAGGCACCGGCGCGGCGGGGTTCGGATTGGCGGCCCGGTGGGCGGCGGCCGGCATCGAGGTGATCGTCGGCTCGCGCGACGCAGAGCGCGCCGAGGAGGCGGCCGCACAGCTCCGCTCCCTCTTCCCGGATGCTCGGGCGCGTGGGTTGGCCAACCCCGATGCAGCAGCCTCGGCGCCGGCGGTCGTGGTGGCGGTTCCCTACGCCGGACAAGCAGCCATCTACAAGTCCATTGCCGAGCATGTCGGTGACGCTGTCGTGGTCGACTGCACGGTTCCGCTCGCGGCGTCGGTGGGAGGCAAGGCATCCCATGTCCTAGGAGTGTGGGAGGGATCCGCAGCGCAGCAGGGAGCGGCTCGGCTGCCCGAAGGTGTGAAGGTGTGCGCGGCGTTCCACTCCCTGTCCGCCTCTGCGCTGGCGGAGGTCGAGACTCCGTGCCAGGGCGATGTGCTCGTCTGCGGTCCCAGGGGATCCGCCCAGGGCGTGGTCCGGGAACTGGTCGAAGCCATCCCCGACCTGCGCTATGTGAACGCGGGCCCGCTCGAGAACGCCCGCTATGTGGAGCCGCTGACGGCGCTGCTGATAGGAATCAACCGGCGCTACAAGACCGACGGGGCGGGGTTGCGCATCACCGGCATCTAAAACCCGGTGCGCCGGACCCAGTCCTTCGTTCGAGCTCTCCTGGAGAGCGGCGTCTGGGTCAGACGGCGATTACGAGTTGGCTTGGCTCCGGCGACGAATGCTGCTCCCCGGGATGGCCTCGGTTTATTGCCGGCCGTCGCTTCGATCTCCGGGCTCGACCGGAGCCATCCGTCTCCCGGACGACCCTACTGGTGGTGCGTCGGGGATGAGGCGTCGGTCGGAGCCGGGAGGGGCGCCTCCAGAATCACCACACGGTTGCGGCCTCCATCTTGCGCCTGCTTCAGCGCCCCCTCGGCACGCTCCACGAGACTTGAGGCGGACTCGGATTCGTCCCAGTGAGTTACCCCGGCGGAGCAGGTGAGCCCCTCCGGCGTCGCTGCGCACAGCCGGTTGATGACCGTGCTGGCCACAGTGATGTCGCATCCGGGCAGCAGGATGCCGAAATCGTCCCGGGTGTAGCGCGCGAGCAGGTCCGAAGCCCGAAGACATTCCACCCATTTCGCCGTTGCCGCCTTGAGGAAGCGGCGAGCCCCCTCGGCGCCGTTCTCGGAGATGTAGGCCTTCATGCCATCGATCTCGACCAGGGCCAGGCACACGGGGCTCCCGTCCCGGCCCGACCTCGACAGCTCACGGGGAACTTCTGCGTCCCACGTGAGCCGGCTTGCCACCCCGGTAACCGAATCAGAATGGGACAGCGCTTCGAGTTGATCTTCCTGCTGCAGCTTCAGCCGCCCGATGTAACTGCGCATCTCGATCAGGCCGAGGGGCACCAGGACGGCGAGCAAGGCAATGATGATGATTATGGAATCGATCTCAGCGACCTCCCCGGTATGGCCGGCGTGCAGAGGTGAATTACCCGCGGTTATCGGCGGTGACCGAGCGTTTCTTTAAGCACAATTAGCGCCGCCACAGGCCGGTCAGGGCTATCTAGCGTCAGCGAATGATGACTATGGTGGCCCCGGCCTCGACGCTGGCCCCGGGCTCGACGGCCACCTCTTCGATGCTTCCGCCGGTGTGGGCGAGGATCGAGTTTTCCATCTTCATCGCCTCGAGGACACATACAGGGTCACCGGCTTCGACCACATCGCCCTGCTCGACGAGCAGCTTGAGGACGGTCCCCTGCATGGGGGCGCTCAGCACCTCGGAGCCACCCCGGCCCACACTTCCGAAGGAGGGGGGTTTGGGCTTGGTCGTCCTCCGGCCTCCGATGCGCTCGCGTGCACTCACCTCGAACCGTTTGCCGTCCACCTCGACCGTCCACCGGCGTTGGATCACCCCCGCCTCATCGGCTGTGGGTGAGGGGCCGGCTCCCGGGGTCAGGCTCATCTCGCCCTCCACGGTGCGGGTGTGGTAGTCACCGGACCTGAACCTTCGATCTGCGAGCATCACCTGATGGAAGGGGATGGAGGTCTGAATGCCGGCAACCGTGTACTCGCCCAGAGCGCGGAGCATACGGAGGCGCGCCCCTTCGCGCGACGCACCATGGACGATGACCTTGGCAACCAACGGGTCGTAGGCCTGGGGCACGGTCGTGCCTGTGCCGGCGCCCGAGTCGACCCTGACACCGGGACCGCCGGGCTCCGCGTATTCAGTGATCCTGCCGGGCGCGGGCATGAAGTTCCTGGCGGGATCCTCTGCGTTGACGCGGCACTCGATCGCGTGCCCCCTCAGCTCGATGTCGGATTGTGCGAACTCGAGTCCCTCCGCCGCCGCAATGAGGAGTTGGGCGCGCACGAGGTCGACGCCGGTCACCATCTCCGTGACCGGGTGCTCCACCTGGAGGCGGGTGTTCATCTCGAGGAAGTAGAAGGTGACGCCGTCCGCGTCCAGCAGAAACTCGCAGGTCCCCGCGTTGAGGTAGCCCACCTGCTTCGAGACCTTGACGGCGGCGGCCATGATCTCCTCCCGGACGCCGGCGGTCAGCGACGGAGACGGGGATTCCTCGATTAGCTTCTGGTGGCGCCGTTGCAGGGAGCAGTCGCGCTCGGGAAAGGACACGATGGCGCCGGTTACGTCGCCGAGCACCTGGACCTCGACGTGCCGGGGACGGGGGAGGTAGCGCTCGAGGTAGACATCCGGAGACCCGAAATAGGTCTGAGCCTCTCGGGCGGCGCCCGAAAGGGCATCGGCGAAATCCTCGGAGCGCTCGACGACGCGGAAGCCCTTGCCGCCGCCTCCGGCGGCGGCTTTTATGGCGACCGGGGTCCCGTGCTGCCGTGTGAACTGGACGACCGCCTCCGGCGTCGTGACCGGTTCCTCTGTGCCCGGAACAGTGGCCACTCCGGCGTCGGAGGCGGCGCTGCGGGCAGCCGTCTTGTCCCCCATCGCCGCAATGACTTCCGGAGACGGGCCCACCCAAACGAGGCCGGCGTCGATCACCGCCTGCGCAAAGGCCGCGTTTTCTGCGAGGAATCCGTATCCGGGATGGACGGCTTCGGCGCCTGACCGTCGGGCCGCATCCAGGATCGCCGGGATGCTCAGGTAGGACTGGGCCGCCGCCCCCGGCCCGATCAGGTAGGCCTCATCGGCCAGTCGCGTGTGGACCGCGTCGGCATCCAGTTCGGAGTAGACCGCGACCGAGCTGATTCCGAGGTCATGACACCCCCGGATCACCCTGACCGCTATCTCTCCTCGGTTCGCAACCAGGACTTTCTTGACCATGGCGCCCTATCCTACGTTCGCCATGCCTCACGATCTGAGTGCCGAAGCCATCGAGATCGCCGTACACGGTCGGCTGGGCCGCCCGGTTCGGTTCTTCGACGCAATCGGCTCAACCAACGACGAGGCCTGGGGGTGGGCGCGGGACGGCGCGCCGGAGGGTGCCATGGTCGTGGCGGACCACCAGACCCAGGGGCGGGGACGGTGGGACAGAGACTGGATAGACCGACCCGGATCGAGCCTGATGTTCTCGCTCATCCTGCGTCCCCAACCCGATGCCGAGGCCGTGCGCCTCCTCACCACCGCGGCGGGCGTGGCCTGCTCGGAGGCGGTCGAGGCGGTCTACGGCGTGCGGACCGGTCTCAAGTGGCCCAATGACGTCACGGTCGGCGGCAGGAAGCTCGCGGGCCTGCTGGTGGAATCCGCCACCCGCGGCGACCGGGTCGAGGTTGCGGTCGTGGGTTTCGGACTGAACATGCACCTGCCCGCCGGGATGCCCGCGGAGGTCGTGGACGGCGCAACCAGTATCTCGGACGCCCTGGGGCGCAGCGAGCCCGGCCGGCCGGTCGATCGTGCGGGGCTGCTCGCGGCGATCCTGACGGAGTTCGAGCACACCTACGGCCGCCTGACGGATCCGGCCGGACGGGCTGAGCTGTTGCGGCGCGCCGAACGGCGCTCGGTGGTGATCGGGATGTCCGTGGCCGCTCGTCTGGCCGACGGGCGGACCCTGAGCGGAATCGCCCGTGGCCTGCTCCCCTCGGGCGCCCTCGAGATCGAGGTGAAGGGCGCGAGGCTGGCCCTTCACTCGGCCGAGATAACTCAGCTGCGCGCCGCGCCCGTCCCCCGCCCACGGTAGGGCAGAAGGCTATCCTGGAGCCGCGGGGGCGGAAGCCCAACCCGATCAAGGAGAAAGCGGATGGGCCCGGGAAAAGACAACATCGAGTTGGAGAACGTCCTTCGCACCTTGCGGGAAAGGGGCCACCGGGTCACGCCGCAACGACGGGCGATCCTCCGGGAAGCCCTGAGCACCCGCGGGCACATATCACCGGGAGGAGTCGCCCATGCGGTAGCCCAGCGTCTTCCCGGAGTCAACGCATCGACCGTCTATCGCACGCTGGGATTGCTCGAGCAACTAGGCTTCGTGTCCCACTCCCATGGCGAAGAGGGATACGCTTACCACCTGGCCGGGCGGGCTGACCACGTGCACCTCGTCTGCAATGCCTGCGGACGGGACCTGAGCCTCGATATTGCCGAGACCCGATCACTTGCCGGGGCAATCGAGCGCCAGAACGGCTTCACGCCGGACTTCACTCACTTTGCGATCTCGGGAGTGTGTGGGAAGTGTCGGGAGACGTTCTGATCACTCCATGGGGCACGTGCGCGCTATTGCATATGGTTGCAACAACTCCTATCATCGGAGCAGCCCGAAGCACCGCTCTCGAGGGTGGAGCCAGATGGAGACTGCTGCTCAGGAAGGTTTTGGCCTTGCGCTGATCTCCACCACTTTTCTGTTCGGGCTTCGCCACGGCGTGGACTGGGATCACATCGCGGCGATCACGGACATCACCAGTTCGCAGACGCATCCCCGGGCCTCGATGCGGTTCGCCACTCTCTATGCGGCGGGTCACGCTGGCGCAGTGCTGGTCCTGGGTCTGCTCGCCATCGAGCTAGGAGCCCGATTGCCGGGCGGCGTAGATCGCGTCCTTGAGCGTTTCGTCGGAATCACCCTCCTGGCGCTAGGCGCATACGTCTTCTACGCCCTGATTCGGCACCGGCGCGACTTCCGAATGCGCAGCCGGTGGATGCTGATTTTCTCCGGGGCGCGACGCGCGATTCGATTCTTGCGTGATTGGCGATGCTCGGGCGATCGCTACGGCGTGATCGAGCACAACCACGATCACAACCACGAGCAGGCTCTGCACGCTTCGCATGACCACTCGGACGTCCCCATGGGGGAGCAGTCCGGTGGAGTGGCCTTGGAGACCAAAGTCCGGGCCCATCGCCACCGTCATGGTCATTCCGGTGCTCTGCCGGCCGACCCTTTCATGGAGTACGGAACGATGACCTGCGTGGGCGTAGGCATGCTGCACGGCATCGGCGCAGAGACTCCCACGCAGGTGCTTTTATTCCTGAGCGCAGTAGGGGCGGGCGGCCGCGCCGCAGGAGCGATCCTGTTAAGCACCTTCTTGATCGGGCTGTTCGTCTCCAATAGCTTGATCGCCCTTGCTTCCACCTTCGGGTTTTTGAGAGCCGGGCGAAACTTCCTTGTCTACGCGGCCGTTGCCCTGGTCACGGGCACCCTGAGTCTCGCTCTGGGCCTCCTGCTGCTGTTCGGCAGGGGCAGCGTCTTACCACCCCTCCTGGGGTGATCCCGATCGGCCCCACCAGCCCGGCCCCCCGCCAGGACACCATTCTGAGCCGGACCCATCCAACGACCTCCTGGTTCGCTGCCGGGCCCAGTCGGGACTCGACCATTAGGATCACCGGTCATGGGTGAAAGGAAAGACGCGATTTCGGACGCAATCAAGCGGGCCAAAGCCGGCGGAGCGCCCAAATATCACGCCCGTGCCGCCGACCAGGGCAAGCTGTTTGCCCGGGACCGCCTGGCCCTGCTGTTGGACTCGGCCGAGGGATTTGCCGAAGACGGGCTGTTGGTGAACGCGCTTGCGGGCGACCTTCCCGCCGATGGTGTGATTACCGGCGTCGGACGCATCGAGGGACGACCTGTGGCGGTCATGGCGAACGACTCCACCGTCAAGGCGGGTTCATGGGGAGCGCGCACGGTCGAGAAGATCATCCGGATTATCGAGCTTGCCCGCCGTCACGAGCATCCCATCGTCTATCTCGTGGACTCCGCCGGAGCCCGCATCACCGATCAGGTGGACCTCTTTCCCGGGAGGCGCGGAGCGGGAAAGATCTTCTACAACCAGGTGCAGGCCTCCGGCCAGGTGCCCCAGATCTGTTGCTTGTTCGGCCCTTCTGCTGCGGGAGGAGCATACGTGCCCGCGTTCTGCGACGTCGTGTTCATGGTCGAAGGCAATGCGTCCATGTATCTCGGCTCCCCGCGCATGGCGGAAGCGGTTATCGGGGAAAAGGTCACGCTCGAGGAAATGGGTGGTGCACGGTTGCACTGCGACATCTCCGGCTCCGGCGATCTTGCCCTGCCCGATGACGAGGCGGCGATCGAGGCTGCACGGGCGTATCTGTCGTATTTCCCGTCCAACTGGCGGAGCCCGCCGGGGCCTGTCGACGCATGCGCTCCCGGGTTCGGGGGATCGCTGTCATCTCTTGTCCCCGAGGACGAAGGAGCCGCCTTTGACATGTACGGTCTCCTTGCGGGTGTGGTCGATGCCGCATCGATGTTCGAGCTGAAACCCACCTTTGCCCCCGAGTTGATCACCGGCCTTGCCCGCATCGAAGGGCGCGTTGTGGGAATAGTGGCCAACCAGCCCTCGCAAAAGGGTGGAGTCCTATTCGTCGACTCCGCGGACAAGGCCGCCCGCTTCATCTGGTTGTGTGACGCGTTCAACATTCCGCTCGTGTTCTTCGCCGACGTTCCGGGATTCATGATCGGAACGCAGGTCGAGCGTCAGGGCATCATCCGCCACGGCGCCAAGATGATCACCGCGGTATCCGAAGCAACGGTGCCGAAGTTGTGCATCGTTGTCCGCAAAGCCTACGGCGCGGGGCTCTACGCGATGGCGGGCCCCGGTTTCGATCCTGAAGCGACCATTGCGCTTCCGACCGCCCGCATTGCCGTCATGGGACCGGAGCCGGCCATCAACGCCGTCTACTTCAACGCCATTGCCGGCATCGATGACCCCAAAGAACGCGCCCGCTTCATCGCCGAACGTCGCTCTGCCTACGAGGCCGATATCGACATAGCCAACCTGGCATCGGAGAATGTCGTCGACGCGGTGGTGCAGCCGGACGACCTGCGCTCAGAGATAGCGCGCCGGCTGCAACTATTCTCCTCCCGAGAACGGAGCCCTGCCGTACGTCACCACGGAGTCCCACCGGTGTGATGACCCATTCAGAAGAGTTGGTGCGCGCACGCACCGAGGGCCGCGTCGCAGTGGTGACCTTGAACCGACCCGACCAGATGAATGCCATCAGCGGAGTGCTCGCAGATCAATTGACCGCGAAGCTGCGTGCCGTTGCTCGCGATTCGAATACATGGGCCGTCGTGCTCACGGCCGCGGGCGAAAGGGCCTTCTGCGCGGGGGCCGACCTCAAGGAGAGACGGGCGTTCAGCCTCGAGGACTTCCACCTGAACCGCATCTCGATGCGGTCGATGTTCGCCGCCCTGCGAGAGCTTCCCCAGCCCAGCATCGCTTCGATCTTCGGCTTCACTCTGGGGGGAGGCTTCGAGCTCGCGTTGTCGTGTGATCTGACGCTTGCGGCCGACGACACGGTCTTCGGACTTCCGGAGGCACGTGTCGGATTGGTCCCGGCGGGCGGCGCCACCCAACTGCTGACACGAGCGGCCGGGCCGCGTATCGCCAAGGAGATGATCTTCACCGGGCGGCGTTTCGACGCGCAGCGCGCCAAAGAGATCGGCCTCGTCGTCGAGGTCGTTGGGCGAGCGGATCTCCCAAGCGCGGCCATAGCTTTGGCGAACGAGGTCTGTGGGTCTTCGCCGGTTGCCGTACGTGAGGCAAAGAGCGCCATCGACGCAGCCATGGGAGCGCCGCTCGGCGACGGCCTCGAGCTCGAGAACGACGCCTGGCGGCGGACCGTTCAGAGTGACGACCGCGCCGAAGGGATCGCGGCGTTCAACGAGGAGAGAGAGCCGCGTTGGCGCAACCGCTGATCGCCGAAGCTGAGGTGCGCACCAAGGTGCAAATACCCACGTCTGCTGGGCACCCGGCCGGGTGACACCGATGTTCTCGAGGGTTCTGATCGCCAATCGCGGTGAGATAGCGGTTCGCGTAGCACGCACCTGCAGGGAGCTGGGCGTCCAGGCCGTCGCGGTCTACTCGGACCCCGACTCCGGGGCGCGCCACGTTGCGTGCGCCGACGACGCGGTTCGTCTGCCGGGCAGGACGCCGGGCGATACCTATCTCGACGGGGCCGCGATCATCTGCGCAGCCCATGCATCGGGCGCAGAGGCCGTGCATCCCGGTTACGGCTTTCTGGCCGAGGACGCGGACTTTGCTCGCGCGGTGAACGCCTCGGGACTCGTCTGGGTGGGCCCTCCTCCGGAGGCGATGGAGTCCGTCGCCGACAAGCTCTCGGCGCGCCGGCTGGCTCAGGCCGCGGGCGTCCCATCGGTTCCGGGCATGCTGGGCCCTGCGACATCATCGGCAGACATCCTGGCCTTCGGCGCCGAGCACGGCTACCCGGTGGCGGTCAAGGCTGCGGGCGGCGGCGGCGGGCGGGGGCTCAAGGTTGTGCATGCACCCCACGACGCCGATGCGGCCTTTGCGGCGGCGCGCCGGGAGGGGAGGAGCTACTTCGGCGCCGAAACCGTCTATGTCGAGCGCTACCTGGACGGCCCCAAGCACATGGAGGTGCAGATCCTTGCACCCGGGCCGGACGAGCCCATGGCGCTGGGCGTCAGGGACTGCTCGCTGCAGCGCGGATATCAGAAGCTGATCGAGGAGTCACCGCCTCCCCGCTGGGCCGACCGCGCACCAGAGATGAGCGCGGCCGGGGTCGCGCTGTCCAGGGCGTGCGGTTACGTCAACGCGGGAACGGTTGAGTTCCTGGTCGACGATGACGGGCGGCCGTACTTCCTCGAGGTGAACGCGCGGCTTCAGGTGGAGCACACCGTCACCGAGGAGGTCAACGGAATCGATCTCGTCGCCTGCCAGTTGCGCATCGCCTCGGGCGAGCCACTCGGATTCCCGGGAGACGTTGAAGCCCGCGGGCATGCGATCGAGTGCCGCGTCAACGCGGAGGACCCGGCCAAAGGGTTCATGCCGAGCCCCGGGGTCATCACGGTGTACAGAGAGCCGGCCGGTCCCGGCGTGCGAATCGACTCCGGTTACGGGGCCGGCGACACCGTGCCCGACGCCTACGACTCGATGGTGGCCAAGGTGATCGTGTGGGGCGCCGACCGCCCGGAGGCCCGATCCCGAATGCTGCGCGCCCTCGAGGATTTCGTCATTGAGGGCATCACGACCAACATGGGAGCCCTGCGTGCCCTGGTGGCACACGAGGCCTTCACCTCGGGCAGGCACACGACCGCCACGCTCGCCGAGGAAGGCATCCTGGGACTGCTCGAGGCAACCGGCGGGCCGGACGCAGGGAGCCCGCGATTCGTGCACGTGGACGGCGTCCCCGCGCCGCTGTGGCACCCCGCCATGGCGGGAGCGACCTCGGGGCGGACTGCGGAGGAGGGGATCGTGGCGCCGATGCAGGCCACCGTGCTCGAGGTCGTGGTCCGGCCCGGCGATCGGGTCGAGCCGGGCCAGGCGCTGGTGGTGCTGGAGGCCATGAAGATGGTCACGACGATTCGCGCCGCCGGGGGAGGGACGGTGACGGCCGTGCCGGTGCGCCCCGGGGAGGCCGTAGCCGCTGCGCAGATCCTCGCGGTGATCGAGTAGATGTCCCCCTCCCGCCGCCTGGTGCGCTCGGGTGTGCCCCAGGGCGCACCCGAGCGGGCCCGGCCCCCTGTTCCCGCAGGCCGGTGACCTTTGGGACGTTGGCCGGGCTGCTGACGCAGCTGCTGCTTACCGGTGCGATCGGGTGGGCCGTGGGCGATGGGCTGCTCCGGCGTGCCGGGCGGGGGAGCGTCCCCGGGGGGCTGGCGGGGCCGGAGAGGGCGCTCAATGCGGTGGGAGGCTTCGTCCTGTTCTCGGTGGCGTGCATGGTCGCCCACATCGTCACGGGGGGAGCGGTGTTTGGGCTCCCCGGTGTCGTTCCGGCGCTGGGCGCTGCGGCGCTGTGGGCGGGACGCGGCTCGTTCCGGCCCATCTCCGCCCCCCGGTGGAGCCTCGTGGGGGTGGCCGCGGTTGCGCTACTGTGTCTGTTCGTGCTCCCGGTGATCATCGGCGGCTCGGGCGTCCGAAGCGGCGATCCACCCTGGCATCTCGGGTGGGCCGAGCAGCTCCTCGGGGGCGAACCGGTCCCGGTCGGGCCGGCGCCGGAGTTCGCACGCAACGCCTACCCGTGGGGTTGGCACGCGCTCCTGGCCACGCTCGTGCGCCTGGTGCCGGGCTCGACCCCCCTGGTGGCTCACGAGACCCTCCATGTGGTGGTCGTCGCGGCGGTGCCCCTGGCCGTGGCGTGTCTGGCGCGCCGGATCGACCGGCGCGCCGGCGCGCCGGCGGCGGCCGTTGCAGGGCTTGTCGGTGGCCTGGGCTGGCTGCTCACCGATCATCCCGAGCTCGTCACCAGTCCCTCGGAGGCGATTGGGAGCGCGGACCTGGTGGTGACCTCCCCGAACGCCCTGTATTCGCTGCTCCCACCTGCTCTACCGCGTGAGCTCGCTCTGGTTCTGGTCGCCCTCGCAGGGGTGCTGGCCCTCAGCGCGGTGAAGGTTCCCTCCCGGGGTACGGCCGCACTGTGCGGCGCCGTGATGGGTGCGGTGGGCCTTCTGAGCGCCCCCCTCCTGGTGACATCGGCGGTGTGGGCGACCCTCGCCGCGACCCTCATCGGGCGGAAGCGCAGCGCCGGAGTCTGCCTCGCCATGGGGGGGACTGCGGCGATCGTCTTCGGGCTCTGGGCCGGGCCCGTGGCGGCGGCCTATCTCCGGTTCGGCGGGTTCGTCGACATCTCGGTGTTGGGCATGGAGTGGCCCTTGACCACGGCGCTGGCGTCGTGGGGGCTCCTGCTCCCACTGGCGGCGGCCGGTGTCGCCCTGGCCGCCCTGCGGATCCTCCGCTCTGCGGATGGGGGCCGCTCCGAGGCGGCCGTTCTCCTGGGCTGGACCGCCTCGACGGCGGCGTGGCTGGGCGTCACAGTGCTGGCGCGCGGAGCCCGTGGTGGCCTCGCAGGCAACGGAACCCTTCTCCACCAGGGGCGGGTGTGGCCGGTGGCGCACCTTCTCGGGGCCGCCTTTGCCGGGGTGGCGCTGCTGGCCCTTTACCGGGTGATCTCGAGACGATCCCAGGCCCTGGCGGCGGCAGGATGCGGCCTGGTGCTGGGACTGGGGGCGGTGTCCCCCGCACTCGCTTCCCTCCAGATGACGGAGATCATTAGAGGAGCTGGGGCCGGATGGGTCTACGCTTCCCCGGATCTGGCCGCCGGGTCGTTCCTCCGGCGCGCCGCCGCCCACCTCGGCCCGGACGACATCGTGACGGTACGAGGGTCGGACGGGCTCGCGTGGGCCCTGTGGCAGTTCTCAGGGGTGAGGCTCGCCGACTACGACGACCCGACGCTGGAAGGTAACGACCTGCGGGTGCGCTTCTCTGAGTTGGCGCGGGCGTGGGACCGACGCATGGCCGCGGGAGGCTTCAGGCCGGACTACGTTGTGCTCCCCGCGGACGAGCCCATCGGTGACGGGCGGAGGATCCTCGAGGAGGGAACTTTCGGGGGACGACCATGGGTACTGATGAGTTGAGAACCGATGCCGAGGCATGTCGCGTGGCGCACGTGGCGGCCCCTTCGTAGTCGTGGGACATTGAGCCGTTGACGCCGAAGGAGGGGGTGTGATGAACGAGCCGCACGCGAGCCGGCCCTTCATGCCGGGCTACGGAGTGCAGGGGAGCAATGAAGGAACGGGGCTGCTGCCATGGGGATGGGCCGAGGAGCGGCTGACAGCCTCGCGCAACTACTGGGTGATCAGCCTGTGGCCGGACGGGCGGCCCCACGCCATGCCGGTCTGGGGAGTGTGGGATCGCCGCTACCTCTGGTTCAGCAGCGGCGGTCGGTCGCGCAAGACCCGGAACCTCGTCGCCGATCCACGCTGCGTCGTGGCCGTCGAGAATGCCACGGACCCGTTGATCATGGAGGGATACGCCGAAGTGTTCAAAGAAGTCGACCCCCTTGCCGAGGTGCTTGCCCTCATCAACGGCAAATACTCGACCGACTACTCCATGGAGTTGATGGATCCGGGGGTCAACACGACCTTCCGGGTCCGCCTCCATTGGGCGTTCGGACTGGTTGGAGACGACTTCGAGGGCTCCCCGACCCGGTGGGTCCTCAAGGACGGGGACGAATAGAGGGCCGTCCACAAGGGCACGAGAGGGGGCCGACGGGGCGGGTCGGCTCCCCTGCAGTCCGTCGCCGTCCGACATAGGCTGATCGGCGCCATGGATTTCGACCTCTCCGAGGAGCAGCAGAGCTTCGTCTCCATCGTCAGATCGTTCGTCGACGACGCCATCCGCCCCAACGCCGAGCGCTGGGACCTCGAGGAGGAGCTCCCCCTGGACGCGGTAAAGCAGATGGCGGACCTCGGCCTCTTCGGCCTGCCCTTTCCGGAGAGGTACGGGGGCGCCGGCGCCGATCTCGTCACGCTGTGCCTTGCGATCGAGGAGATCGCACGGGTCGACTCCTCGCTTGCGATAACCCTCGAGGCCGCGGTCGGTCTCGGCGCCATGCCCATCTACCGCTTCGGGACGGAGGAGCAGAAGAACACCTGGCTTCCCTCCCTGGTGTCCGGCAATGCGCTCGCGGGCTACGGCTTGACCGAACCGGGAGGAGGCTCGGACGCCGGGGCGACGCGGACCACTGCGATCCTCGAAGGCGACGAGTGGCTGATCAACGGATCGAAATCGTTCATCACCAACTCGGGGACCCCCATAACCTCTCTCGTCACGATCACTGCAATCACGGACAAGGGGGGGGACGCAAAGGAGATCTCCGCCATCATCGTCCCGGCCGGCACCCCGGGCTTCGAGGTCGGGCCTGCCTACCGGAAGATGGGCTGGCACCACTCCGATACCCACGAGCTGGCGTTCGGCGATTGCCGTGTTCCGCAGGCAAACCTTCTGGGGCGGCGCGGTGACGGGTTGCGCAATTTCCTGTCGATTCTCGACGACGGCAGGATTGCCATCGCGGCTCTGGCTGTGGGACTTGCACAGGGATGCCTCGATGAATGCCTCTCCTACGCCGGGGAGCGCCGGGCCTTTGGCCGTGTTATCGGCGGCTACCAGGCAATCAGCTTCAAGATCGCGGACATGGCAACCAAGACGGAGCTTGCCCGCACCGCCTACCAGAAGGCCGCGTGGCTCAAGAGCAAAGGCCGTCCCTATACCAAACAGGCGGCCATGGCCAAGCTCTTCGCGTCGGAGACTGCAGTCGAGGTGGCGCGCGATGCGGTGCAGGTGCACGGTGGATACGGCTACATCGAGGAATTCCCGGTGTGCCGGCACTTTCGCGACTCCAAGATCCTTGAGATCGGCGAAGGGACGTCCGAGATAATGCGAATGCTGATCGCGCGCGAGCTGAAGTTGCCGTCAACTTGAACCGGGCGGGGACGGCGAAGGTCGAGTCTGTGACCGAACAGGACGACCTCGAGAACTTACTGGAACGCTGTCGCGCGGCCGGGCGGGCGGGTCTCGACACGGAATTCTGGCGCGAGCGCACCTACCGGTCCCGCCTCTGCCTGGCTCAGCTGGCGGTGGGGGATACCATCTTTCTTGTCGACCCCATGGCGGACCTGGACATGACCGGGGTGGCGGCCCTGGTCGCCGATCCGGCGGTCGAGATCATCCTTCACTCTGGGGGGCAGGACCTCGAGTTGTTCCACGAGCACTGGGGTGTAGTCCCACAGAGGATCTTCGACGTTCAGCGGGCCGCCGGTTTTGCAGGCTACGGCGCCTCGCTCGCATACGGCAATCTCGTCAATGCGGTTCTCGGCGTATCGCTCACGAAGGGCGAGTCCTACACGGACTGGTGCCGCCGCCCCCTCACCGAAGAGCAGTTGACCTATGCAGCAGACGACGTTCGCTACCTCCCGGCTATTGGAGATCACCTCAAGGAAAAGCTGGCCGTGCTGGAGCGCACCGAGTGGGTCGCCGAGGAGATGAGAGTCATCGAAGCAACGGCCGGGCGCGATGTCGATGCCGATTCCGCCTGGCGGAAGGTGGGCAGCCGGGGCAGCCTCTCGCGCACCCAGAACACCGTGCTTCGCGAGCTCGCATGGTGGCGAGAACAGAGTGCGGCGCGCCGAGATGTACCACGCGGTTGGGTGATCAAGGACGTAACGCTTACCGAGATAGCGCGTCGCGGACCATCGAGCAAGAAGGATCTCATGGGAGTTCGCGGCATGAACCCGAAGGAGGTGGAGCGTTCGGGAGGCGAGATAGTCGCCGCGGTGGCGCGCGGCCGGTCGGCACCTCCGATCGAGCTTGCCCCCACGCCCTCCAAGAACGTGCAAATGCGCGCCAGGATGCTTGCGGGCATCGCCGACGCGCTCCTGAGGGCGCGCTGTGAGGCCGGACAGGTGGCGAGTGAGCTTGTGGCGACCAGAGCCCAGGTCGAAGCGCTTCTGGCGGCGGTGATATCCAACGGGGGCGATCTGGCCGGGCAGCGTTTGCAGCAAGGGTGGCGGAAGGCACTTGCCGGTGATGCAATAGTGGATCTGGCTCGCGGCCGGATTGCCCTGAAGGTGATCGGTCACCCCCCGTACGTAGAAGAGGTACTCCTGGATGGAAGCGACTCTTAAGCAGAGGTGAAGAAGTGGCAGACGAAGAAGAGCGAATAGCGTTGTTCGTTGATTTCGAGAACCTGGCGATCGGAGCGCGTGATCGCGGCGGCGACCTCGATATGTCGATCGTTATGGATGCGCTCTCCGAGCGTGGCCGCGTCGTGGTCCGGCGCGCCTATGCAGACTGGACATTATTTGCGAGCCACCGTCAGGGTGTTGTCGGCCAACGCATCGAGATGATCGAAATTACCCAACGACTGGGAATGAACAAAAAGAATGCGGCCGACATCAAGATGGCGGTGGATGCGATCGAGCTTGCCTTCCAGCGCGATTTCATAACCACGTTCGTGGTTGCATCCGGAGATTCGGACTTCACGCCATTGGTGTCGAAGCTCCGTGAGCTGAACCGACGCGTGATCGGCATCGGGGTCGAGGGTTCGACATCTGAGCTATTGCCGGGCGCCTGCGACGAGTTCTTGTTCTATGAGCGGCTCGTCGGTGCGGGCGAGCCACCCAAGACCCCCCGCTCGCGCGCTCGCAGGAGTGCCGGCGCCCCGGCGGCAGCCGACGGCAATACCGGTGATCTCGCGGAGGTCTCCCGTCTGGTGACCCAGACTCTCCGGGGCCTCAAACGATCGACGGACGGACCGGTCATTTCGTCGATGATCAAGCGAGCCATTCTTCGCAAAGACCCAACCTTCTCCGAAGGCGATTACGGCTTTCGAACCTGGGGCGAGCTGTTGCGCCATCTTGAATCCAAGCAGGTGGTTGAGCTTCATCCGGGCAGCGCCGAGGGCGATCCGGCGGCCGACTTTCCCACCAGCGGGGGCGGTGAGGAAAAAGCCTTCGGGCTCCTGCGCGATGTGGTCGGCGATCTCGAGAAGCGCTCCGGCGCCCCCCCTTTGTCGGGGCTCAAGAACGAGATCCGCAAGAGACAGAACGGATTCAGCGAGAAGAACTACGGCTACTCCGGCTTCCTGCAGTTCGCAAAGGCCGCAAGCGCCAAGGGACATGTCGACCTCGAGTGGAACGACGAGGGCGAAGACTATTACCTGTCGACGGTGGCGCGATGAAACCCACCCACCCACTGGAGCCGAGTGGGTGGTGACTGTGAATAAATCACGTCCCTCACCCACTCGGCGGGCGCGCCACGAGCTGCGCAATGTAGCGATCGTCGCCCACGTCGATCACGGCAAGACCACGCTTGTCGACGCCATGCTGTGGCAGTCGGGCGCGTTCCGCTCCAATCAGGATGTCGCTGAAAGAGTGATGGACTCGATGGACCTCGAGCGGGAAAAGGGCATCACGATCCTCGCTAAGAACACCGCCGTCCGCTACGGGGGCGTCAAGATCAACATCATCGACACACCCGGTCACGCCGACTTCGGGGGGGAGGTCGAACGAGGCCTGACAATGGTCGATGGAGTGCTGCTGCTCGTCGACGCGAGCGAAGGGCCATTGCCACAGACCCGCTTCGTGCTGCGCAAGGCGCTCGAGGCGCGCCTCCCGGTGATCCTCGTCGTCAACAAGGTAGACCGTCCCGATGCCCGCATCACCGAAGTCGTCAACGAGCTGTACGAGCTGTTCCTTGATCTCGATGCAGACGAAGAACAGATCGAGTTCCCCATCGTCTACTGCAATGCAAGGGCCGGTTGGGCGTCGCTGCATGACGACCAGGAGGGGAGTGACCTCAAGCCATTGTTCGAGCTGTTGCTCGATCACATTCCGCCTCCCTCCTACGACGAGAGCCATCCCATGCAGGCGCTCGTCACCAACCTCGATGCGTCGCCCTATGTCGGCCGGCTGGCTCTCTGCCGCATGTTCCACGGCACGATCAGGCGAGGCGAGCAGGTTGCCTGGTGCCGCGCCGATGAAACGATCGAGAAGGTCAAGATCACGGAGCTTTACGTGACCGAGGCCCTGGATCGGGTGGACGCGGTGTCCGCCGGGCCCGGCGAGATCTTTGCGATTGCCGGGCTCCCCGAGGTGACGATCGGAGAGACCCTGGCCGACCCCGAGGACCCGCGCCCCCTCCCGGTCAGCCACTTCGATGACCCTAGTCTCTCGATGACGGTCGGGATCAACACCTCTCCACTCTCGGGACAGGACGGCGGCAAGATGACCGCCAGGTTGGTGAACAACAGGCTCAGGGCCGAGCTGGTGGGCAATGTCTCGATTCGAGTGCTCGACACCGACAGGCCGGACGCCTGGGAGGTGCAGGGCCGGGGCGAGCTGCAGCTCGCCGTCCTGGTCGAGCTGATGCGACGTGAGGGATTCGAGCTCACCGTGGGAAAGCCTCAGGTGGTCACCAAGGAGATCGACGGGCGGCTCTGTGAGCCCGTGGAGCGGGTGACGATCGATACACCCGAAGATTTCATGGGAGTCGTCACCCAGTTGCTGGCGCTGCGTAAAGGGCGCCTCGAGAACATGGTCAACCACGGCACCGGCTGGGTGCGAATGGAGTACCTTGTCCCGGCGCGCGCCCTCATCGGTTTTCGCACCGAGTTCATGACCGAGACGCGCGGGACGGGGCTCCTGCATCACGTCTTCGACCGCTACGAACCCTGGCACGGCGAGTTACGCACCCGGCCCACGGGCAGCCTGGTGTCCGACCGACGCGGGCTGACGACGTCACATGCTTTGTTGAATCTGCAGGAGCGAGGGTCGATGTTCGTAGCTCCCGGCGTCGAGGTCTACGAGGGGATGATCGTGGGTGAGAACGCTCGCGCCGACGATATGGACGTCAATCCCACGAAGGAGAAGAAGCTTACGAACATGCGCTCCGCTACCAGTGAGGTGCTCGTGCGGCTGATCCCCCACAAAGTCATGTCTCTGGAGCAGGCGCTCGAGTTCATACGCGAGGACGAGTGTGTAGAGGTGACGCCTCATTCGATCAGGCTACGAAAGGTGATCCTCGAGGCCGCCGGGCGCGCCCGGGCCTACAGACGTCGCGGGTAGCGCGTCGGCGCGCCCCGCCCGCGTGGTTGACTGTCGTCCATGGATGAATACAACGCGGCGACGTATGGCGATCGGATTGCCGACGTCTACGACGATTGGTACGACGAGCTCTTCGACACCGAGGGCGCAGTTGATCTTCTCGCCCGCCTGGCGGGCGGGGGACGTGCACTCGAGCTTGCGATTGGCACCGGCCGGGTTGCTGTTCCTCTGACGGGTGCGGGCGTCGAGGTCCACGGTATCGACGCATCCGAGGCGATGGTTGCCAAGCTGCGCGCCAAACCGGGCGGAGGCGACATCCCCCTCACTATCGGCGACTTCACCGACGTCGGCGTCGAGGGAAAATTCTCGCTTGTCTACGTGGTGTTCAACACATTCTTCGCGCTGACCAGCCAGAGGGATCAGGTCACCTGCTACCGCAATGTGGCCGAGCACCTGGATGACGACGGCGTGTTCGTCATTGAAGCGTTCGTTCCGGACCCCACCCGCTTCGACCGGGGGCAAAGGGTTGATGCGGGCCGAGTCGAGCCGGGTGAGGTCGTCATCGACGCCTCTCGCCACGATCCCGTGAGTCAGCGCACGTTCGCAAACCACATAGTCATCACCGAGCACGGCACACGTCTCTTTCCCGTCCAGATTCGCTACGCGTGGCCGTCCGAGCTGGACCTCATGGCCGAGCTCGCCGGTCTGGTGCTGAAGGAGCGATGGTCGGGATGGCGGGGACAACCGTTCACTTCGTCGAGCGAGGCGCACGTCTCGGTCTACGGGCGCCCGTAAAGCGCCAAATCCGCGCTTCGACTGTCAGGGATTGAGGCAGGGGCGCGCCGTCGGAGTCGGAGCACAACGACGGCAGGAACGCCAGGCCCATGAGCGCATGGTCTTCACGCTAACGTGAGCGGAGTGGCAACCACCGAATTCCCCGCCCTGGGCCGTCCGGCCGCTCCCTCTGCCGTCGCAGTGGCTGGGTCGCTCGTTGCGGCGGCGATCGTGGGCGTGCGGATGGCGGGCATAGGGGGGCATCCCCTCGTTCAGAGCTTCGTCGTCATCTTCACTTCCATAGTCGTGGAGGCACTCCCCTTCATCCTGTTGGGCGCGCTCGTCGCCGCGGCGATCGAGGTCTTCGTTCCCCAGAGCGCGTTCGACCGGGTGGCCCGGCTGCCCCTGGGGCTCCAACTTCCGGCTGCAGCGGTCGGCGGGTTTGCCTTCCCGGTGTGCGAGTGCGGTTCGGTGCCCGTCGCCCGCAGGCTGATCGCCAAGGGCATGCACCCCGCCTCGGGGCTGGCGTTCATGCTCGCGGCCCCGATCCTCAATCCGATCGTGCTTGCCTCGACCGTGATCGCCTACCGGGGCCTCGGCCTATCCCTTCAGATGGCCGCCGGACGGGTGGTGCTCGGGCTGGTGCTGGCCGTGGTCGCGGGCTGGGCGCTGGGGGGCGAGTCCGCCGCCGAGCTTCTCAAATCGAGACCCGGCGAGCCCACGCCGGCGCGGGCGGTCCCCGTGATGGCCCCTCCCGCACGATCGGTGAGCTTTGCCGACCACCTCGCCTCGGACTTCTTCTTCATGGGCAGCTTCGTGGTCGCAGGAGCGGCGCTGGCCGCCGCCCTCCAGACGGTGATCCCGCAGAGCTTGGTCGCGGGCCTGGCGCGTACCCCGGTTGTCGGGTCGCTGGCGCTCATGGGGATCGCCTTCGTCCTGTCGCTCTGCTCCGAGGCGGACGCCTTCGTCGCGGTCTCCCTCACCCAGTTCCCCATCGGAGCGCAACTGGCGTTCCTGGTGTTCGGCCCGGCGGTCGACGCCAAGCTGGCCCTGCTCTACAGCGCAAGCTTCCGGAGGCGCTTCGTCGGCCGGCTGCTGATCGTCGCCGTCCCGGTGGTCCTGGCCGGATCGCTGTGGTTCGAGGCTCTGGTCCGGTGAGGCCCGGGGCCGTCAGGGCGTCGTCGCACCGGCACGGCTTTGACAAGCACTCAGCCCGGGCCGGGGCACTGGGGTTGTGGAGCCTGGTCTTCGCCTGGCTGTGGTTGAGCGGCGAGATGACGCGTTACCTCGGCCCGCGCACCTTCTGGGTGGCCCCGTTTGGAGCTGTGGCGCTGGGGGGCGCGGCGGCCGTGACGGCGGCAGGCGCCCGGCGCTCCTCAGACCGCGACGAGCTGTCGGCGGGCGACGGGGCCCGGTTCGGCGTACTCCTGCTTCCGCTGGTGGCCATGTTGGCGGTCCCTGGTGCGCAGCTCGGCTCGCAGGCGGCGGCCAATAAGGCGCCGTCGGGGATCCTCGTCGGAGCGGCCGCGGCGGCGCCCGGTGCGCCGGGGAGCGGGCCGATCGGCTTCCGGGACATCTACTACGCGGGGCAGTCCGAGAGGTACGCGCTGGAGCGCGGGTTAAGCGACGGGATGGGTGTGAACCTGACGGGCTTCATCACGCATCCGCCGGGTATCCCGGAGGGCTTTTTCGCCTTGACCCGGTTCTACGTGTCGTGTTGCGCGGCCGACGCCATCCCTTACTCGGTCGTCGTGCGCCCGCCTGGACCCGTCGTCCCGAGTGCCTATCCCGATGACCGGTGGCTCGAGATCGGAGGGCAGCTGGGGCAATCCGACGCCGGATTCATGCTGTTCCCGCACTCCATAAAGCCTGCAAAAGCGCCCGACGACCCCTATCTGTACTAGGGTTTGGCCCGTCCCGGAAGCAATCCTCGGAAGGGGGGAGGGTGTCAAAGCGCGTCCTGCTCGTCGCGTCGGCGGCGTTGATCATCGCAATTCTGGCCGCCTACGTGCTGCGCCCCGAAACCGGCGCGCCGGCCGGCGCGCCGTCGCTCGATTCGATGGCGAGCGCTGTGGGGGCGCCGCTCATGGAGAACATCGAGAGAGGCCATGTGCCGGGGCGGTCCGGCGAGATCATGACGGTGCCAAAGCCCTACCGCTACCTCATCGGCGAGTGGGACCTCACCACCCTCGGCACGTCGGAGCCGTGGCTTGCGTCGTCGCACCCGAACCCGTGGGCCTATCTGGCGCGCGTCCCCATCGTCCTCTACGGACCCGGGTACGTGCCGCAAGGTCGGGAGGTAACGCGCGCCGCCGACATCACGGGCCTGGCCCCCACCTATGCATCCCTTGTGGGACTTGACGGTTTCGAGGCTGACGGCGAGCCGTATCCCGAGATAGTCGACGGCGCCAAAGCCAAGCCACCGAAGGTAATCTTCACCCTGGTCATCGACGGGGGTGGCTGGAACGTCCTCCAGAGGTTCCCGGACTCGTGGCCGGCGCTCGCCCGCCTGCGCGGGGACGGCACGACCTATCTCAACGGCACCATCGGTTCGGCCCCGTCGATCACGGGCGCCCTCCATGCGACCTTCGGGACCGGCAGCTATCCGGTCACCCACGGTGTGCCGGGCAATCAGATGCGCACCCCGGAGGGCCCGATCGAAGACGTCTGGCTGCAGAACGCCGACCCGCGCTACCTCGAGATACCCACCGTGTCCGAGCTGTGGGACGAGGCCAACGACAACCGGGCCACCGTCGCCACCGTGTCCTACGAGGGCTGGCACCTCGGCATGATCGGCCACGGCGCCCAGCGCGAGGGTGGCGACAAGGATCTCGTCGCGCTGTGGGAAGCGGAGGAGAACAAGTGGTGGACCAACGAGGACTACTACACGCTGCCGGAGTCGCTGGCGGCCACCGACCTCGCCACGCTCGAGTCCTACGAGGAAGAGCTGGACGAGCGCGACGGTGTGCCCGACGGCCTCTGGTTCGGCAACACGCTGGAGGAGCTTCAGGAAGACACCGTGCGGCCGGGAACCCCTGCCTTTGTTAGGTTCACCGGCGATGCAGCGGTGGACATGCTGCGAGACGAGACCATCGGCACCGACGACATCACCGACTTCATGTGGGTCGAGATGAAGGCCCCCGACTATGCTGGGCATGCCTGGAACATGGAGAATCCGGAGGTCGGCGACGTTCTTTACGAGACCGACCGCCAGCTTGCCCGCTTCAAGGCGACGCTCGACGCCAAGGTGGGCAGGGGCAACTACGTCCTCGCCGTCAGCGCCGACCACGGGCAGCAGCCCATCCCCGAAACGTACGGTGGCTGGCGCATCAACACGGGCGAGTTCGAGCGCGACATCCAGTCCAGGTTCGGAGACGTGGTCGAGAAGATAACGACCGTCGACATCTTCATCGACGAAGACGCCCTCCAGTCGGAAGGTGTGAGCATGGACGACATCGCATCGTACATCGGCACCTACACGATCGGCGAGAACATCCCCGAAGGCGCGCCGGGATCGGACCTGGTTCCGGAGGGGCGTCTGGACGAAACGCTGTTCGCCGGCGCGTTCTCCACCGACTACCTGCAGAACTTGACGCCGGAGAAGATCGACTCCTTCGGGCCGGGCGACTATCTCGAGGGCGACCTGACCGTAGGAGACAGTTAGTGGGGATGCTCAAGCAGGGCGCGTCTCTGCTCGTCAAGCAGCGGGACTTCAGCTTCCTGATGGGCGCGCAGTTCCTGGCGCAGGCGGGCGACGGTTTGGTCCAGGGGGCCCTTGCAAAGCTCATCGTCTTCGGCGGACAGAAGGGCTTTGACGTCGAGGGTGCCCGTTCGCCGGACGAGCTTCTGCGTATCGTGCTCTACATCTTCATCCCCTATACGATCATCAGCCCGTTCCTGGGAGTGGTTATCGACCGCTGGGATCGAAGAAGACTTCTGTTCGTTGCAAACGGTCTGCGCGCGGTTGTCATCGCTCTCATCGGGCTGGTGGGGACCACTTCGGTTGGGGATCTGGCGTTGTTCCTGGCGTTCTTGTTGACGCTCGCCTCCACACGGGTTGTGCTCGCAACGAAGTCGGCTGCGCTTCCCGAGACCGTCGACCGCACAGCGCTCGTCGAGGCCAACGCCCTCTCGCAGTTCGGCGGCGCCATCTTTCAGCTCGGGGGCGCTGGTGTTGCCATCGTCGCCGCAACCGTGCTCGATGCAGAGCCCATAGTGCTCGCCGGTGCTTTGGTTTACGGTGCGGGCGCGTTCTTCGCTCTCGGCATCCGCCGCGCCGGAGAGCCGCGCGTCAAGTCCACCTTCATGCTGGAGGTTGCGCGTGTCGCCCGAAACATCCTCGATGGCGTGCAAGAGGTTGCGCGGACGCCGAAGGCCGCTGCATCGATAACGACCTACTTCTGGCTGCGCCTGTTGTGGAGCTTCTCCATCGTGGGGATTGGCTTTGTCTCGCGCGACCTTCTCGCCAACGATGACCTTGGGGTGCTGCTGATTACCGGGGGCGCAGGTGCAGCCGGCGCCGCACTCGGTTTCATGATGGCCAACCGGCTCAGCGAGCGAGTATCAACCACCGCACAACTGGTGCTCGCTGCAAGTGCGATCGCAGGAGTCGCGGTTGCGGTCCTCGGCGCCCTCGAGCTGCCGCTCACACTCGGGCTGTTGACCTTCTGCCTCGGCTTCGGCTTCTTCCTGGGAAAGATCTCGCTCGACACAATGGTGCAGGAGGCGCTAGGGGACAATTTCAGAGGCCGCGCTTTTTCCCTCTACGACATCGCCTACAACCTCGCATGGGTGGTGGCTGCCGCGATCATGAAGCTCTTGTGGGACGGTCTCGGGCCGGTGCTCATATCCGCCATGGGGGTCGCCTTCCTGATCGGGGTCGGCGCGATTGGAGTGTGGTTTCGGCGCGCCGGTCTGCTGGGCGCACCCCTCACCGCTGAGTCCGGGGGCGGGTCGCAGCTTTGACATCGCGTTTCGGCGCGACGGGACGTCCTCGCCGGATCGCAGTGTTTCTGATCGTCGCACTCGTGGCCCTGACCACTGCGGCGGTGGCGGGCTCGACCTGGTTCGTGAGCCAAGAAGAGGCGCCCTCGGCCGTTCGCCAGGCGTGCGCGCTGCCTCGCTCATGGCTCACCCGGACCGTCCGTGGCTACCATCCGGAGCGCTCGGGCCAGATCGCGGTGCTCCCGGTGAAGCCCGCCTATCTCGCGAGCGGCGCCGGGGGCTGGAGTCACTCGGGCCCCTGGCCCTACCTGCAGCGCATTCCGATCGTCTTCTACGGGCCCGGCGTGCTTCCGGCCCGCGAGCCCATCGACCGGCCGGTGACCACCGCAGACATAGCGCCGACACTCGCCCGGCTAATGGGCGGGTTGATTCGCTCGGACGGCAAGCCGATGCGTGAGGTGGCGCCGCCAGGGGCGGTTCTCCCGGACGACCGGCCGCGGCTCATCCTCAGCATCGTGTACGACGGCGGGGGTTGGAACGTGCTCGATCAGTGGCCGGAGGACTGGCCGGTGCTCAAGACGATGATGGAGGAGGGGGCCCTGTACGCCAACGCGACCGTGGGTTCCTCTCCCTCTGTCACCCCCGCGATCCACACGACGCTGGGCACCGGCGACTTCCCGGACAAGCACGGCATCACCGGCATCCCCGTGCGCGATGAAGAGGGCACGGTGGTCGACGCGTTCCTGAAGGGCGAGTCGTCCCGTTTTCTGGAGGTGCCCACCCTCGCCGAACGCTGGGACGAGGCCCACGACAACCGGCCGCTTGTCGGGATGGTGGGATACGAACCATGGCATCTCGGCATGATCGGCAAGGGCGCCGAGAAACCCGGCGGGGACAAGGACGACGCGGTGTGGCTCGACATCGAAACCAACGATTGGATCACCAACGAAGACCATTACCGTCTTCCGGCTGCGCTGGTGGACACGCCGGGATTGCAGGCCGACCTCGATCGCCTCGATGCGGCCGACGGGGCGAAGGACGGCGCGTGGGGCGAACACGCCTGGTTGGACGAGGACAACCGGGAGCACTGGGAGGAGACTCCGGCCTTCATCGCGTACCACACCCGGGCGATGATGAACCTCATCCGGCAGGAGGGCTACGGGGCCGACCGGGTCACCGACCTGCTGTTCACCAACTACAAGCAGATAGACCGGGTGGGCCACTACTTCAACATGGCATCGGAGGAGGTCCACGATTCAGTCGCCGCCACCGACCGCCAGCTCGGTGTCATCCTCGCAGCACTCGACAGGGTCGTCGGGAGGGGCAATTGGGTGGTGGTGATGACCGCCGACCACGGCCAGCAACCCGACGCATCCGACATCGGCGGCTACGGAATAGACCCCGGGGAAGTCGCCGCGGACATCGACGAGCGCTTTGGTCCCATCACGCGGGCGGTGTGGCCGACCGAGGTGTTTCTGTTCGAGGACGTCATGGAAGAGCGCGACGTCACCGTGGGCGAGGTCGCAGACTTCCTAGCGACCTACCGGGTGACCGACAACACCGTTCGCCCCGACACGAAGCTCCTGGGCGCCGGCGAGTTCGAGCCGGACGACAATCTGTTCGCCATGTCGATTCCGTCGCGCCTGCTGCCCGGGCTCAGGTGCAAAACCTAGGAGGCCGTTATGTCCACAGGTAAGATCACCGTCGGATGACCGCCACAACCTTGACCAATCGCGCCCGCAACGACACCTTCTTCACCCGTCCCCCCATCCTCGATCGTGTGCTGGGGCATCCGCTTGCGTACCTGGCCACCATCGCCATCCTGCTGGCTCTGTATGGCTGGACCTTCGTCGCCGACTCGGGTCGCGTGGCGCCGACCAAGGACCCCGCCTACTACACGTGGCGAACGGAGGTGCTGCTGTCAGAAGAGCCTGTCAAGCTCATCCAGATAGAGGGCGCCTTCGACATGTTCGCCGGCGGCTACCGGGTATCCGCCGCGGTAATGGGGGCGTTCCTGCGACAGGTTGCGGGGGTGGCGTCGCTCCAGATGACGGTTCTGCTCATGGTCGGGCTGCCCGTGCTGACCTCGCTGCTGCTGGCGGCGTTCGCCTACCAGCATTTTCGGGATCCTCTGGCCTGGCACCTGGTCGCCTTCGCCACCGGAGCGCTCCTGTTGACTCCGCCCTTCGTCGGTTATCTCGACAACCTTCTGACCCTGTTCTTCTTGGCCGCGGCACTGCCGTTGTTGACCTTGGCACGCCGCTCCTGGGCGGCGGGGATCACGTTGTGCGGGTTGCTCGTGCTCGCCGGCTTCACCCATCCCACCACGCTGGTGATCTTCTGCCTCGTTCTGGGCGCCATGGCCGTGGTGCGCCTCGTTCTCGGACGCGGCAATCTGCGGGCGGTGATCAGGGACGATGGGCCGATGCTCATGGCGGCGTTCGTGTCGGCCGTGCTGACCCTGGGCATCTGGATCGCCGGCATCTGGGGGCAATCGGCTTCACTGGCCGATGCAGCCCTGCCGCCCCCCTATGACAGTGCCTTCTTCGTCGAACGCCTGAATGGCTGGGTTGCGGCGATGAATCCCGTGCTCAACGGACCCCTGTTCCTCATTGGCGTCGTCGGATTGGTTGTGACGGCGCGAAGGGCCGCCCGGGGGGACCTCGCGCGCATCTCGATCGTGTGGCTCGCTCCGCTCGTCGGTGTGTTTGGTTTCCTCGCCGGTTTGACCTATCCCTACTACCGCTTCTTCAACACGACGTTGTCCTGGGTGCTCCTGATGGGGATCGGCGCGTACTTCGTTGCTCGAGCGGCCCTTTCCGCCGGGGACGGTGGAGGCGCCGGTCGCCTGATCGCCGTCGCCGGGATGGGGTTGGTCATTGCGGTCATTGCCTACAATTTCAAGACCGGGTTCGAGGTCTCGGGGTGGAACAAGCCGGAGGGGGGATGGCTCTCGGCCGACGAGCGCTCCGACCTGGATGCGCTCCGGGCGGGGTTGGCGGAGGTGAACGAGGACCGCCCGGTGGTGTTCGTGATCGACGATGAGCCGTCGCCGCAGATCTGGGGACATACGAAGCTGTCGGGGAACACGTCGCGTTACGGCCTCCCACCGGGGCAGATCGACCAGGGCTACCTCTATCTCGGCTCCCTCGAGAACTACCTGGCGGGCAAGCCCACGACCACGGGGGACGCCACCTACGATCGCGTGTCACCGGCCCTGCTGGACGACGCCCGGGAGGGCATCCGGAGCTCCGGCAAGGACCCGGTCGTCGTCGTCGCGAGCGCCTTCAATCCGGCCGGGGCCAACGCCGAGGTGGCGTCGGGGGAGGCGGAAGGCCCGGATACCGGGGACACCGAGGTCTGGTACCTCCACGATGGCAGCCTCAATGGTTCAGAGACGTTCCCTGGGAGCTCTCTCCCTCGGGCCGGCGAGGGCTCTGTGGCCGGTGTGCTGCACCTGCTTCGCGTCCTCGGCGGGCTCGCCCTCCTGATCCTCCCCGGGGTCTTCCTGCTGCGGTGGTGCTGGCCGGGGGCCTCGTGGCCCGAAGGGATCGCAATCGCCCCGGCGCTCGGGCTCTCCCTGGTGACGCTGGCCGGGATCGCGGCGCTCGCGGTCGTGCGCGGGCCCTTCTCGGGTACGGTTGCGGCGGTGTCGCTTGCCGGTGCGATTGTGCTTGCCGCCGTGCTCGGAACTGTGGCCGCAGGCAGGGCGTCGGCACGCCCATGAGTCTCTCGAGCCCCGCCGGCCGGGGCGGCCGCTCCTCACCCTCGGTGTGACTCAGGCCGACGACCCGCTCGACGGAGCGAGCCTGTCGTCCGAAGCGGCAGCCGATGTGGCGACCGTCGCCCGCGGGGGAGCGGTCCAGATCGTCGGGCAGATCTCCCAGCGCGGATTGGCATTTCTGTTCAGCGTGGTGGCTACCCGCCCCGGCTTCCTGGGCATCGGGGGCTTCGGCCTCTACAGGTTCGTCACCCAGGTTCTGGCGATAGCAGGCATTGTGGGACTGGGCGGCTTCAACTACTCCTCGATGCACTTCATCTCTGCGGCGCGCGCCGTCAAAGATCCCAGCGGAGCGCGCAGTGCGGGGCGCGCCGGTTTGTGGGGCGCCACGGTCGCCTCCGCCATAGTCGTCGTCGTCCTGATCCTGGGCGCAGACTTTCTGGCGACGCCCTTTTCCGCCTCGCCGGCGAAACGCGAACAGCTCGCCTATCTCCTTCGCGTCGGTGCGGCGTACGTACCTCTGTTTGCCCTCCTGCAGGTGCTCCGTTACTGCACACAGGGTTACAAGACAATGGTGCCATCGGTGATCGTTGGCAACATCATCCAGCCCACGGCCCGTTTTCTGATTGGTGTCGGTGTTCTGCTCGCAGGATTCGCCGTCACCGGCGCCGTCGTGACCCTCAGTCTCTCTATGGGAATCGGAGTGCTGGCCGGTGCCTACTACTACCGGCGGATGCTCAGTGCCGAAGAGCGAGCTGCGGATCGCCGGCCCATCGCCCGGCCGATGATCAGATTCGCTCTCCCTCAGCTGGGAGCGTCGTTGTTCAACGTTCAGGCACTTGGACTCGGCATCGTCGTACTGAAGCTTTTCACCGAGAGCAATGTGCCCGTGGGGCTTTTTGCGATTGCACTGGCTCTGCAAGGGCCTGGCGGTGTCTTCCTGAGCGGGATAGTGAATATCTGGGCGCCGGTTGTTTCCGATCTTTACGCAAGGGGCGAGATCGAGCGCCTCGAATCCCTCTATCAGACGATCACCAGATGGGTTGCGACATTCTCTTTCCCTGTGTTCGGCCTCCTGATGCTCTATCCGGATTTATTTGTGCGCATCTTCAACTCGAGCGCGCTCGAGGCTGCGCCCCTGGTGGTGATTCTCGCAATCGGCAACGTCTTCTACACCGGCACAGGACCCACCGGCTACGTGATCTCCATGACGGGGCGGCCCGGAGTCAACTTCATCAACTCCATTGTCGCCGTCGGCCTGTATGTCGGACTCGCCTTCCTCATCGTGCCGCGTTACGGCGCAATTGGGATGGCCGTGGTAGATGCAACGGTTACGGCGCTAATCAACTCGGTGCGCGTCATCGAAGCAAAGCTGCTCGTAGGAGTCCAACCCTTCGGGCGCTCGTTCCTGAAGCCTGTGGGCGCCACCCTTCTTGCGATGGGCGTCTCACTTGCGTGGCGGTTGGTCCCGGGAGGAGGCGTGCTCATCGATCTCCCGGGCATCGCGCTCGCGGCCGCCGTGTACCTGTTGGCCCTCCGTGTGATGGGGCTCGATGCGGAGGAGCGTTATGTGTGGGAGCGGATCAAGGGTCGCGCTCTGAGACGGCCGCCCCGATAACCTGCGCCGAGTTGATGGCAGTTGTGCACTATTTGCATCTCTCACCCACCCGGCCCTTCTAAGAAAGGACTCGCATGAATTCGAAGGTTCAGTCGGTGGATACATCGTCGAACCCCTTCACCGATCTCACCGGTGACATCGGCGCGTTTGTGGCCGAGCAAGAGGGTGACGGCTTGGTCAACGTTTTCGTTCCGCACGCAACAGCGGGCCTCGCGCTGATCGAAACGGGATCGGGTTCGGAGGAGGACCTGGCCGCAGCACTGGACAGAGTCCTGCCGCGCGATACCCGGTACGTCCATCGGCACGGTTCCCCAGGGCACGGCGCAGATCACGTGCTGCCGGCTTTTCTGTCGCCGTCGGTTGTGCTCCCGGTGGTGGACGGCTCACTCGCCCTGGGAACGTGGCAGAGCATCGTGCTGATCGACCTGAACCGCGATAATCCTCGGCGCAAGGTGAGGTTTTCGTTCATACCCGGTTGAGGAGCTGCTGCTGCTCGTGGACCGAAACCACGTGATACAGATTGGGCTCGGCGCTGGCCACCTTCGTCGCGCGGCCCATGTGATCGGCATCGTCCCCTCCTCATCTGCTAGCCTTATCAGGATGCTGATATTATATCAGGATACTGACAATGCCCCACCATCCGTGATGCAGGGGCCGGGATACCTGCTGAAAAGAGCGCAGAGCAAGCTTCGGGCCAGCATGGACGATGCTCTGCGGCCGATCGGCCTTACAACGTCTCAATACGCCGTTCTCGCCATCCTCGAGGAGGGCGTTGCCCTATCAAACGCGGAGCTCGCGCGACGCTCTTTCATCACGCCTCAAACGATGAACAAGATTCTCGAAACGTTGGAAAGTCGAGGGCTCGTTGAGCGCCGACCCCACGCATCGCATGGACGAATTCTCGAGACACGCCTCACTTCGATCGGCGCCTCCATCGTCCGGCGCTGCCACAAAGCAGTGCATGCAATCGAAGACCAGATGTTGTCCCGACTCGAGGTAGCTGAGCGCGAGCGGTTCGCCTACTATCTAGCCCGCTGCATAGACGGGCTTGACCGGCCGGATGCTGAGAGATGATCCTTAGGATCATGAGCACTGGTCTCCACTTCGAAGAAGTCGAACTGCTCTCGGGACGATGAACGGCTGGGTGACGATCCGCGTAGAGCTGGTAAGCGGCGGCGGCATGGACTTCGATCCGGGACCCGGTCGCGTCCTTTTAGTGGGGCCCAGTCACACCTTCGGGGACTTGGCTGCTGCGATCAACCTCCACTTCGCACGCTGGGATCTTTCTCATCTGCACGACTTCAGGCTCGCGGACGGACGAGAGATCGGCTTCCCCGATCCAGACTCTCCGGGTACCCTCGATCAGAATCGGATCAGCGTTTCGTCCACCCTCGCAAAGGAAGACGTGTTCGTGTTCGTTTTCGACTTCGGGGATCACTGGGAGCATCATTGCCGGGTCGAGGACGTGGACGTCGACCCCGAGGACCTCTGCGGAGAAGCCCCTAGACTGCCGGTCCCGATTTGGGGGTGGGGATCGATCCCCGATCAGTACGGACGTCGATCAGAGAACGACACCGGCGACGAGCTAG
>JACDCD010000110.1 GCA_013694625.1 Actinomycetota bacterium | reverse complement strand
ACGGCCGGCGCTATTGGCTCCGATCACCCTCATTGGAGGGATCCCCGTTCGGCCGCTGAGTGGGTCCGCGCAACCCGCAGGACGGAGAACACTGCCTGACCACTTACCTGCTCGACACGACCGTCCTCATCGGGCACCTTCGGGGGCTCGAAGAGGTCACGCGTTTCATCCTCGATCTCCTCACGGAAGGACACACGCTGGGAACGAGTTGTGTGAATATCGCTGAGCTTCATCATGGCGCGCGGCCTCACGAGCGGAAAGACGTTCAGGTATTGGTAGATCGACTTGAGTTTCTGGAAACGACCCCAGAGGCATCTACTCGAGCCGGAAAGTACCAGGCGCGTCTTCGCGGGGAAGGAACCACACTCCACACTGCCGATGCTCTCGTTGCGGGAACTGCTCGCGCTCACGGAGCGATACTCGTAACTGACAACGAAGCCGACTTCCCAATGCGAGATTTGCGAGTGGTGCGTCCCCTTCTCTAGTAAGAAGCGACTCAGAAGTTCGAATAAGACGTCTTCACTCGGTCTTTGGTGGTCTTAAGAGAACACTGCGCGAACCGGGCTAAAGGCAGGACCTGTGCCCCGACTCGCAGGCTTGGTCTGCGATAATCGGTTGTCGGCTGACCGATCGCCGACGGGCTCACGCCGCCATTGGCGACCGCGACCAGACTCGCAGCAGTGGGAGCGGCCCTGCTGTCTCTGTGGGCGTTCCTGCCGCGCAAATATCCGGTCCTGGACACGCGCAAGCTGCGAGATCGCTATCTGCGTGCCGATCCAGGATTCACTAAGCTGCATCTCCTCGACACCCAGATCAGGATGGAAGAAGTGGCCTCTGCGCTTCTTGACCGCAAGGCCTTCCGCCTGAAACTCGCGGTCGGTCTGCTCGCCATCGCAGTTCTCCTAATCGCCGCAGGTATGCTTCTTTCAGGAGGCAGCTCATGACTGACGAACCTAAACCGGAATCTCAAGTTCCGACCGGCGGCGAGGGGCAGGAGCCGCCGCCCTTTGAACCAGACGAAGAGCTCATCACCTATCTGGAGAAAGGGCGCGAACCCAAGGGAGAGAAGCGGTAGGAGAATCCGCACGGTCAAGGCGTTAGGCCGCCAGATCGTCCTACCTCGGGAGTCGCGCTCGAACGCCCTCAATCCCGGAGGCAACGAATCGCTCCTGGCCGGTCTCGAGTCCGTAGACGACCTCGTACCACGGCCCGAGTCGGTGGTAGAAGAGCGCGCGCTCGCGGAGATTTGCGTCGACGCCGTATGTGCGGGCTACACTAGTGGCTACCCCTGCGGGCGTGCCGTTGAGACACCACGCGAGATCGAGAGCTGCGTCGCCGACTCGCGCGTCGCTCCAGTCGATCACGGCTACCACGCGCCCATCACGGCAGAGGACATGCTCCGGCCCGAGGTCGGCGTGGATGAGCTCCGGCACGAAGTCCACTTGCTCAACACAGGCAAATACGGCGTGGGCGCGCTCACGCTCACCCGGTTCAAGCAGCGGGAAGACGCGTCGCCTGAAGTCCGCGCAGACGCTGCCGAATCGCTCTTGCCAGCCCTCGCGGTCAAAGTAGGGGACACCGAGGGCCCGAGCGTCCTCGACGCGGAAGCGGTGCAAGGCGGCCAAGAACCGCCCCAGGTCCTTGCCGGTGAGCTCGTTGAGCCCGGTCTTCGCCGGCGACCCGGGGAGCTTCCGGTAGCCGGCGCACACAACGCCGTTGCGCGCCACGAGCTCGTAGCGTGGAACCTCGACGGAAAGCCTCGTGGCGAGCTCGGGCAGAAGGGCGATCTCTCGATTGAGCCACTCCTCGACTTCGCGGCGGCGCGGGATGCGGATGATCCACTCGTCATCGAGGTCGAGGACGAGGCTGTCCCAGCCGTCCTCGATGACGCGCGCGTCGCGGAACTCGAGCCCCGGAAAGCGCGTGCGGATGAGATCGAGCGGATCTACCTTCGAGGGCATCTCGGGGCTGTGGGCGTCTCCTAACTTTCTCTAACGTGCGGTCGGCACCGCGCAAGCAGGGCAGTCACCCTACGCGCTGCAACTGATCCTCCAGCGTCCCGGCGGCGGTTCGCGCAATACCTCGGTGAGGGTTCGGGCCCCCTTTGTGGACCCGGCCGGGATCGAACCGGCTACCTCCGCCGGGACAGGTAAGGGGGCGCTCGGGGAGCGCCGTCGGGGTGGACCCGGCCGGGATCGAACCGGCTACCTCCGCCATGCCATGGCGGCGCTCTACCAAGTGAGCTACGGGCCCTGGAGGATTTCGATGGTAGCAAAGCCGGAGAGCTCGACCCCATAAGGCGTGGTTTGATACCGCCCGAGTCAGCCGAGCCGGGAAGGAGACGCCGATTGGACCCAACCGACGTAACCCCGCCGGCGCCCGGTGTCCCCGGTGATCGAGCCCGTCGCCTGGGGGGTCCTCGGCGCAACCTCACGGATCGCGCAGAAGGCCGTGCTGCCCGCCATCGATGGCAGCAACTCGGCGCGCCTCGTGGCCGTCGCCAGCAAGTCGACTCCGTCCGGGGAATACAACACCTTCGGCGTGCCGCACCCATATGAGGGCTACGAGGCGCTCTTGAACGATGACGAGGTCGAGGCCGTCTACGTCCCTCTTCCGAACAACCTGCACGCCGAGTGGACGATCAAATGCGCCCGGGCCGGGAAGCACGTGCTGTGCGAGAAGACGCTGGCGCTCTCGGCTGGGGAGGCCGAGGCCATGGCCGAAGCCTGTGAGTCGGCGGGTGTCCAGCTGATGGAGGCTTATGTATCCCCGTTCCATTCGCGGGCGCACGCCTTGGAGGAGCTGCTCACCTCCGGCCGCCTCGGACGCATCCAGTACGCTCGATCGAACTTCACCGTCCCAATCGTCCCCGGCGACCACCGGTGGCGACCCGAGATGGGCGGCGGAGCATTGCTCGACCTCGGCATCTACTGCATATCCCCGCTGCTGTCGGCCGCCGGCAAGCCCGTGACCGAGGTCGCCGCCTCTCAGGTGACGAGCGAGTCCGGGATCGACATCTCATTCGACGGCTGGTTGGGCTTTGGAGACGGTCTCGCGACGGCCTTCTTCTGCTCCTTCGAAGGACCGTTCCTCCAAGAGCTCGAGATCGTCGGGACCGAGCTCATAGCTCGAGTCGGCCAGCCCTACAGCCCCGGGCCCACCGACAAGAAGATCGAGCTCTTGGGACACGACGGAGAGCGCTCCGACCTCGAAGTTGGGGGCAACGACCCCTACCGGGCGATGGTCGAGCATTTTTGCGCCGCCCTGAGGGACGAGGCGCCTCTCAGACATGGCCCGTCTGACTCCATCTATCTGCTCCGCCTGTTCGACGAGCTGCGCGCCACTGCTGCCGGACGCGGCGACAAGGACTAGGAGCTCTTCCGGCCTCGCCGCCGCCTCCGCGAGCGTTTGCGGCGAGCCGGCGTCGCCTCCTCCCCGTCTTCGCCGTCGGATGTGGCCCCCCCGATCCGCGGCGCAGCAGGAGCCTTCTCGCGCTTGGGGCCCTCTGCCGTTTCGGAAGCTGGCGACGTGGTCACGGTGCGGGGGCGGGACTGCGGACTGCCGGTGCCCCCGTTCGAGGTGCGGCGCGCCGAGCGAGTATCGCGTTCGTCGGCAACTTTGACGGTGAGACGGTACTCCTGCGGGTATTGAGGGACCCCCCAAACGGACTGCAGCTCGCGGATGATCTCCTCGAGCTTTTGCCCGTCCGGCGGGGCCGTCAGTGTTTTCGGGCGCGGGGCGTGGGCCCTCCGGACGAGATCTTCCGACGACACCTGCTTAGGCGGGCCCACACCGGATGATGTGGTTCCCCGCCTCCGCCGGCGTGATCGTCCTGCCCCGGCTGGGGCACTCCCCTGCCCTTGCGGCGCTCCCTCCCTGCTTGTCTGGGCGCCCGCCTTCTGCTCACCCTGAGGCTTGCGACGCCTACGTCGCTTCCGCCGCGGCTGGCTCATCGCTCCCCTCGAGATCGAAGTCGACTGGCACCTGCGGGGCGTCCGACCAGAGACGCTCGAGCGAGTAGTAGTCACGTTCCTCCTGATGGAACACATGCACCACGAAGTCGACATAGTCGAGAAGCACCCATCGGCCTTCGCGCTCGCCCTCCCGCCGATATGGCTTGACGCCGTCCCGAGCCGCCAGCGCACGCTCCACGGCGTCGGATATCGCCCGCACCTGCCGCTCGGTGTTCCCGCTGCAGATCAGGAAGTAATCGGTGATCCCAAGCTGCTCCGAAACGTCGAGGACCAGGATGCGCTCCGCCTTCTTGGACGCGGCCGCCACGGCGGCCCCGGTCACCAGGTGTGTTGAGCTCAGCGTTGGGAGAAGTCCTTTCCTACGACGATCGTCAGGTCAACGATACCCTGCGGCTGTGACGCCACCTGAACCTCCCCGATCCCCAGCAACCTCCTCGCCCGCGTCGCATATCGCTGACTCCGCAGCGAGCGATCGTAGGTCACGATCAGTGTCCTGGGGTAGTCGAGCCTCGAAGCATTGCCGGAGAGGGCGATCCGGTAGCCGTTGCCCACCAACCTCTCGGCGACCTTGGCCCCCACCCCAGGAACACCGTTCCCGTTCAAAACCTGGACCTGGACCTTGTCCTCCTGAAGCTCCGGGTCGCCGAGGGCGCGCTCCAGCAGCTCGGTCAGCGCCTCGGAATGGAGGGAGTAGAGCTCATCTTCGCCCGTGCTCAGCTGACTCGCCGGCATGCTGGCGAGCGTGAGATCATCTCGCCCCACCGCTGCGATGCCGCTCAGGAGCCGGACCTGACCGGGGGCGTCCGCACCTGCCAGTGCGCCCTCGAGCGTCGAGGACTGCACCCGGTGGCCCAGTGTGCGCAGCCTCCCGAGCATCGAGTCCCACACCGCCAGGTGTCGCGGGCCGAGCTCGATGTCGTCCCCGCCTGCGCCGAGTGCGAACAGCAGACGCGTCAACCAACGCGCTCCGAGCTTCTGAGAGCCCGGCGAGAAGAGCGGCTCGCCGGCGCCCCCGGCGCGCCTCACCTCCCCTGGCACATCCACCCGCAGCGGGCCCAACGAGCTGAACAGCCCTTGTGCGCTTCGGGCGCTCACCGCCATGTGGTCGTCCAGCGGAACCCCCACCAGGTTTTCGGCGCTGATGTGCAGGAGGGAGGCACCCCCCGAGACGAATGCGTCACCGACAGCTTGGAGACCGCGCCCAGGGACCTCCACGGCCGTGTGGGCCGGAAGGTAGACGACGGCGGCCCTTTGGGTGGAGTGATTGAGCGCCAGCAGCATGAGCCAGGCCACCCCCTGCGGGTTGTTGGCCCGAGACCGCGTGGTCCCGAACCACAGGGCGGTGCTGAGGTCGGCAGGCGGAGCCGAGGATGCCTGCCGTGCGCGCCCGCCGCCGGCCCCCTCTACCCCGTTGGAGCCCAGGAAGTCGCCCAGGCCGAAGAAAGCGGCGGCCCCCACACCCAGCACCAGGAAGCTAACCGTCCCGAGTGCAGCCGCCCTCCGGGCGCCCCTGCGTGGGCGGGGACGGGCGTTTGCCCGCGTCCCCCTGACCACGCTCTCGGTGCCTTCAAACCTTCGTTCAGCCAAGCGCGCGGCCGGGGTCGGTGACGTAGAGCCCATGGTCCCGGATGTAGGACATGACTTCGGCGGGCACGAGGTAATCGATCGGCCTGCCGGCGCTCACCCGCGCCCGGATATCGCTCGAAGAGATATCGATCCCCGGCATCTGCATCTCACCAACCTTCGGCCAGTGCGCTTCCGGCTTTAGCGCCTCGAGATCGAAGCCCGGGCGCGCCAGCGCGACGACATCGGTGAGCCCGCGGAGGCGCTCGAGCCCATGCCAGGTCCCGAGCTTGAGCACCGCATCGGCGCCGATGATGAAGAACAACCTGATGTGGGGGCCATGAAAAAGACGCAGCTGCTCGAGGGTGTCGGCCGAGTAGGTAGGACCGGTACGATCGAGCTCCATCCTGGAGACGGCGAAGTGCGGATGTGAGGCCGCTGCCAGGGAGGTCATTATGAAGCGATCCTCGGCGTCGGAATAACGGGATTTCTGCCACGGTCTCCCGGTTGGTACGAACAGCACCCGGTCGAGATCGAGCTGGGACAGGGCCTCAGAGGCGGCGATGAGGTGCCCCAGGTGGATGGGGTCGAAGGTGCCACCCATGACGCCGAGCCGGTGTAGGGACTCCTCCACGGTCACGGAGAGGATCCGGACGGCGGGCCGAGAAAGGAGGCCTGAGTGGGGGGGCCTCCCTCCTCAACCACGCCCTGGAGGGGTCTCGGGGGGACGAATCCCCCTCCTGTCGTCCTGAGGACGGTCCAGACAGAGAGCACCTTAGTGAAGCACTGTGACGTGAATGTGTACGGGCGCGGACATGCCGGTGAAATCGGGGGTTCGGGGATGGCGCTCAGCCACGGACCTGCCCGTCACCCCACGCGACGTACTTCGTCGTAGTAAGAGATCGGAGGCCCATCGGCCCGCGCGCATGGAGCTTCTGTGTGGAGATTCCGATCTCGGCGCCGTACCCGAACTCCCCGCCGTCCGAGAAGCGGGTCGAAGCGTTGACGAACACCGAGCCCGAGTCGACCTCGGCGGCGAAACGACGCGCTGCGGCGATGTCCCGGGTCACAATCGCTTCTGCATTCGAGGTTCCGTAGTGGTTGATGTGCGCGATCGCCTCGTCGAGAGAGGGCACCACCCGGACGGCCAACGTCAGTCCGAGGTATTCGGTCGCCCAGTCGCTTTCGGAGGCGGGCTCGGCGCCGGGCCACAGGGCGTGCACCCGCCGGTCAGCCTTGATCGCCACCCCGGCGGCACTGAGTGCCGCAAGCACCCCGGGCAGCCATTTGTCGGCGATGGCATCGTGGACCAGCAGGGTCTCCGCCGCGTTGCATACGCTCGGGCGCTGGGTCTTCGCGTTCAGCACGATGCTCGTCGCCATCCCAAGCTCCGCGCTGCGGTCGACGTAGACGTGGCAGTTTCCGTCACCGTCGATGATCACCGGAACAGTTGCCTGTGCCTCGATCGTGTCGATCAACTGCCGCCCTCCGCGTGGAACGAGGAGGTCGACCAGCCCCCTGGCCTGCATCAGCTCGACCGCGCTGGACCGTTCGGGGTCGTCGAGGAGCTCGATGGCGCCGGCAGGCACTCCCTCATTGCCCGCCGCCCCGATCAGCACGTCCGCTATGGCCCGGTTCGAGCTCGACGCCGTCGAGGACCCCCTCAGCACGCAGACATTGCCGGACTTGAGGCACAGCCCAGCCACGTCGGCGGTGACGTTGGGGCGCGCCTCGTAGATCACCGCCACCACGCCGAGAGGGACGCGCACCTCCTCGATCAGCAGGCGGTTTGGCCGCCGCCACCCCCGCTCGACCCGGCCGACGGGATCGGGCTGAGCTGCGACGGCGCGGAGTCCTGAGGCCATCGAGGCGATGCGCCCTGAGGTCAGGGTCAGCCGGTCGATCAGGGTTTCGGAGGATCCCGCCGCCCGGGCGCCCGCCAGGTCGGCCTCGTTCGCCTGGACCAGGCTCTCCGCCGAGCTCTCGAGCGCACTCGCCATGGCTTCGAGAGCGGCGTCCTTCGTCCCCGAGGCGAGACGCGCAACCTCGGGCGCGGCCCGGGCGGCGCGCCGGCACACGGCCGTCGTCTGGGTGATTCGGGATTGGTCCACTTCAGCGACCCTCCAGGATCACGAGCTGGTCGCGGTGGATTACCTCGCTCTGCGCCAGCTCGGCGGTCGAGCGGCCCTTCGCAGCGGCCAAGTCGTCGGCTGCGTAGCGTACCAACCCGCGTGCGAAGGGCCTCGACGGGTCCTCCCCCGCCTCGATTACATCGACGGTGTCGCCGGGGTTGAATTTCCCATGGAGGTCTACCACCCCCGCCGGGAGCAGGCTTCGTCCGGCTGCCACCACCGCTTCCCGGGCGCCCCCGTCCACGACGATCGTCCCGCGAGGCGGCTGAGCGAACGCAATCCACAGCCGGCGCGCCGAGGCGCTCCGGCGCCGGGGATGGAAGTAGGTGCCGACCGTCTCCCCGGCAGCGGCGCGCATCAGGACAGAAGGCACAGACGCCTGTGCCACGACCACGCTCACCCCCGAGAAGGTGGCGACCCAGGCAGCGGCGATCTTCGAAGCCATCCCTCCCGTTGCAAGTCCCGACCCGCGTCCACCGGCGGCCTGCTCGATCTCGGGTGTGATGCGATCGACTTCATCTATGAGCGGCGCGCCGGGTGTGAGCCGGGGATCGGCTCGGTGCAGCCCCTGCGCGTCGGTGAGCAACACCAGCATCCTGGCGCCGGCAAGGTTGGCGACCAGGGCGGCGAGCCGGTCGTTGTCTCCGAAGGAGATCTCGTCAACGGCAACGGTGTCGTTCTCATTGACCACCGGTACCGCACCCAGAGCGAGCAACCGGTCGAGGGTATTGCGGGCGTTGAGGTACTGGATCCGGTGCATGAAGTCATAACGCGTCAACAGAAGCTGGGCCGCAACCAACCCCAGGCCGGAAAGAAGGCTCGAGTAGCGGGCTAGAAGCCGACCCTGGCCCACCGCGGCCAGCGCCTGGAGTGACGGCACATCACCGGGCCGGCCCGTCAGCCCGAGTGGGCCCATCCCTGCGGCTATTGCGCCCGAGGACACGAGCACCACGTCGATCCCCGACGACCTGACCTCCGCGATCCCCTCGCAGAGCTTCTCCATGCGGGCTTGGTCCGGCTCGCCGGTGGAACCCAGCAGGGAGGTCGTGCCGACCTTGACGACCAGGCGGTCTCCGGATTGGAGCGCGCTCCTCGCCACCCGCCCTCAGCTCTCTCCCGGCGTCCGCCCGGGTGACTCAGCGTCCTCCCGAGAACCTTCGGGTTCGAATCCGAAGACCTGTCCGGCTATACGAACCTCATCACCCCTCACAGCGCCGGCGTCCTCCAGAACCCGCTCCACCCCCATCGAAATGAGCCGGCGCTGCAGCCTCACCACCGCCTCGTCGTGCGCCATGTCGGTGCTCTGAACGGCCCGCTCGGCGCGCCGACCCGACACGCGCCAGCCCCCATCCTCCCGGATCACCCTTATCGGGTCTTCCCGCACGACGTGGCGCACGTACCCAACGGCGGCCGGTGCCTCGGCGCGCGCCTCGGCCACCGCGCGCGCCAGCCTAATGATGAGCCCGTCGATCCCCGCTCCCGTGACCGCAGAGATGACGAGTGCATCCGGCCAGCGACGTTCGACCTGGGCAATCCGATCTCCACCCAGGTCGAGCTTGGTGGCAATGACAAGTGAGGGTCGCCCGGTCAGAGTGGGGTCGAAGGCCGCCAGCTCCGCCTCCAGGACGACAACGTCGTCGAGCGGATCACGGTCCTGTGCTGCCAGATCTATCAGGAACACCAGGACGGCGGCACGGCGGACGTGGCGCAGGAAGCGATCGCCCAGGCCCTTCCCGGCGTGCGCTCCGGGCACCAAGCCGGGAATGTCGGCCACGACGAAAGTGGCCTCGCCGGCGCGCACGACGCCCAGGTTGGGAGCCAGGGTGGTGAACGGATAGGGAGCAATCTTGGGTCGCGCCGCCGAGATCCGCGAAATCAAGGTCGACTTGCCCGCGTTGGGAAACCCGACGAGCCCGACGTCGGCGAGCAGGCGCAGCTCGAGGCGCAGGCGCCGCTCCTCTCCGGGTTCGCCCTTCTCCGCCCAACTGGGAGCGCGCCGGGTGGAGGTGGTGAAGCGGACGTTGCCCCGGCCGCCGCGCCCGCCGGCAGCCGCAACGATCTCGTCTCCGGGGTTGGCGAGGTCGGCGATCAGCACTTCGTCCTCGTCGTGGACGACGGTCCCGGGGGGGACCAGAACCACACGGTTTTTGCCGTGGGCTCCATCCCGCCGCTTCGAGCGACCGGCGCCGCCCGGCGCCGCCTTTACGTGAGGATGGTCTCGCAGCTCCAGCAGGGTTCCAACCGAGCGGTCGGCTCGCAGAGTGACGCTGCCCCCATCGGCGCCGTCCCCGCCGTCGGGGCCCCCCTTGGGCTTGTACGGCTCGTGGTGAAAGGCGGCCGAGCCGGACCCCCCGGCGCCGCCGCTGACGAAGATGCGGACCTCATCGACGAAGCCGCCCTGCGACGCACCCTGCCCTTTAGACAGCCGTCTCCTCGGGGACCACACTGACCACCTTGCGGCCCCGCATCCGGTGGAACGACACCTGGCCGGGGGCCTTCGCGAAGAGCGTATCGTCGCCACCCCGTCCGACGTTGTGGCCCGGGTGCACCTTGGTGCCCCTCTGGCGCACGATGATCATCCCCGCTTTGACGTCCTGTCCGCCGAACACCTTGTAGCCGAGGCGCTTGGAGTGCGAGTCGCGGCCGTTTCTCGAGGACGCAGCACCCTTCTTATGTGCCATCGGAGCTCACCTCCTCGCCTGAGTCGCCGGTAGAGATAGCAGAGATATGCAGGCTCGTGTACCCCTGGCGGTGCCCGGCGCGCCGGCGGTAGCCGGTCTTGTTCCGGAACTTCCTCACCTGCACCTTGGGGCCCTTGGTTGCGCCCACCACCCGGGCGGTCACACTGCCTCCGGCGCGGTGGAGCTTGCCGTCGTCGTCCACCACGAGCAGCGGCTGGAAGCGCACCTCACCGTCGTCGTCGATCCGCTCGACGTCTATCACGTCGCCCTCGGCGACCTGATGCTGCTTACCACCCGACTTGATCACGGCGTACACAACCGGCTCCTTGAATGCTGCACAAAGCTGATCTGGAGAAAGGGACGCTTTAGGATACCAAACGAGGCTCCGGCTCACGCCGCCGCCTCCGGCTCGGCGGATCAGTCGACGTCGTGGATCAGAATTCCCCTGCCCTCGCACTCAGGGCAGGGATCCGAGAAGGCCTCGACGATCCCGGTGGAGACGTTCTTGCGCGTCATCTGAATGAGCCCGAGAGCCGACATCTCGAACACCTGGGTCCGGGTTCGGTCCCGCTCGAGCTCCTGCCTGAAGACCTCCTCGAGCTCGGCGCGGTTCTCCGCGCTGTCCATGTCGATGAAGTCGATGACGATGATCCCCCCGATGTCCCTCAAACGGAGCTGGCGCACCACCTCGACCGCAGCCTCCTTGTTGGTGCGGAGCACGGTCTGCTCGAGATACGACTTGCCGACGAACTTGCCCGTGTTGACGTCCACGACCGTCATGGCCTCGGTTCGCTCGATGACGATGTGCCCGCCGGAGGGAAGCCAGACTCTACGGTCGAGGGACTTCCTGATCTGCTCGGTGATGCGGACCTCTTCGAAGAGGGGAAGCTCGCCGTCGTAGCGCTCGATGCGACCCTCGAGGTCAGGCGTGGTCGCCGCCACGTACTCCCGGAGCTTCGCCTCGACCCCCGGGTGGTCTATGACGCAGCGGGACACCTCACGGTTGAACAGGTCACGGAACACCCGCAGCTCGAGCTCCGGTTCCTGGTGCAGGAGCGCGGGGGCCTGGGCGTCGGCAGACGCCGTGGCGATGTCGCCCCACAACGTCACCAGACGTTCGAGGTCACGTTCGAGGTCGCCGGCCGCGGCGCCCTCTGCGGCCGTCCTGACAATAAGCCCGTGACGTGCCGGTCTCAGGCGCACTGCGATGTCTCTCAGTCGGTCGCGCTCCTCGTCGCTCAGCCTCCGCGACACCCCCAGGCTCGGAGCGTTGGGGACGAGCACCAGATGCCTGCCCGCAATCGAGACGGCCGCCGTGAGCCGAGCCCCTTTGGCTCTCATGGGATCCTTGGTGACCTGCACCAGGATGGGCTGGCCGGAGCTCAGAACGGTCTCGATCCTCGGGATCTCAGCGCCATCCTCGAGCCCGACGCCGACCTCGTTCGCATACAGAACGCCGTTGCGTGCCTCGCCGAAATCGATGAACGAGGCCTCCATCCCCGGCAGCACGTTCTGGACCCGTCCCAGATAGACGTTGCCCACCAACGACCGGTCCTTCACCCCCGCAACGTAGAACTCGACTACGACATCCTGCTCGGTGATGGCGATCTGGATCCCGTCGTCGCCGACGTGGACGAGCATGAGTCGGTCGGCCGGTCGCGCAGACACCTTCCTCCGGCCCCGGGGGCCCCGTCGACGCGCTTTTCGGCCCGCATTGCCGGGAGCCTTGGGGGCGACCGGGTCACCCTGGGCGCGGCCGTCCGGGATCGCAGGGGCAACTGTGGCTTCATCAGCCGGCGCCGGTTCGCGTACGGGGTGGGGGGGTGTCCCGGCCGGGTCGTTCGGTGCCGGATCGGAAATCGTTTGGCTCGACGCGTTCGGGCCCGGATTGCGGGCCTTCTTGCCAGGGCCGCTCGGGGCTTGCCCGGGGGGGGAGAGGGCACGGGACCGTCCCTCCACCTCCGACAACACATCGGCCGCCTTCTCGCGGCGTCTGGGGGTATCGGCGGTCATCGGCCGGTGGCCCGGCGGGCCGGCGCCTCTACAGGAATCGCCTCATATGAACATTGTGCAGCAGCCCGACGCAGGCAAAGTTCGTCAGGAGGCTAGAGCCGCCGAAGGAAATGAACGGGAGGGGAATGCCCGTGACCGGCATGATTCCCACCGTCATCCCGATGTTGACGAACACCTGGAACGCCCACATCGCCGCTATCCCCGAAGCAATGAGGCTGCCGAAAAGGTCGCGGGACATCGCCGCAATTCTAAGTGCTCTCCAGATGAGCAATCCGAACAGGACAAGCAGGACACTCGATCCCATGAAGCCCAGCTGTTCGCCCACAGCGGTGAAGATGAAGTCGGTGTGCTGCTCGGGGATGAAATCCAGAGACGTTTGCGAGTTGCGGTCCTGGATGCCCTTTCCCTTCACCCCGCCGGAGGCGATTGCGATTTTCGCCTGGAAAGGGCTGTAGCCCTCGGACTGCACATTGGGAGTCGGGTCCATGAAGGCTGTTATGCGCTCCAGTTGATAGTCCTCGAGCAGGCCCATCTGCAGCACGGCCAGCGTCGCCCCGACAGTCAGAACCAGCAGCACCAGGAAGTGGCGCACCTTGGCGCCTCCGATTAGTAGCAGTGCTCCAGTCAGTGCCGAGAAGATCATCATGGTTCCAAGGTCGGGTTCGAGATATATCAAGGCCATCGGCAGCAGAACCGCAGCGAGGCAAAGCATTACGTCACGCGACCGAACCTCCCCTTTTCGGCGAGCCAGAAGCGCGCCGACTGCAACGATCACTCCCAGCTTGGCGATCTCGGACGGTTGGGCGGTCACGAAGCCGAGGTTGAACCAACGCCGTGCGCCACCGGTCACGGTGCCGAGGGGAGTCAGTACCAGAGCCAGCCCGGCGACGCCCACGATGTACAAAGGAGCGGCCGCAGTTCGAAGATGTTTGTAGTCCACCGCACTCACAATCACCAGAACGACCGAAGCCACCACGGCGTAGACGATCTGCCTCTTCAAGAAGAATCCGGGATCCAAGCCCGCCTGCAGCTGCTTGCTCTCGGTGGCCGAAAAGATCATAACGGCGCCAAAAGCCGCCAGTGCGACCGCGCTAATGAGCAGAGTCGGGTCGACATGACGAATGGGAGCCTTGCGCGCCATGCGAGCCGATACCGGCTCGCCGCCTATGCGGTCAACGGCCCCTCGGAAGACATCGCGAGTGGCCATCAGCCGGAGCTGTCCCTCGCAAGAGTGACGTCGGTGGTCGAGTTGAACCCCCCGATGCCCTCCCAGATCTCGCGCGCGATGGGTGCTGCGCTCTCGCCACCGTGTCCGGCCCTTTCGACGTAAACCGATATCACGTACTTCGGCGACCGGGCTGGCCCGTAGGAGAGAAACCACGCGTCGTTCAAGCTCGAGTCCGTCGCGCTCAACTCCGCGGTGCCGGTCTTGCCGCTCAGCGGGAACTCGTCCAACGGGAACCCCGCGAAGGCGCCTGCCGCGGTTCCCGAAGCACCCGAAATGACCTGGACGAGGCCCTGGCGGATAACGCCTAGCTCATCTGCCTCGAGGGGTAGGCGCGCCGTCACCCGGGTGTCGAATCTGCGCACGACTCTGCCCTCGCCGGAGGCGCCGGGCACCGACAGCCGCGATCCCAGATACGGCTTCCACACTTTGCCTCCGTTGGCGATCGCGGCATACGTCGTGGCCATCTGAAGGGGGGTCACGATCAGGTCCCCCTGGCCTGTCGACATGTTGATCGTGTAGCCCGGGACCCAGCCGTAGGGGCAGATGGCGCCATCGGTCGCCTTCCTGATCGCGTTGCACCAGGCTCGATCGGGAACACGGCCTGCGGCCTCGTTGGGGAGGTCGATGCCTGTCACGTGGCCGAAACCTGCGCGCCGCGCATACTTCTGGAAGGGTTCCTTGGCCCCGAAGGTGTCCTCCATGCGGGCGCCGAGAGCGTAATAGAAAGTGTCACAGGACACCTCGAGCGAGCGCGCGAAACCCATGGATCCCATGTCGGCCGAGGTCCAGTTGTTGAAGGTGACCCCGTAGGTGAAGCTCGGCGGGCACCCGAGATAGGACGACGAGCTCGCGACGCCACTCGCCATGGCGGCACCCGCCGTCACTACCTTGAAGGTCGATCCGGGCGGCCGCTGGCCCTGCAAGGCACGGTTCAGCAGCTTGTCGTCGGTGGGGTCGTTTGGCGTAGCCGCGCCAAGAGCCCCGTATTCCTTGGTGGAGATACCGTCGGCAAGAACTCCCGGGTCGTAGGTGGGATAGCTCGCCATCGCAACCACGCCGCCGGTGCGTGGGTCCATGACGGTCACTCCGCCACCGATCGCCTGGTAATTGGCGGCACGCGCCGCCCGGATGCCGCTGGCAAGTGCCTTTTCGGAAAGGCGCTGGATTTTGGCATCCAGGGTGAGCGTGAGGTCGCGGCCGGGTTCCTCCGGACGGATAACCGATCTGTCGGTAACTTCACCGCCCGAGTTCACAATGACTTTCTCCATCTGCGGACGGCCTCGAAGATAGCGGTCGTAGGTGCGTTCGATTCCTGCCTTCCCGATCAGGTCACCCCCCAGATAGCGAGGGCGCGCGCTCCTGAAGTAAGGGGCCTTCAACTCTTCTTCCGAGATCTGACCCACGTAACCGAGGACGTGCGCTGCAAGTGGGCCCTCCGGGTAGGTCCGCACCGGCAGAAGCTCGTAGCCCACCCCGGGGAAGTCCTCCTGATTCTCGGCGAGGTAGGTCACGTCCTTGCGACTCACGTCATTTGCAACCGGCACCGGCTTGTACGGCGACACTGCAGGGTTCAGCAGATTGCTGCGCAGGTCTGAACGAGGCCGGTCGAGCACGCGCTCGAGTCTTTCGAGGACGCGCCGCTGCTGGCGAGGCCCCCGCAGCGACTGCCGGTCGATCGTCACGCTCAACGACAGACGGTTCCCGACAAGGACCTTGCCGTTGCGATCGAGGATGCGGCCGCGAGGCGGCTCCGACTGCACCCTCCTAACCCGGTTCTCGCGTGCAAGCACACGGTAATCCTCGGACGCGAGCACCTGAAGGAACCACAAACGCGAAAACAGAGCGCCGAAAGCAATGATGACGAGCAGCCCCAGGATCCCCAATCGCACCAGGGTGGGCTCGATCACCGGCGTGGAGGCCGGCCCCTTGGGCTCGGGGTCCTTGCCGCGCTTCTTGGACGGCGCCAGATGCCGGCGCGCCGAACGCCTCACCATCTGTAAATCCGCTCCCGGCGGAGCCTTCCGGCGATCTTTCGCACGAGGGGAAACACGAACGGGGTCAGGAGTACGTCGTAGAGCACCACCAGGCCGGTTATCTGGAGCGTGAAGCCGAAGCTGACCCATTGTTGGCCGAGCATGATCGCCAGCGAGGCGTATCCAAGCTCGGCCGCTGCCGACGCCACCGCCACCGCAATCACAGGCGCCCATACGGACTCACTGGATGTGTACTCGCGCAGGGTTCCCACTCCGTACCCGATGAGCGTGTAGACCAGCGCCGTCAATCCGACGATGGACGGTGGAGGCAACAACAGGTCCTGGAGCAGTCCGGCGGTAAAGCCGGTCACCATTCCAACCCGCTCGCCTTCGAGGTAGGAAAAGCTGACGATAACCACCAGGACGAGCTGGGGAATGACCCGGAGCAGTGTGGCGCTTGCCAGGACGGTTGACTGCACGGCAAGGGCGATTACAACCGTTGCGCCTGCTGCAAGCAGCACGGCCGGAGCCCACTCGCTTCGAGCTGCAGGTGTTGGCGCGCCGGAAGCGCTCACGATGTTGCTGTCCTGCTCGAGCGCCGGGCCCCGCCCGCACGTCCGCCTGCCCGTCTGCCGTGCGGGCCGCTTTCCACCAGCACGTCGACGAACTCGAGGTTGGTGAAGTTGACCGCAGGCGCGACCTCGATCTCCTTTTCGAGGAGGCGGCTGTCTGCGCCGACGTCCACCACCGAGCCGATTGGAATGCCCGGGGGAAAGATGCCACGGTTATAGCTCGAGGTGACGACGACGTCGTCAACTGCGACCTTGGAAGTGTTGCCGATCAGGTTGAGGGACAGGTTGTCGCTGGCTCCCCCACCGGCTATCAGTCCTGCGGCGCCGGCTTGGACGATGCGTGCTCCGGCGGCCGCGCCCGGATCGATCAACAGAAGTACCGTTGACGAGTTGCTCGTTACCTGAACCACCTTGCCGACAAGACCGTCCGGAACCACAACCGCCATGTCCGGACGGAGCCCCATGGACCGACCTTTGTCTATCTGCACCGCCCATCGGTAGTTGGACGGCGTGCTGCCCAGTACCTGAGCCGTCACGACCTTCATCGTTGGGAAGGACTTCTGCAGTTTCAGGGACTGGTGCAGGCGACGGTTCTCGCGGGCAAGGGTCTCCGACCACCCGCTCTGAGCGATGGTGCGTTCGAGTCTCTGCTCGAGCTGGGTGTTGCGGGTGCGCAGATCGCGCAGTTCGGCAATTGACGAGAAGAAGTCGTCGATCGGCCTGACAGCCACCGCAAAGCCGCGTTGAAGCGGGTTGACCATCGTCGTGGCGAAGTCACGGGCTCTCTCTAGAGGGCCCAGACGGCTCTGTCTGAAGTCGAGCGTGATGATCAACAAACAGAGGGCTATGAAAGCGGGGAGCACCACGCGGCCCCGCCCCCTGCGCCGGATCACCGTCTCAGACTTCGAGTGGGTGATGGGCCCCCATCAACTATTTGCAACGCGATCCCTCCTTCGTTGTCCAGCGTCGCAATTGAAACCCCCCCACTCCTCCGGTGCTAGGAACGAGTCGAAGAAATCAGCACCCGCTTGAGCGCCTCGAATTCTTCGAGGCACTTCCCGGAGCCCCGCGCCACCACCAACAACGGGTCATCGGCAAGGTGAATCGGCATGCCTATCTCGTGCTTGAGACGCTCGTCGAGGCCCCTCAACAGCGCCCCTCCCCCCGCAAGCACGATGCCTTTGTCCATGATGTCACCGGCCAGTTCAGGAGGTGTTTTGTCGAGGGTGTTCTTGACTGCGTCGACGATCTGATTGACGGGCTCCTCGATCGACCGGCGGATCTCCTCGGCGGACACCACGATGGTCTTGGGCAGTCCCGTCACCAAATCTCGGCCACGAATCTCTGCCTGCTGGTCTTCCGGGTCCGGGAAGGCTGAGGCGATCGCCATCTTGATCTCTTCCGCCGTGCGCTCCCCGAGCATCAGCGAATACTCCTTCTTGACGTAGTTGATCACGGCCTCGTCGAGCTCGTCTCCGCCGATGCGGATCGACTGGCTCGTGACAATGCCACCGAGCGAAACCACGGCGACCTCCGTCGTGCCGCCGCCGATGTCGACCACCATGTTGCCGGTCGGCTCGTGAACGGGCAGTCCGGCGCCAATAGCAGCGGCCATCGGCTCTTCGATGATGAAGGCGCTGCGGGCGCCGGCGGAGATGGTGGCTTCCTCGACCGCCCGCTGCTCGACCCCCGTGATGCCCGAGGGAACGCAAACGACCACGCGCGGCTTGGCAAAAAAGGTCCGCCTGTGGACCTTCTGTATGAAATACCGAAGCATTTTCTCGGTGACGTCGAAGTCGGCAATGACGCCGTCCTTCAAGGGCCGGATGGCGACGATGTGCGCCGGGGTACGGCCGATCATGCGTTTCGCCTCGGCTCCGACCGCCAGAATTCCGCCTGTCTTGGTGTTGATCGCCACCACCGACGGCTGGTTCAGTACGATGCCCCTGCCCCGTACGTAGACAAGGGTATTGGCGGTGCCGAGATCGACCGCCATGTCGCGACCTACGAAATTGAGGCTACCCATGTCTGTTTGCTCCTGACGACTCTAGTTAACTATAGAGACTCTCCAAAGAAAAGGTCGACCTCTCTGGCCGCAGCTTTAGGGGAATCTGAGCCATGTACGAGGTTTTCGGTCATGGCGCTGGCGAAATCGCCCCGGATCGACCCGGGAGGGGCCTCGAGCGGGTTCGTCGGGCCCATTATTCTTCTCACGGCAGCGATGACTTCCGGGCCCTCGACGACCATGGCCGCCACCGGGCCGGAGGTTATGAACGCGACGAGCTCGCCAAAAAAGGGCTTCTCAGTGTGCTCGGCGTAGTGACGGCGAGCAAGATCATCGTCGATCGTGAATAGCTTGAGCTCACATATATCGTAGCCCTTGGCCTCAATCCGGCTTATGACCTCTCCCACGAGCCGTCGTCTGACGCCATCCGGCTTGACCATGACGAGAGTGCGTTGAATTTCAGACATCGATTGTTCTCCTTCCGGCGCAGGCACAAGCCGTCACCTAGTGCTGGCCGCGGATTAACAAGCCGCGGGCTTCCCCCACAACGTAATGCGATCCTGTGACGCATATCAGATCGTCCATGGGCGTGGCGCCGCGTGCATAGGCAAGGGCTGATGCCAGATCAGGGATGACCATGCAGTCCAGCCCCGACGATTCCGCTGCGGCCTTGATCTCCTGGGGCGGGATCGAGCGTGCCGAGTGGGCCTGGGTTGCAACGATCGAGCCCTTCAGCCGGGCCATCTCCAGGACCATGCCGTCCAAGTCCTTGTCTGCGAGCACACCGAGGACAAAACACACCCGCTCGAAGGGAAAGGTCTCGGCCAGGCTCGAGATCAGGACAGACATTCCCGCCGGATTGTGCGCAACATCCATGACGATGGAGGCTTCCGCTTCAGCCTTTTTGATCACCTCCATCCGTCCCGCCCCCGGTGTCGCCGCAAACCCTTCCGCCACGACGTCCGGCGACAGATTCTGGGCGGGCAGGAAGAGAGTTGCCGCCTGCAGCGCAACCGTCGCGTTGGCGCCCTGATGGCGGCCGTGGAGGGGCAGATAGAGGTCGGAATAATCCCCGCCCTTTTCTCGCGTCCCGTCTGGGCCGACCGCCCCTCCCGCCGTCTGGATCGAGAGATAACGCCCGCCGAGTGCGATGTTGTTGTCAACCAGGTGGAAGTCCCGGGCCAGAGCCAGGAGCGGCACTGCGGCGCCCAGGGCGGTCTCGTCCAGGACCGAGAGCACATCCGGCATGCGTTCACCCGTGACCGCAGCGCCGCCCGGCTTGATGATCCCAGCCTTTTCCTTGGCGATGACGACTGGGTCGGCTCCCAGAAGGCCGGTGTGGTCGAGTCCCACATTCGTTACGACCGAGACGGGAGCATTCACCACATTGGTTGCATCCCACCGCCCGCCGAGTCCGACCTCGACAACGGCCGCATCGACGGGCGTTTCCGCGGCCCAGAGGAAGAACATGGCGGTGAGCAGCTCGAAATAGGTGAGCTTTTCGTCCAACCTGGATTCCACGAGCTCGATGAACGGCGAGAGGTGCTCGAATGTCTCACCAAAGATCTCCTCCGAGATGGGCTCACCGTTGAGAGCAATGCGTTCGCAGATGCGCTCGAGATGGGGGGAGGTGTAGCTGCCGACCGACAGGCCGGTCGCGCTCAGAATAGAAGCGGTGATGCGCGCTGTCGAGGTCTTACCGTTGGTCCCACTTATGTGCACGGCCGGGACCTGCCGCTGGGGGTTGTCGAGGGCGTTGAGCAGGGCCTCGATGCGATAGAGCGACGGCGTCTTTGATTTCATCACGTCGACACCCAGCGCCTCGAAGTGACTGTTTGCCCGTTCCCAGCTCATGGTGTCCGCCCCAGGAGACTCACCGAGGCGCTGCCTTGCCGTCCAGTGCAGCCAGCTGCGCCTCGAGCTTCGTTTTGTTCTCCATTGCATCTCTGAGCTTGGCCCGCTCCTTGCCCACGACGGTTTCGGGTGCTTTGCCGACGAACTCCGCATTGGCAAGCTTGCGTTCGGCGCGCCCGATAACTTCGAGCAGGTCCTGTAGCCGTTTGGCGATCCTGCGCTTCTCCGCATCCAGGTCGATGACATCCTCGAGATCCACCAGCGCCTCGATACCCGAGCCCGTGATGGTTCCGGCCCGCCCCGCACCGCTCGGCAACCTATCGACGAGGTCAACCGAGGCCAGCTTCGCGAGAACCAGGAGTGCATCACGCATCTCGCCGATCTCAGACGCAAAGTCCCCTGCGGCAACCTCCACCCGGATCTTTTTCGTCGAAGGGATACCGTGTTCGGCCCTGAAACGGCGAAGGGAGCTGACCAGCTCGGTGAAGCGTGCGATCTGGCCCTCCGCGTGAGCGTCCCTCAGACCGGCCGTAACAGGCCAGGCTGCGGTCATGATCGATCCTGCCTCCGGCCACAGACGAGACCACAGCTCTTCGGTGATGAAAGGCATGACCGGATGCAGAAGCCTGAGAATGCGGTCCAGCACGTGAATCAAAACCGCCGACGAAGACGTGGCGCGATCGTCAGACAGCTTCAGCTTGGCGAGCTCGATGTACCAATCGCAGTACTCGCTCCACACGAAGCGGTGGAGCTCCCGCATCGCCTCGGCGAACTCATAACGGTCCAAATGCTCGTCGAGGGCGCCGATGACCTCGTCGAGCCGCGACAGGATCCAGCGGTCGGCTGGGTCGAGACTCTGGGTATCCTCGAGAACCGGCCGGCTATCCCCAACCGACAGAAACACGAACCGCGATGCGTTCCATAGCTTGTTGGCGAAATTGCGTGCACCCTCAACTCGCTCTTCGGTCAAGTTGGTGTCATTGCCCGGGACGGCCGCAAAGGCCAGCGAGAATCTGAGAGCATCGGCGCCGTAGCGTTCGACCATGTCGAGGGGGTCGACGACGTTGCCCACGGACTTCGACATCTTCTTGCCTTCGAAGTCACGCACGATCCCGTGCAGCAATACTTCCTTGAAAGGCACATCGCCCGTGAAGTAAAGGCCGGCGAAGATCATGCGCGCGACCCAGAGGTAGAGAATATCGTAACCCGTGACCAGCAATGTCGTGGGATAGAAGAAGTCGAGATCGGGGCCGGCCTCGGGCCAGCCCAGAGTCGAAAAGGGCCACAACTGCGATGAGAACCAGGTATCCAGGACATCCGGGTCCTGGTAGATGTTCTGTGACGAGCATGTGTTGCACTCCTGAGGTTCGTCGATTGAAGCAAAGGCTTTGCCGCAGTCCCGGCAGTACCAAACGGGGATGCGGTGACCCCACCACAACTGGCGAGAGATGCACCAGTCCCGGATGTTCTCCATCCAGTTGAGGTACGCCTTGACAAAGCGTTCGGGGGCTAGCTTTATACGACCTTCCCTTACGACCTCGATTGCCGGCCCCGCAAGCGGTTCCATATTGACGAACCACTGCTCGGATAGCCACGGTTCGGTTTCGGTCCCACACCGGGAGCAGTGCCCGACCGAATGAATATACGGGCGTTCGACCTTGTCCACATACCCGAGATCGGTCAGGGCCTCGAGCACGGCGCGGCGCGCGGCAAAGCGATCCAGGCCCTCCCACCGGCCGGCGTTTCCATTGAGATGGGCGTGTTCATCAAGGACGTTTATGACGTCGAGCCCATGGCGCTCGGCGATGGCGAAGTCCAGCGGATCATGGGCCGGAGTTGCTTTGACGGCTCCGGTTCCGAACCCAGGGTCCACTTCGTCGTCGGCGACGACGGGCATCCGGCGGTTGGGGAAGAAGGGATGTTTGACGTGTCGTCCGACGACCCCTTTGTAACGCTCGTCGTCGGGATGAACGGTCACGCCTGTGTCCCCGAGCATCGTCTCGATACGCGTGGTGGCAACCGCTATGTGACCCGGACCATCTGCCAACGGGTATCTGAAGGTGACAAGTTCGCCGGCCACCTCTTTGTGGTCCACCTCGATATCGGACAGAGCGGTCGTGCAACGCGGGCACCAGTTGATAATTCGATTGCCGCGATAGATGATTCCTTCGTCGAACCAGCGCACAAAGACGGTCCGCACCGTCCGTGACAATCCTTCATCCAGGGTGAAGCGCTCGCGATCCCAGTCGCAAGAATCCCCAAGCCGGCGCATCTGATCCAGGATGCGCCCGCCGTAGTGTTGCTTCCAGGCCCACACCCGCGCAACGAACGCGTCCCGGCCGAGCTCGTGCCTGTTGGTACCCTCGGCAGCGAGCTCACGTTCGACGACGTTTTGGGTCCCGATCCCAGCATGATCTGTCCCCGGGAGCCAGAGGGTCTCGAACCCCATCATGCGGGCGCGCCTGATGCATGCGTCCTGGAGAGTGTGGCCGAACGCATGGCCCATGTGAAGAGCACCGGTGACGTTGGGGGGCGGGATGACGATCGAGTACGCGCGTTTGGCCGAGGAGGTGCTCGCCTTGAATCGACCCTGGCGCTCCCAGGTCTCGTACCAACGGCTTTCGATGTCGGCCGGCCGATAGGCCGTGGGGAGGTCGTGCGTCAACGGAAGAAAACCTTCTACTGATTGGGCGGTATTGAGGGTCTGCAGAAAGGAGTGTAGAACGAGGCTTTACGCCGAGCGTTCGCCACGTGCCGGGCGCTCTACTCGCTCCTTCGAACGCGGCACCAAAGTGGGGTTCACCCGTTCGAGCACGACCTCCCGGGTGATGACGCACTTACCGACGTCGCTCCGGCTCGGAAGGTCATACATGACGTTGAGCAGGACTTCTTCCAGGATCGCCCTCAGACCCCGCGCACCGGTCCCCCGCAACATGGACTGTTCGGCCACAGCCTCGAGCGCGTCCGGTGCGAAATCGAGTTCGACCCCGTCGAACTCGAAGAACCGCTTGTACTGACGGATCAGGGCGTTCTTCGGCTCGGTCAGGATTTGAACGAGCGCTGTCTTGTCGAGGTTGTGGACATGGGTTATCACCGGCAGGCGGCCGATGAACTCAGGTATGAGCCCGTACTTGAGGAGGTCCTCGGGCAGGATGTGACCGAGAATGCTTCCCAGATCCTTCTGCTCCATTTTGCGCACATCGGCCCCGAATCCGATGCCTTTGCTGCCCACTCGACTTTCGATGATCTTTTCCAGACCTGCAAAAGCCCCGCCGCATATGAACAGGACATTGGTGGTGTCGATCTGAATGAACTCCTGGTGGGGGTGCTTGCGGCCACCTTGTGGGGGCACGCTCGCGGTGGTTCCCTCGAGGATCTTGAGTAGAGCCTGCTGCACTCCTTCACCGGAGACATCGCGCGTAATCGAGGGGTTCTCGCTCTTGCGAGCGATCTTGTCCACCTCGTCGATGTAGATGATGCCCGTCTCGGCGCGCTTCACGTCGTAATCGGCAGCCTGGATGAGCTTCAGCAAGATGTTCTCAACGTCTTCGCCGACATAGCCGGCTTCGGTGAGTGCAGTTGCATCTGCGATCGCGAACGGGACGTTCAACATGCGGGCGAGCGTTTGCGCTAAGAGGGTCTTGCCGCATCCCGTGGGCCCCAACAGGACGATGTTGGATTTGGCCAGCTCGACATCACCGTCTTGACGCGAGCCCACCTGGATGCGCTTGTAGTGGTTGTAAACGGCTACGGATAGAACTTTCTTGGCGGGGTCCTGTCCGACGATGTAATCGTTGAGGAACTCGTATATCTCTCTTGGTTTGGGCAAATCCTCGAGCTTGAGGTCGGGCGTTTCGGCGAGCTCCTCTTCGATGATCTCATTGCAGAGGTCGATACACTCATCGCAGATGTACACGCCGGGCCCTGCGATCAGTTTCTTAACCTGTTTCTGTGACTTTCCACAGAAAGAACATTTGAGAAGGTCACCGCCGTCCCCGAACTTAGGCACTGGTCAATCCCCCTTAGGCTTCGGACTCGGTTTGCGAAGCTTCTCCATCAGCTTCGGCTCCTGCAATCCTCGCGGGCTCCCCCTCAGGAAGAGCGCCGGGCATGGTTTCGACGGCCGTGCGGCTTGAGATGACATCATCAATGATACCGTAACTCTTCGCTTCGCCGGGTTCCATGAAGCGATCCCGGTCGATGTCCTGCTTTACCTGGTCGAAGCTCTGGCCCGTGTGATGGGCGATTATCTCCGCCATTCGCTTGGTGAGCGACAACACCTCTCGAGCATGGATCTCGATGTCGGTCGGAGTTCCTTGAAAACCCGCAGATCCCTGATGAATCATCACCTTTGCGTTCGGCAGGCTGTAGCGCTTGCCTGCGGCTCCGCCGCACAGCAGGACGGCCCCCATCGACATCGCCATGCCGACGCACATCGTCGAAACATCTGGCTTGATGTACTGCATGGTGTCGTAGATGGCCATGCCTGCGTACACCATGCCGCCGGGCGAGTTTATGTACAGGTGGATGTCCTTGTCTGGGTCTTCCGACTCGAGGTGTAACAGTTGCGCCACGATCAAATTGGCAACTTGATCGTCGACAGGCGTTCCGAGGAAAACGATCCTCTCCTTGAGCAGCCGCGAGTAGATATCGAAGGCGCGCTCGCCACGGCTCGTTTGCTCGACCACCATTGGGACCAGGTAGTTGCGGTAAAGATCCTCGTTGCTCATTCTCGGCTATGCCTCCACAGCGGCATCGGCTTCTTCGGCCGCTTCGCTCGCAGGTGTCTGTTCCTTTGCTGCCTCCACAGTAGACCCATCGTGAGGTCGGCCGATCACGTTCGCATGCTCGACCACGAACGCGACGGCTTTGCGTCGCAGGATGGCTGCCGCCACTGAACGAAGGTTTGCGGGAGTAAGCATCTCCTCGGCGACCTCTGAGGCCGCTCGTCCGGTTCTGGCCGCCTCGAAACCGACCTCGCGGCCGAGATCGTCCTGAGCGACCTCGATGTCCTCTCTGCGGGCCACGTCCTCCAAGAGAAGCTCGGCCACCACTGAGTGGGCCGCCTCGGCGCGCAGCTCCGACCTCACCTCGAGCACGGTCGATCCGACCTCACGAGCGTAGCTTTCCAGGCCGATGCCGGCCCGCTCGAGGTCCTCTTCGAAGTGATGGAGACGGTGCTCGAACTCGGTGTCCACGAGCTTTTCCGGAGGCTCAAGGTCGGAGGCCCGAACCAACGCGTCCAGCACCAGGCGCCCGATCTCCTCCGAAACCATGCGGAGCTTCACGTCGCCAAGTCGCTCACGAAGATCCTCACGAAGCTCGTCCAGGGAGTCGAATTCGCCCACGGTCTTGGCGAACTCGTCGTTCAGCGGAGGCAGCCTCTTGGTCTTTACCTCCTTGAGCAGCACCGTGAAGGAGATATCTCCATCGGGAAGGGCGCCCGACTCCGCTTCCTCAGCGCCCACCCGGATCGAGTCCGTGAACCGCAGAATGGCCCCCGGACGATTGCCCTCCAACTCGTCGTCGAGCTTTGGGGGCCCGGTGCGGGATCCGAGCTCGTAGAGAAGGTCGGGCGCACCGGCTCCTTCGACCGGCTCACCATCCCTCATGCCGTTCAGATCGATCAGGACAAAGTCCCCACGACGCGCCTCCCGGGAGACGGCCTCGAGCTCGGCAAAGCGATCCCGGAGCCGGTCGAGCTGTTCGGAGACGTCGGCGTCGTTGACCTCGGAGGGGGGAGCTTCCACCGTCAGCGAGCCGATATCCGGAAGGTTGATCTCGGGCCTCACATCGACGGTTGCCTCGAATACCACCGGGGCTCCCTGAGTGAGCTCGATGACCTCGATGTCGGGAGGCGCGATCGCTTGTAGCTCCTCGGCATCCATCGCCTCGCTGTAGAAATCGGGCAGAGCCTCGCGCAGCGCCTCCTCCCGCACGGTGTCCGCCCCGACGCGTGCGTCGATGATCTGACGAGGAATCTTGCCCTTGCGGAAACCTGGGACGCGGATCTCGTGGGCCCATTTCCTGTAGGCGGCGGCGAGGGCGGGGGCCAGGGAGGCTTCGGGCACCTCGACCCGGAGCTTGACGCGATCCTTGCCTATGCGTTCGGAGCTCGTGTGGACCTCGGTGGTCTGCATAGGCCGTCATCCTACGGCCGCGTAGTCCGATGCGCGGCGCGAGCGGCGGACGTTTCAGGCCACTTCGCTCAGGAAACCCGGCAGAGAATCACGAGTGCCGGCCAGCGAGGGCCCGGGTCGGGAGTCAGGAACCGCACTAGGCGGACGAAGTGGGGATGACGATCCCTGGCTCCCGACCCGGCTCCCCGCTGTCATCAATCGTTTGCTGCCCGCATTCTGTCTCAGGCAACGATGGATAGCAATAGTTTTCAGGAGCAAGCTTGGGCAACATGTTCCATGGTACCCGGCCGGCCTGAACGGGCACCGTCAAAGGGGGCGAGCCACAGGCGAGGTTGGCTGCGCTAGCCTGCCCAGATCACATTCCGAATCAGATAAAGGGGTGGACGATGGACGAACTGCGGCCCTTGCTCGAGCGACACCAGGCAGTCATGCCGTCCTGGCTGACGCTCTACTACAACGAGCCCATCGCCCTCGATCGTGGCGAAGGGCGCTACGTGTGGGACACGGAGGGCCGCAGGTATCTGGACTTCTTCGGCGGCATCCTCACGACGATGTCGGGCCACGCCGTCCCCGAGGTCGTCGAAGCCATCCGGAGACAAGCGGACAAGATGCTCCACAGCTCGACCCTCTACCTCATCGAACCCGCTGTGGAGCTGGCCGAAGAGATCGCCCGCTTAGCCCCGATGGAGGACGCCAAGGTGTTCTTCGTCAACTCGGGGACCGAGGCCACCGAGGCGGCTTTGCTGCTTGCGACGACCTACCGGCGCTCCAACCAGGTTATCGCGCTGCGTAACAGCTTCCATGGGCGCTCGTTCGCCGCCGTAGGCATTACCGGGCAGCGGGGCTGGTCCGCATCGAGCCTTTCTCCGGTCCACGTCAGCTATGTCCACAACGGCTACCGATACCGGAGCCCGTTCGGCCATCTCCCCGATGCCGACTTCATTGCGGCCTGCGCCGATGACCTCCGCAACATCATCGAGACCACCACCGCCGGAGACGTCGCCTGCATGATCGCCGAGCCGGTCCAGGGAGTGGGCGGCTTTGCGATCCCTCCGGACGGCTTCTTCCGCGCGATGGTCGACGTCCTGGACGAGTACGGCATCCCCTTCGTTTCCGACGAGGTCCAAACGGGGTGGGGTCGAACCGGAGAGCATTTCTGGGGCATCGAGGCACATGACGTGGTTCCGGACATGGTCACCTTCGCCAAGGGGCTGGGCAACGGGCTTGCCCTGGCGGGGGTGGTGGCTCGCCCCGAGATGATGGACTGCATCCAGGCGAACTCGATCTCCACCTTCGGAGGCAACCCCCTGGCCTGCGCCGGCGGGCTTGCCAACCTGGAGCACCTGCTATCGCACGACCTACAGACCAACGCTCGCAAAGTCGGAGAGCACCTCCTGGCGCACCTCCGGGAGCTGTGCGAACGCATCCCCAACATCGGGGAGGTCCGGGGCAAGGGCCTGATGATCGGGATCGAATTGGTCGAGCCGGGGGGCAAAGTGCCCGACCTGGCCGCCGCAGCAGCCGTCATGGAGGAAACGAAGGCCCGCGGCCTGCTCGTGGGCAAGGGCGGTCTCTACAACAACGTGTTGCGCCTGGCTCCTCCGATGAGCGTCACGCTCGAGGAAGCCGACGAGGGGCTCAGATTACTGACCGAGGCGTTGGAGGCCGCCACACTAGGGCGCTGACGTGGGATGATCGGGTCCCACCGGGGCGTAGCGCAGCTTGGTTAGCGCGCCTGCTTTGGGAGCAGGAGGCCGGCGGTTCGAATCCGCCCGCCCCGACCCTTGGATAGAGAATGTCCGGCCAACTCAATCTCTTCGTACCTATGACCGCGGAATCAGCGGGCGTGAGGAAGCCGGCTCGGTCTTTCTCAAGATCCCGTTCAACCCGGCCATTGCCGCCAGACACAGGGAAACCACCCCCACAAAGAGGATGGCAAGCCGGGCCACGGAGAGGATCCGGCCGAAGACCCCCGATCCCGGGACACCCGCTGCCACAAGCTGTACGATGCCCAACCACAGAGCAGCGCCGATCGCAAAACATACGAACAGCCTCCAGCCAATCAACTGTTGGCCTTCTCCTTCATTCTGGGGAGGGCGAGCAACATCGCCGGCGTCGGCCTCGGCGTGGTGGTGAAGCGCGCGTGCAGGAGTCTGCTCCATGAACCCCCATCCGGACGAGCCTCGGGACCCCTTCCCCACGCATCGCTCCGTTGGGCCGACGCGAGAGGCAAATCCCCTTGGGCCAATACCTTCCCCCTTATTGGATCTGGTTGCAAGGGGAAAACAACGAAATGCGCTCGCATGGTTACCCTCAGTTAGGGGCTGGGTGCCGGCTAAAGCCTCTTGACAACCGGCCGATAACCAGCTATGCGGTGTTGCCCTGCGTGCGAAGTCGAGACCGAGGAACGAGAGTGCTGGGTCTGCGGCGCCTCCACAAAGATCGGCACCCTTTTCTACTGGTCGCGACCCGCATTCAGGAAGGCCAATTACTTCAGCGCCGCCCCGCGCCCAGAAGCGCCGGATCGGCCCCCCGGGGGCCCGGAGTCGACACCCGCGAAACGATCGTCGAAGGTCGTCCGTCCGTGAGACCCGATAGGGTGGTCTCCAAGCGGGTGTAGCTCAATGGTAGAGCTCCAGCCTTCCAAGCTGGTGATGGGGGTTCGATTCCCCTCACCCGCTCCGGTGTTTGCGCAGGTCCGAGCTGCTCGGGGGGACGACGGGCGGGCGCACCTTGTTCATCGTGGCCACAGAATGGGGCGACGACACGATGACGAGCGAAGGTGACCGCACCGAACAGATCCTCACCGCTAGTGTGTCGCACTCCGCACGCTGGGAGACCTTGACCTCCTTGGTTGCTAGCCCCCGTACCAAGTCAGACGTGGACTTCCTAGGCGGCATCGGCCCATGGCGCGCTGATCTCGGCATGGTCGCGCGTCCCGCGCGCGATGCGGCCTGGTCGCGCGTCTCGCGCGCGGTGCAGCAGAAGCGGATGTTTGGCCGAGCCCGCTTGCCCGCATCTCGTGAGCTTGCCAGGTACGCGCCCACCAGGTTCACGATCACTCCGAAGAACAGTCCGAAGGCAGCCAGGATCAGACTGGCTTGGAGTCGGTCGTTCCAGTAGGCGTCCGTGTCCACACCGAGCCGATCCTGGATATCGGGGACCGATCCCAACAGAACCCCCAAGGCGCCGGTCAGGGCGACCACCGCGGCCACATAGAAGCAGGCTGAGGCGATTCGTTCCGACGGTGCTGGCGCCCCCTGAGTCTTGCTAGGACGTGTCTCCTTATTCGGCGGCCCACGTGAGTGCGGCGGCCTCGCGGTTCAGGGGATGCCATCGAATGATTCGGAAACCGTGCTTGATGGCTGACCGGAGGGACGAGTCGAAACGGATGAGA
>JACDCD010000066.1 GCA_013694625.1 Actinomycetota bacterium | reverse complement strand
GCGGTAACTCTCTTCTGAGAGTTCAGAACCGCAAAGTCACTTCGCTCGCCGTCTTCCGCGACCGTCTCGTGCCGTTCAACGGAGAGCAGGTGCCGATGGATGCGGTGCCGACCACCGTCGTCAGGGGTCCCGACGGCGCCTATTACGTCGGACAGCTCACAGGATTTCCGTTCCCCGTTGGCGGGGCGCGCGTATACCGGGTTGTGCCGGGCCACAAGCCGCAGATTTACGCGCGAGGATTCACCAACATCATCGACATCGCATTCGATCCACGGGGCAGGCTCTACGTGCTCGAGATCGCTCACAATGGTCTGCTGAGTGAAGAGGCATACGGCGCGCTGCAGCGCGTCAATAGGGATGGTTCGAAGAAGATGCTGCTTGACGAAGGGCTGTTCTTCCCAGGCGGCCTGGTCGTCCGCTCCGCGCATGAGATGTATGTGACGAACTGCGGCGTTTGCAAAGATACAGGTGAGGTGCTGCGGGTCGAGATGTGAGGTAGCCGGCCGGGCGGAGCTCCAAGGCCCGCCCGGCCGGTCTTTCCAGCGGCATTGACCTAGAAAGGAAGGCGCTACTTAGCTTTTGGCAGAAGAATCCACAAGATGACATAGACGACTTCGCCGGCGCCGAACAGGCCGAAGAGGAAGAACGCCCACCGTATGCGTGTGGAACTGATCCCGTAGTACTCGGCCAGACCGCCGCAGACCCCGGCGAACATCTTGTTGCGTGTTGACCTCGTCAATCCGCTCTTTCCCAAGTCCCCACTCCCTTTTGAGACCGTCATCTCTGACCCGGCGGCCCCGAGCCTATCGCCTGGGTGCCCGGCCCCAAGCCGACCCGGATGCGGGCCGGCCTGCCCGGCGGGATCGACGGGAGGCCGTGGTTCCCGGTAGTCTTGAGGTACGCGGAAACGGCGCGCCGGGCGCACTAGAGCGGGAGGGAAGTCATGTTCGCACAGGTCATCCAGGGCCGAACGGGCGACGCAGTTGCGTTGTGGAATCGCTTGGAGGAGTGGGACCGCAGCTTGAAGCCGGGCGCAGCAGGCTTCCTCGGGGCTACGTCGGGGGTTTCGGATGATGGAGAGTTCATCACCATCGCACGCTTCGAGACCGAAGAAGCGGCCAGGACGAACAGCGACAGGCCCGAACAAGGTGAGTGGTGGGCCGAGACCGAGAAGCTTTTCGAGGGAGAGGTGCGCTTCTACGACAGCCCCGAGGTCGATGTTTCGTTAGGCGGTGGATCCGACGACTCCGGTTTCGTGCAGGTCATTCAGGGACGGGTGAAGGATAAGCAGCGGCTCCGTGAGTTGGAGGTCGAGGCGGAAGCTTGGATGCAGGAGAACCGGCCGGACTTTGTCGGCAGCGTTCGTGCCTGGCAGGACGACGAGTTCAGTGACTTCATCTACTTCACTTCAGAGGAAGAGGCTCGCATTGGCGAGAAGAAGGAGGTTCCTCCCGAAATGGGTTCCGAGGAGGAGTGGAGCGACCTCATGGGGGACATGAAGTTCATCGACCTCCGCAAACCGTTCTTCTCCAGCCCCTAACTCCGGAAACTCACTATGCCGCAGGCGGTTTGGACCGGTCAGCTGAGCTTTGGCCTGGTGAACATCCCGGTCAAGCTCTACAGCGCAACCTCTCCCAAGAATGTGCGGTTCCATCAGTACGACGCTAAGACCGGTCGGAGAATCCGTTACCGGCGCGTGGCTTCCGACCCCGTGCCCGAACACATCGCACCATCCCAAGAGTCGAAACAAGTCGAGCAGGCGCCGCCGCCACCTGCCACTGCGGGACCGGGGCCTTCTCCGGGCCCACCCGACAGCGTGCCGCCGAGGGCGATGCCCCCGATGGAGGTACCACGCGGGTCCTCCCCGGCCCCGGAAGGAGTGACGAGCGAAGCCCCCGAGGAGGCCGACGTTCCATGGGGCGAAATCGTCAAGGGATTCGAGATAGAGCCAGGCCGTGTGGTTACCGTCACGCCCGAGGAACTGGTGTCGCTCGCCCCCGAACAATCGCGATTGCTCGAAGTGGAGCAGTTCGTCCGCCTCAACGAGATCGACCCCGTCCACTTCGACAAGAGCTACTACGTGGCTCCCGGTTACAGCGCTGGAGCCGATCGTCCCTACTGGCTCTTGTACAAGGCCATGGAGGCTGCGGCGGAGGTGGCCGTCGGCCGATTCGTGATGCGGACGAAGGAGTACCTCGCAGCCGTCCGGCCGGGCGAGCACCTCCTGATGCTCGAAACGCTTTTCTATGCGGACGAAGTCCGAGACCCCAAGGAGATCTGGATGTCGCCCTTCGAGGAGGCGCCTGAGCGCGAGCTGGGCGTTGCCAAGCAGCTCATCGAAGCGCTGACGGGCGAGTGGGACCCGGCGCGGCACCGTGACGAGTACCGCGAACGCCTACTCGAGCTCCTGCGTAACAAGGTCGATGAGGCACATGTCATGCCGGAGCCCGAAGAGGAAGTAGCGAGTCAGGTCATCGATCTCATGGAGGCGCTCAAAGCGAGCGTCGAGGTGGCGAAGCTGGCCCGATCGGCTAACGGCAGCGCGTAGTCACAACGCCGCAGGTGACGCGATATGCGGGCGGGTCGCGAGATATTGCAGGACGAGCTCGCCCTGAGGACATTGCACCGTGGCGCTCACGACACTCTCGCCTCTTTCAGGCGGAAATACAGAAGCGTTGAGATGAGGGCGGAGAAGGGACCCGTCACCGAGCCGCTGAGGATGTTCGAAACGAAGGCCTGCAGGCCGTCGGGGAGCGGCGCCATGACCAGTCCCAAGATGAGCGTCACCGCTATGAGCAGCAAGGCCTCGAGCACTATCACTCCGAAAACTTTGAAGTCCCACCCGCGCACGAGCTCCCGGCTCCGGGAGAAAGAATCGAATGCCGCTACTCGCTCGAGCACGATGACGGGCACTATCACCGCCCACCACGTTAGGAGCACTAGGCCCGGAATGATGAGCAGGAGCAGTCCGAGGCCGATGGCGCTCCCGGCCACGATAGATGCAAGCGCCACGGACCCGATCCTTGCCCCGCCCGGCTGAGCGTCTCGCCGACCGAGAGATCGGCGCGCCCATCGCGGATATCGCTGACGGCCTCCACTAGGGCCGCCTGCACCAGGAAGTACCCGATCACCGACAGCGCAGACACAATGAGGAGTGCGAGGATGCTGTCGATCGATGCAGCCGCTGCCTGGAGAACGGCTATCGCCGCAAAGATGACGAAGGCCACGATAAAGAGGTGAGCAAAGTGCTTCTTGTAGAGGTCTAGCGCCTCTCGGATGACACCATCTGTGGGACTCATCCCTCTATTACGCCCTGTGGGAGCCCGGGATGCAAGGATTGCCAGGCATGAAGGGGCTGCAATCTTCCGTCACCATCCAACTGTGCCCGCCACCGCCGGGCCATCAGCCCGCCCCCCGCTGACGGTGTATACTGTCATACATCATGAAGCGAACTCAGATATACCTCGACGAGGAGCAGGACCGCAAGCTCGAGCGGCGCGCCCGCGCGGCTGCGGTGACCAAGTCGGCGCTCATCCGTGAGGCTATCGATCGCTTCCTGCGCCGGGAGACAACGCCGGACGAAATCGAGTCGGCCCTTGCAGAGACTGATGGCGCCATTCCCGACATCGAAGTACCCTCGCGCGACGAGTGGGATCGAGGATATGGCTAGGGTTGTTCTCGACACAGACGTGTTGATCGACCACTTGGGTGGCAGAGATGCTCTCTCTTCAGAGTTCAGCGGGTCTTCCTATTCGACGGTGACCAGAGCAGAGCTGTACGGCGGGAAGCAAGCCGATGAGTCGATCATCGATCGACTGCTGGATCAGTTCGACGAGGTCTCCGTGGACCGGCTCGTGGCGGAAGAGGCCGGACGTATCCGGCTTGAGTTCGGGGTGCGGTTGCCGGATGCGTTGATAGCTGCGACGGCCATTTGCGTGAAGCGACCGTTGTTCACGCGCAACGTTCGGGACTTCCGCAGAATCAAGAGACTGCGGCTTCACCCAAGCGATCGGTGAGCGAATCGGCAACGGGGAATGCCGGTTGACCGGATGTCGCCGCCCGATCCGGGTCAGTTAGGTCCCAGCAAGGCCCCCCGCGAGTGAAGCCTGTAGTGCGCGCCGAGCGAGAGCGTAGAACACCACGGCGGGGATGACGTAGATAATGGCGAGGGCGGCAAGGAAGCCCCAGTCGACCTGCGTGTAGGATACCCAGGCGCGAAACAGCCCGATCGAGATCGGAATTTTGTCTTGATCGGAGATCAGGACGAGTGGAATGAGAAACTCGTTCCATGCACCGATGAATGCGATGAGCGCGCCGGCTCCAACACCGGGGCCGGCCAGTGGTAGCACCACCCGGAAGGCGGCCTGCAGTCGGTTGGCGCCGTCGACCCACGCGGCCTCTTCGATCTCTATCGGTACGG
>JACDCD010000057.1 GCA_013694625.1 Actinomycetota bacterium | reverse complement strand
TGGAGGCACAAGAAGTTCGGTCGCCGGTCGGTACTTTCGGCGTCTTCCGCCCCGGGACAAAATACTAGTCCACCCGGGAGGTGGGAGCCGGGGAGGGGAATCGAACCCCTGACCTGCTCATTACGAGTGAGCCGCTCTGCCGACTGAGCTACCCCGGCCTCTGAAACCGCCTCTGACCTGCACTTCTATCTCGGAGCCGGTCGAGAGGTGCCCTGCACAGCGGTGCCACAGCGGAACACTATGGTACATGGGAACTGGCAAAAGGACCCAAGTACCGGACCCGAGGGGGACCGCTATGCAGAGCACCACCACCCTACCGGCCGTCACAGAGATCGGGACACTTGCGATCTCTTGGCAACGCCACCTGCGGGCCGCGAACCTGTCGCCCAAGACGATCAGCAACTACATGGAGGCGGCCCGCCAGTTCGAGCGTTTCCTCGTTGAGCGGGGGATGCCAACCACCGTCGGCTCCATCACTCGGGAGCACGTCGAGTCCTTCATCGAGGAGCTGCTCGACACCATCTCTGCATCGACTGCGGCGACCCGCTACCGCTAGCTCCAGCAGTTCTTCCGCTGGCTCCTCGACGACGGCGAGATCCCGGTGTCTCCGATGGTGCGCATGCGGCCCCCCCGGATCGACGAGAAGCAGGTCCCGGTGATCCCCAAGCAGGACGTGATCAAGTTGCTCGATGCCTGCTCGGGTAGGGACTTCGAGGACCGTCGCGACACCGCCATCATTCGCATGTTCATCGGCACCGGGGCACGGCCGGCGGAGATCTCGAACCTGCAACGAGACGATCTCGATCTCGACATCGGGGAGGCGAGCGTCACCGGTAAGGGCAACCGTCCTCGCTTGCTGGCGCTGACCCCCAAGGTGATCAAGGCCCTCGACCGCTACGACCGTGATCGCAAGCGCCACAAGGATGCTGAGCTTCCCTGGTTGTGGCTCGGTCCCAAGGGACGGCTCACGGATAGTGGCGTCTATCAGATGGTCGAGCGGCGCTGCAAAGAGGCCGGGATCACCCCGATTCACCCGCACCAGTTCCGGCACACCTATGCGCATCTGTGGCTCTCTGCTGGCGGTCAGGAGCAGGACCTCATGCGCAACGCAGGCTGGCGCTCGGCGCAGATGGTGAGCCGCTATGCGGCCTCTGCCGGTGCCGAGAGAGCGCGAGCTGCACATCGACGGCTGGCACCGGGGAGGACATATAAGTGTTGGGTGCCAGCCCCAACACTTATATGTGGGGGCGAAGGTGAGCAGGGGACTCGGGCGGGTAGAACGCTTCATCATCGACACGCTTCGAGAACACTCCGAAAGAGAGGGACGGCCACAGGCTCGCAGTCTGCTGGCGCTCGCGAACCTCTACGCGACGGAGCAGAAACAGGAGGTCAAGCGCAGCACGATGGAGTCGATGAGACGCTCGATCTTGAGTCTGGAGGAGAAGGGATTCGTGGACTTCGGCTACTGGAGACTCTCGCCGCCGCCGTGACCGAGGAGGGTTACGACGAGCGGCTCGCCCGCGAGCATCTCGTCGTGTTTCAGGGTAGACACCGACCCTTCATGGGAGGACACACAGGTCTTCCACACGCTTTTTGCATGGCCGCCTAAGCGTTGACGATGAAACTCAACCCATAAAGGGAGGGTGCCCCCCAAAGGCACCCTTTCGCTGCCGAGGCATTTGAGGTGTCACCCCTTGCATGCCCACCGGGAGGTTGCGCGCCCTACCTGCGGATGATGACCCTGACCAGGACGACGATCACGAACACAATGAAGGCAATCAACAGCAGCTCTGGTCCTCCGGGCAGGTCCACTTGTGGGGAGCCTATCCGTTACCGGGGAAATCGGGGCCGGTCCACCCGCGATGCTGGACCTCATTCGGGGTCGTCGCGTTGCCCAGCCGTTGCCCAGATCAGCGGTCGTCGTGCCGTAGCCGCTCCCGGTAGGCGCGCTGGCGACAACCGGGAGAGCAGTAGCGGGCGTCGGAGCGCCCGGTTTCCCCCGCCCCCTTCCCTAAAGCCCCGCCAGTCGGCTAACTGCTTTGAGGCCATCGTCTGTTCCGCTCCAATGGCGCTCTATCGCGTCGAATCCAGCACGGCGAACCACCGAGCGTAGGACGGCGGCGACGATCACAACGTCGTCCGCATATCCGATGACAGGGACGAAGTCGGGGATCAAGTCAATGGGAATAGCCAAGTAGACGAACAGCAGCCACAAGCGGACTCGAACGCCCACGGGCAGGGATCGGTCACTAGCCAGACGCCCTAATAACCGGAGCGTGTCCGGGAGGATTCGCAGCGCCTCCTGCACCAGCAGTCCCCGTGGTCGGACTACGAGAAGAAAGGCGGCCAGTATCAGCCAGCAGGCAGCGAGAGCTGAGGCAACAGCAAGAAGCCAACGCACAGCACTCATCGTCTCATTCCGCCGCCGCGTGCTATCGCGTGCCGCCAGAAGACCTACCGGGCTCGCAAGTCTGTCGCAGGGCTCTGCTAGAGTTCCTGGTCTGCGTCGGGCCGGGCGGCCCTCCCTCAGACGCTGGTTAGCTTTGGGGGTGCGCCTATGTCTGACATCGGTCGGGTCATCAAGACCATCACGGTCGAGCCCATCGAGAACCCAGTTCCGCCGCTAGAGCCGACGCCGGAACCACAGCGCGAGCCGGAGCCGGTAGGTGCGTGATGGGGACCCCGGACCTCATCGAGCCCATCGTCGGGTGGCGGCAATGGGACATCAACCTCCCGCCGGGACCAGCGCGCGGTGCTCCCTTTCGGCTGTGGTCGCCGTTCGTGTCCACATACTGGCCGCCGGGAGAGGCGTTGAGGGCTCGCTGCACATCGGACCCGAGCAGCCCCCACCCCGAGCACGCCTGCGGCATCTATGCGCTAAAGAAGCAGTTCGACTTGTGGCAAATCGCTCACAACTTCCTCAAAAACCTACGTTCCTCCTTGAGAAAGGAACCTAACTATTTCGAGGGCATCGTCCTGGTAATCGGCGAGGTCTCGCTGTGGGGGCGCGTGGTGGTCTGCCAGAGGGGCTGGCGGGCCGAGTTCGCCTACCCGCGCAGGATTTTCCTCGTCATCCCGGAGAGCTGGGAGTCGGAGAGCCACCTGGAGTTGCATGCGCTCGCCAGAGACTTCGCGGCGTATGGGGTGCCGGTCGAGTTCAAGGTTGTGGAAGTGGAAGTCCGAATGCGCCCTCCGCGCTGGGACCCCCTTGCCCCACCACACGGTGCGGGGTGAGCCTTCTGCTTCCAGGTCAGCTTCTCGCGCGGCCCCGGCTTCTCTTGGGCCGCGCCGGAATTATCAGTCGGTGATAATTCCGGCGCGAGATCGTTGCCCACCGTCGCCAGACTCACGTTGAGAGCCTCGGCGATCTTGCCTATGGCACGATCGGAGAGTGCCCGTTGCTGGAGGGCTCCACGATCCTCAAGTCCGAGATGCGCGCCTTCGTCCTTCCAACTGGTTGCTTCGAGATGCTCCCAGGCGACCGCTCTGGCGGCGTCGAGATCGATATACGGGGGGCTCTGAAATCCACATGCACACGACGCTCTCCAGCAGTCTCGAAAGTTGATGTCGGTGAGGACCTGGATCACCGGGATCGATCGGTGGGGACCCTTCCGGTTGAGGCGCAGAGTGGAGGCCAGACCTTGAGGTTCGATCGGTGCAGTCGAGTCCGTGGGCGGGAGCTGCTCGGGATGGCTATCCCACCAACATCTTTGGCTGCAAAACCTCCGGCCGATCCCGGTCAACGGTTCACCGCAATGTTCGCATCCGAGCAACACCCTCGTCGTCACGCCACGATGCTCCGCATCTCGTTTATGTGCGAAGCGGCGAGATCGGGATGCAGCTCACACGCTTTGGCGATGGCTTGGGCTTCGGTCATGTCTCCCTTCTGGAGTCGCCGTGCCTCTTCTCGCAACCGTGTGAAGCCACTCGTCTCGACGATGTGCTCTTGCTTGTGGATGGGCTCCACCACAACTACGTCGGGGTCTGCGCTGTAGTACCTACTGCTCCAATAGGTGCCGTAGTCGGAGTCGAGGAAGGTGTTCAAGTCTCGTTGCGGCGCCTGGCAACGGTTTCGATCATGGCGAGTACTTCTGCTTGGCGTTCGCTCATCAAACAATCCTCTCGGTCGAGCGGTGCTTGTCTCACATCAGTTGTCCACTGTGTGTATCAGGATCGCGCACGACAACGACACTTTGGCGCTTATCGAGAGTCCTTGTCTTATGCGCCGGTCGATTCCGTGGTGGGAGGAGTCGTGGGTCGATAGGACGGATGGGCGCGAGCCAGTCCTCTCATGACGCCTCCAAGAAGAACTCCGGAGATGACCGGTGGCTGTTCGGCTGCATTAAGGAACGAGTCGCCGCTGATCCGGTAGACGATCGAGTCCTCTGTCGGTTGCACAGTTGCGGTGCGCGGAATTCTCTCTAGCAGACCGATCTCTCCAAAGTAGTCGCCTCCCATAAGCCGGTGACGACCTTCTGCTGAGCGCCCTCCTCTCCGGAGGAGAGCACGCTCGTGGCTGGAGGAGGGACAGGCCCATCTCGGGCTCGCTCGCTGCCTCATCGCTCTCGGTGACCGAGAATCCGCGACGATACCCCTCCCCAACGGGCCCGCACCATCTTCGAGCGATTAGGCACAGTCCCCCTCCTCGGCGAAGTGGACCGGCTACTTGAGGAACAGGCAGGCAGCGGTTAGATCGAGCAACGGCTTCTCGCTTTACCTCGCCGCGGCCTCCCCCGTCGGCTCCACTATCCAAAGTCCACCGCCGATGTCGCTCACATAGATGAGGCCTGTCTCTGGGTCTACTGTCACACCCCAAACGGAAGCACGAGGGGGCACAAACTGCCCCACGAGCTCTGGAGCACTCGGATCCGTCAGATCCAGAGCCACCACGCCGTGCGAGTACCAAGATGAGTAGCTTCGGTCCCCCAAGACCTCCGTGTTATGGATAGTCCAGAATCCGGGTGGCGTCTTGTATTCACCTCGGACATGCGGCAAGTCATAGAAGCTGCCGACCTGCTCGTACTCTGGAGTGCCGTCCGAGTCGATGTCGGTGGATTGGTCCTCAGAGAAGATCCGCAGAAAGCCGTTGGAGGCGGCCTCCGCTTTGAGTGTGACCTTCACCGGCCCGTTCTGCAAGCCGCTTCGAATATCGCCGGCGACCTCATCGATGTCGGTGATCTGCAGGATCGGAACCCCCTTGGCCTCTTTGTTTATCGCCTTTCTGTATGGCTTTTTGGGGGGTGGGAAGAAGGCGTTCGGGTCTAACGGCCAGATCATGTTGAGCAGGACCGCCTTCGCTCCAGCTCTTACCGCTTGCAGTACCTGAACGCCGACGTGGCAGGGATGTCTCGCACCGTAGAAGCCGCTCTTGTGGTCGATCAACACGACTTTACCGGCCGCTCCTTCATATGCAGACTTCAGGCAGCCGCCACCGGCGTCATGAGCTCTTCCCGTGAGCAGACCAGAGC
>JACDCD010000047.1 GCA_013694625.1 Actinomycetota bacterium | reverse complement strand
ACAAGGTCGTCGTCATCGAAGGCGACACCGAGTCACCCGACACCGACGACCCCACCGACTAACGCCGCCTGGTCAGACAGCCCGCCGGTGCCGAAGGGTCCAATGGGCACAGCGGGCATCAGGCTGGAGCGAGCGCCTCGAGGACCTCGTGCGCGCGACGCATCGATAGCTCCAGGTCTGCGTCGGGAGACCCTATCTGGGGATCGAAGTTGAGATCGATGAACGTTTCTGTGATGCCCTTGGCCGCCAGCTCCCCGAGATCGGCGCGGATCTTCTCCAAGGAACCGACTAGCGGTGTCCGGTCCCCGTCGGTGCGCACCTTGACCACGCCCCGACAGACGAAGCGCAGCTCTTCAGGATCGCGGCCCGCACCCACAGCCGCCGCGCGCACGATCGCGATGGACTCGTCGATCCGGTTGAGATCGGCTCGACTGCTGCTGATCCAGCCGGCAGCCACCCGTCCCACCCGGCGCAGCGCGGCCTCGGCGTTCCCACCCAACAAGAGCGGCGGGTGCGGCTTCTGGACCGGCTTTGGATCGACCCTCGACCGAGGAACTCCATAAAAGTCGCCCTTGTACTCGACGACCTCCTCCGTCCAGATGGCCCGCAGGCAGTGAAGGAAGTCCTCCGCTCGCGCGCCCCGCCGTGCGAGAGGCACGCCGACGGCCTCGAACTCGTGCGGCGACCACCCGATCCCTAGACCCACATCCAGCCGTCCCTCAGAGAAGTGGTCGATCGTCGTCAGGAGCTTAGCCAGCACGATGGGCGCGTAGTACGGGAGGTTCACGACGGCGACCCCGAGCCGGGCCGACGAGGTGTGGCCCGCGAGATAGGCGAGGGTTGCCAACGGGTCGTGCACGCTGTGGTAGGGCGGTGCAAGGAGGGGGGCGTCTCCGTCAAGCGGTGACAGGAGGCGCTGGAAAGTCCACAACGTCGTGTAACCCATCTGCTCGGCCTTGCAGGCAATCTCCACACAATTATCCGGACGCGCCCATGAACCGGATACGGGCACCGCGAACCCAAGCTGCACGCAAGCATAGTACCGAACCGGCCACCCGCAGGCGTCAAACCGCGAGAGCTGGCTATGACTTCGCGTGGTCTCGACAGCACGCACTGCCTCCAGGAAGCGCTTCAATCCTGAGATGTTTTGGAGTGTCCTATTAGGTCCATGTACAACGGGGGAGCGCGCGGCGCTTCAAGCTTGGTCAGCTCGGAACCAACGTCACCCTAATATCAATTCGGCCCCTAATAGAATCACAGTCCGCCTGGAAGTTCAAAGCCGTCAGATGGAATGTGTCAGTCTTGCGCGCGATAGGAACGGTGTCCGCCTTCCCAGGGTGACGGGGGCCCGGGCCTCTGCTACCGGCCCTTCCCTCAGCCACTCATAAAACCGTTCAGAGGACAAACTGATCGAAGAATGATGTGTCGACTTCGAAAGCGATTCGCTGACGGAGGCCGAGCTCCAGACGCTCGAACATCTCGATGAGCTTGTCTCTGTCAACAAGTTCAATCGCCGGGACTCCGTCACGAATTGCCTCCTTCCTAGCTTCTGACGTGAACGTGCCAGTCGTGAGGATGATTCCTTTATCTGCGCGACCTTGCATGGCTCCGCGAAAGTCACGCACCTGAGAAGGTGAGACGCTACCCGAATACCTCTTGCACTGAAAAAGCACCTGAAGCTAACGAACGGGTTCACTTGAAGCGTCCCGACCCCGTCGAGACCCCCATCACCAGATCGACCCGTGACGGCAACCTGCTCGAAACCGGCCTCCCGCAGCAAGCGTTGACAAGAGACGTTCGAATCCGGCCGGTGGGAGTGACTGAACGAGCCCAATCAAGTTCTGGCGCCAATTCGCTCGGAGCGTCTCCCCTGTCTCCGCCTCATCCGGAGACACAGCCTCCGATTCCCTTGGGTCGGGTGTTGACCCAGTGGGCTTACCGCCGAATTCCCCATGGATGCTCTTGAAGAGCTGCAGGGCTCGATCGTGGCTCATGCCCCCGGCTGAGAGGCCCTTCTCCGCCAATGCCCAGACTCCCCGTTTGGATGAGTCAATGTAGCCCGCCTTGACGAGATAAAAGCGGGCCCACGCAACCTGGTTCTCGAATCTGCTGCTACCGCTCGTCAACTCTCGTCCAGCACTCCGCTCGGTAAAGCAAGTATCTCGGCGACGAGTTCGTAGACTTCGGCAGGACGCCCAGAACCACCCAGGCCGCTTGAGGGCATCTAATACCGGCGGAATATATTGGACGAAGTTCGGCCCCGCGATCCGAGACTTCGCCTCCTCTTTCGTCACAAGTTCGGCAGTTAGGAGATTTCAGTAGGGGATGCACAGCGGGCCTCCAACTACGCGAGTGCATTTCTTGCCGCAGCGCGGCAAAGGCTGCGGCCCCCGAAACCCGTGCAGCAACGCCAGGGATTACTCTCTTCCGGGCGTGCCCGTCGACGCCTACCAGATGGAGGGAGTTCGTCCCGATGGCCTCTTACCTTGTAAACCCCGCAGCCGTAGAGAAAGCGCGGGCCCTGATCGATGCCCGTCAGTACGTGCTCGACAGCGACTGGAGCGACTCTCAACCCTCACCGGACGACGAGAACCGGTACCTCGAGGGTCACAGCTGGGAGGATTTCGCCGCTTGGCACCTCGGACTCACGGAGGGCTCCACTGACGAGACCAAGGCGCGCCACGGCTTCGTGTACGGCGACTTCCGGCGGGTGCATCGGAAGGGTTTGATCGCATGCCACTTCCGCGCCGCTGAGTGGGGGCACAAAGAGATCGAACTCGCAGCGCATGACCTGCTCCAGCATCTGGACAACACCGCGCGGTAGCCGGAGAGGGTCGTTGGCCGGGCACCGACCGAACGACCCACATCGGCTCTGGGTCATGAGTATGAGTTGGAGACCGGGACCCGTGACCTCCTCGAGAGCCTCCTACTCAGCGCCGCTCCTTCGCCACGAATACCCCTTGGTAGGAGCCGTGCCCATCCTTGAGCGGGCAGCTCTCTCCTGGTCCGGGTGCATCCCAGTCATCGATTGCCCACCCGCTGAGGTTGTGGACCGACCCGACGATGCACGCGTTGCGGCTATCCGCCAGGCCCCGGAGCCGGCTGCGCGAGCGAAGCGGAAAGACAATCTGGATCCAACGTCCCTTTGGGACATCCCAGGAGCCGCCACGTGGAACGAACCTCCATCCGTGCACTCCCTTCACGGGACGGTTCGGACACTTGCGTCCGCCAAGACTCGTGAAGCTGCCGTCCGATTTGCCCTTGTAACAGCGCACCCGCCGGCTGCGCTTGGAGTTCTTGATGGCGAATGACGTCTTGCGGGGGAGCTTCACCTCGGTGACCACTTCGTCTCCGGCCCCGGCGTCGCCGGCTCTACCCACCCAGATCTGTCCGAGATAGACGTTGCCGACTCTCGGCCAGCTGGCATCCCGCTTGCCCTTGTAGCCGACTACCTCAATCGTACTGATGTAAGTGCTTCCGCTGACCGGACTCTGCTCGTACGTGTGGGAAACCGGCCCCATGAGCCATTTCTTTTTGCCCTTCGCCGCCAGGGTCCCGAGTAAGCCGGCGACGCCAGAAAGTCGCCTCTCGATCCGCCTCGTTGTCCTGCTTGTCTGCTCTCCGCCGGACGCTCGCCTTTCCGCCTGAGCGGTGGCCCCTGCGAACATCAGCCCGGTCGCCGTCAGGAGGGCGATCGACCTCCTCGGAATTCGTCCGCCCCGACCCGCCGGTTTTCCCTCGGCTCCCACACGCACTGTCATCGAACCTCCTTCAACGACCACCATTGCGGGCACGCTACCTATCTCGCGCAACGAGAACGTTACGAGCGGGTAAGCGTCCCCCGGGTTGTCTCGACGGCTTGGTTGAGAGGAGGAAACCACAGCCCTACGCTTCGGGGAGAGTCAGCGCACAAAGGGGCGGCGCGCGACGGGCTGCCTGCTGCCCGATCAGCTAAGCATGCTTCTTCGAGGGAAACGGATATCCGGCCTGCGTTCCTTGTTGCATCGACGCTGCAAACCCGAACCCGGAGGCCGCGGTGAGCTTCAACCTGTTCGGGTGGGAGTTCGAAGACCGTATGCCCGCCGACTCACCCGGCCGGTACTGCCGCGACACGTGCGCCTAGCTCGGCAAGAATGTAGTGCCAGGGAGCGGAACCCAAGTGCCTGAAAGGACGGAAGCGGTCAAGGAATCTATAACGGTAGAGCTTAAGGAGTTTGTCTCTCCTCGTCTGGATCAGTGAAGTGCAGATCTGAAAGCTGATTCGTCGCCAGTACAAGGGGGTTGTTAGAGGCGTAGTCCTCGGCCACTTCATCGACCTCCGGGTCGTGTGCCCCAGACCGCTAGGCTCGTGAGGGATGGCGCTGAAGACGATCCCATACTGTCCGGCGGCAACATTGACAAAACCGTTCGCTTCTATACGCGTTTCGGAGTTGCAGAGCGGCGGCCGTTGGTCGAACCAGGCGGCTGCACCCGCCAACGGAAACCGGCTATGGGTCGCTCGAGTTCGCTCTCGTAAATGGAGATGGCAACCTCGTGCGTATCGGGGGGGATCACTCAACTCTGACTGATACCACCCCCCGCCGAGGTCGCAACCCGCAGAGACCGACCGCAGCGCATTGCCGAAGCATCCGTTTACGGTCCTCGCGCGAGACAATCGCAGCGACCGCGTCACGCAGCTCGTCGTGAGCCTCTCCCAACCCATCGCTGAGAAGCTTGGACTGCGCCAATCGTACCTCCTGCTCGGTGGCTTTCCAATCTGGCCGCGACAGCCCGCTCGGCCGCGAGAGGGTCAAGGGGTTTCAATCCCGCAGAGAAGCGGCGCTACAAGGAAAGGGAGAGCCGCCGACGAGGTGCGTCGAGGCGCAACCAGAGGTCTAAGCGTAGTGATCCCAAGATGTAGCGACGCATCACTTCCGCTTGCTCCACATCTTCGCCTTTCCGATGACTTCTTCCGCAGTTCCTGCCTTTGGTAAGCCGGCCTGTGTGCGCACGATCTTCGTTGTGGTAGTGCAGATACCGGTCGAGGTCGAGCCTCAGGCCGGTGATCTTGGGGTTCAAATAGCGAGCGAACGCCGGTCTCCAGCACTCCTGCAGGATGGTGCGCTGGACCCGCTCGACGCAGCCGTTTGTCTGCGGGCGACCGGCACGGATGAATACGTGGTGGCCGTGACGCCGCTCGATGGTCTCGGTGAACTCCGCAGCACTGAACTCCGAGGCGTTGTCGGTCATAAGCTTCTCGAGGCACCAGCCTCTGGCGGCGAGCTCGTTCGCCACTCGCCGGGCGAGCGCCCCGGAGTGTAGCGAGACGAGGGATTCTTGGGCGCCACGTGAATCTCGGCCCAGGTGTCGAAGGACGCCACGTCGATGGCGGTGTATTGCCATCCCGCTCCTCTGACGCCGGGCCCGATGTAGAAGCAGTCGAAGTGCACCAGCTTGCCGGGGCGGGAGGCGTCGAGATGGCGCTCCTCCTGTGGCTCCACCGACTCCTCGGCTTCTGGAGGCGGCGCGGTCCCGGCGATCAGCCCGAGGCACTTGGGCGCGGTCTGTAGCCCATGGCGCTTGAGCACCCGGCAGACCCCGTTGAGGCTGATCTTGATCCGCCCACTTGGCGCGCCCCAGCTCGGCTGAGATCCGCTTGGAACCCTCCCCGGCATGGCCGGGGCGTAGGCGACACCCGCTGCTCACAACACCGGGGTGTGGTTGGGCAACTGCGGGATCCGCCGCTCGCGCGGCCGCAGCATCTCTAGCCCACCTCGGCTGGCGAGCTTCCAGCGGTAGTGGGTCGAGGGGTGGATGTTTATGGCACGACAAGCGGCTCGCACACCGATCCCTGGGCGAGACAAAAGCGCACACTCGGAACTTGTAGAGCGCATCATCATTGGACAAGGCGGTGCCGGATTTCCTCATGGCCATTGACCCAAACGGAGGATGCGCCGCCTTCCTTATCGGGCGCGAATTTCCCCAGGTGTCGCTACGACTCGGGGGTAGAACAGCCTAAGCGGTAACTTGCCTGTTCGCTCGGCCGGATATCCCAAGCATGCTCCGCAACAAACCCCACCACTCACGATTGCCCCGCGCGTACGCCGACGGGGTACCGTCGTCACGTGGGACGGGAGCTCCAGGGATGAACAAGTAGTGGCCCGCTCCTTTGAGGCATAGGTGGCCAACCTGGCGCCCGCGCCCTGCCTCTGCAGCCCGTCTGACTATGGCCTCGCACATCGGAGTTGAAGGCCACACGCCGTCTCCCGAGGACGACACCAACGAGATGCGGCCAGATATCCGCTCGATAGGTATGTGAGCGTCATCGAGTGAGTGCTGCTCGATCGCCCGTTCATGGAAGAGGCGAAGCAAAGACTTGTCGAAGCTCTCATAGAACGCTTCGTCCGCATCGAAAATCATGAACGGAATCGGATCGCCTCGCCGCGACCACGACGAACGCGCGGGGAATCGCGTCATCCGAGCCGATTCCCAAACGTAGGCGGTGGGAGCGATCGCGACGACATCCTTTACGTCCGCCCTCGCAGAAGCAACGATTAATGCAGCCTCGGCCCCTTTCGAGAAGCCGACCACCGCGAGATCATCTGAGTCGCCTGAAAGCGACTTCAAGCGATCGAGCGCATGCAGGAAGAACTCGAGTGGGATCTCTTCTAGCGCGGTCGGGAGCCCGTATACGCCTTCCCAGTCGAAGTATGCAACCGACGCTGCCAGTTTCCCACTCGCCGCGAGAAGTGCCGCCACCTGGTTCGACCAGGAGAATCCCCCGCCCGACCCGCCGATGACCAAAGCGCATCCCGACGCACGTCTTTGATGCGGTACGAACACGTTGGCGATGACCTCGTCTCTCCACTCCTCAACCGTGACGCCGCGAAGAAAGATGCGCTCGAACTGCGTACTCGCTACTACTTCGGCGTCAACGCGCACCGCTACGTCGGTCGTCACGGGGGCCAGCGAGACGGTCGTGGAATCGAAGAAGGGCAAGAATGGGACTCCCTCAGCCGGCTCTGGCGTCATCGACCAATAGGGCCCGTACGCGTCCAGTCCCGACCACCCAGCGTCGGCCGGCGATGAACTCGCAAGCCTGACGGCTCCGTCCCAGTCAGCGCGATAACTGGCCTCACTCGTCCAACTCTGACCGAGATCGTCGAGCATTGAGACCCGGACCGTCGCGAGCGAACCAGGCAGCAGATCGCGAATCTCCCCCCACAGCGGCGCATCCGCTCGGATATCGCGAGGCAGACTGCTGAAGTGCACCACCATCCGCTCCTTTCCGGCCCGCCTGTCCCTCGTGTCAGGTTACGTTTGACAATATTATCAACAGAGATAACATTGGTCAAACCATACTTGACGACCAAAGGGAAGAAACAGAATGACGACCTCGATTCCAGATTCTCTTCGCACTGTTCTCGAGCAAACTCAGGCCGAACCTCACCCGGTCGCCGCCCTGCGCTCGAGCCGCGCTCTGTTCAAGCAAGTCTCCGATTGGCAGGCCCGAATGGTGGTCGGCGCGATCGAGACGGGTGCCACGTGGGAAGAGGTCGGCGAGGCCCTCGGCACCACGCGTCAGGCTGCCTGGGCGCGCTTCCGGGGCGCCGAAGGAACCGAGCCGAGGTCCACGAGCGCAGCGGAGGTGAAGGCGGTGAGTCAGGAAGTAAAGGAGCAACTGCGAGATTTCCAGGTGAAGCTCAAAGACTTCGAGGAGAAATGGCGGGACAGACAGGCCGATCTCAAGAACAAGTTTCGGGAACTGGAACGCGGGCGGCGCGAGGAACGAAAGCAGCTGCACGATGAGATGCGCTCGATCCAGTCCTCGCTTCGAGATAAGATCCAAGCACAACGCGAGCCGCCTTCGAGATAAGATCCAAGCACAACGCGAGCCGCCGAGGTAGCACCATACGCGCGGCGTTCGGTTCGCGCACCAAGGCGATACCGCGCAAGCTCTTTTGTCCCCAATTCCACCTGCGGGCTTATCGTAAGGTCATGGAGTCCATCACCAAGAGCTTTGCCCACGTGCCGGCTCCGGCATTGCGACCGTTCGTCGAGCGCCATCAATCATGGCCAGGCCCAGCGCATTCGCCTGGCCATGGCCCCGGGAATTCGGCTTGACCCTCGACGTCGCGGGAGTCTCGATGCACGCCTTTCCCCTGCCCCGCCAGCTACTCGGCCTCGACTCTTTCCATGGCCTCTCCCCTGAGAAGATTCGACGGCTGCATGACGTGCCGGAGGCCGCGTTGGACGTCAGGCTCGATCCGTATCGGCTGCGTCAAATGACCGCCGCGCCAGGCCCTGGCCGAACTGCATGAGATACGCGGGATCGGACCGTTCTACGCGGGGCTCATCCTCCTTCGGGCGGCCGGGGTTACCGACGAGCTGCCCCCTTCGCGCGAGGCATGCCTGCTCAGCGCCGTCGGCCACGCCTACGGGCGATCCGAGCCGGTGTCGGCCTCAGAGCTCGCGCACATCGCCGAGAGAGCTGGAGGCCGTACCGG
>JACDCD010000179.1 GCA_013694625.1 Actinomycetota bacterium | reverse complement strand
ATGCGCCGCCTTGCTTTGCGTCGCGCTCATTGCCCCAGGTGCGCTACAAGTCGGAGTAGAACATCCTAAGATTTCGTTGCGCACCCTCCCAACGAAGCTTGGGCCGGGCCGGGCGAGTTGTGGCTAGTGCGACCAAGCTTCAAGCATGATGACTCGCCCCGGGGGATCCCCCGCGCAGCCACAACGATACGTGCCTGGGTTGCATCACATCACCGGTAACAGCAACAAGCTCGGCGGTCAAGGCGTCGAGATCGACCTCGTCTCTCAGACTTGCGGAGAAGGTCTCCAGGTCTCTTCGTCGCGTCATACTTGCGCCTGTAGAAGCGGCGGTCGATGAAGCCTGGATGCGGGCGCGCGCGGGACGGAATAGAGCGGCAACCGCCAACGTGGAAGCGGCGACTGCAAGATTGTTGCTCCCTTGGCCCATCAGCGCTCTCGCGACACCGCCGATGCCGACGACACCGGCCACATAGACCAATGCCAGGTCGACCCGTGGTTGCAGGGCCAGGACCGCGACCGCAAACGCAAGGTAACCTCCCGTCAACCACCCGAGTAGCCGCCACCGGGGCGAGGGAAGCCTGCTGGTGGGGAAGAGCAGCGGCACGAAGGTCAGGAACGATCCGATCGCCACAACCCACAACCAGCCGGATGCCCACGCGGCCCAAAGGCTCCCCGGCAGCGACCCTGGGTGGGTATAGAGGGCGTAGACGGCGTACCCGTCGCCGGCGACCACGACGGACATCACAAGCATGATGCCGAGCAGAAGCCAACCGAGCGAGTTGGTGGGCCGTCGTGCGGCAAACAGAGCTCCAATGAAGGCCACGGCGAGGAAGTCCACGCTGAGTAGGATGTAGGACAGGGCTCGGTGAGTGATGCGTTCAAGGAAGCGAAAACCCCCGCCAGTGCGAGAAGGGAGGCGACCGCCCCCCATAGGGTCCACGCCACCCGAGCGGCAATCCGTTCCTTCACGACGCAGTCGTCAGCTCCATGCCAGACATTCTGCCCCCGCCCCCGTCTCGGGATCGTTACGGCCGTCACTTGATGCGCGTCCAACCTCGGCCTGCGGTCAGGCGTCTGCACCTCCCCCGAGCGCCGGGCCAGCCAGGGAATCCCTTCAGGCAATCTCCAAACGCCCTGAACCCGTAGTTAGAGAGACCGGCGGTTCGCTTCGGGGAGTGACAACAGCACACGGAAAGGAATGAGGGTATGAGCACACTCGCGCGATCTCTGGGGCGCTTCGCGGGCCTTGCTCCCGTTGCGCTTCGCATCATCGTCGGTGGGATGATGTTTTTCCACGGACTCGACAAGCTGACTGCCGGGCCCTCCGGCTTCGGACAGTTCCTGCAAAGCCTCGGATTGCCGGCCGGCGTGGCGCTGGGCTGGGCCGTGACAATGCTGGAGTTGGTGGGTGGAGCGCTGCTGGTCGTCGGGCTCTTCTCCCGTGTGGTTGCGGCTCTTCTGATCGTGGACCTCATCGGCGCGATCAACCTTGTAAGTGGGGAGGCGGGGCTCATCGCCGCCGAGGGCGTGGGCTACGAGCGCGATCTCGCTTACATCGCAGCTTTCATCGGTGTCCTGCTGCTGGGCCCCGGCCGCCCGTCACTCGACCATGCATTGGGCATCGAGAAGCACGTTCCCGCACTCGTATCTGCTGAAGGTTCAAAGGAAGGGTCCCGTGCATCTCTGGCGGATAGGCGGCGAGCCCGAGCCTGAGCTTCCTCACGCGACAATCGACCTCCGCAGGCTCCACGAAGCAGCCACCAGCAGAACGACGGCAAACCCAAGCAGAACCCCTAGTTCAGGCAGCACGTCAAAAAAGCCGGCGTTGCGCCGGATCAGTTCGGTGAACCCCTGCATCGCCCACGCGTGAGGCGTTATCAGCGCTACCTTCTTCATCAAGGGGGGAAAGACCTCCAAAGGCACCATGCAGCCTCCCAGAGCCGCAAGCCCCAGGCTCAAAGGCGTAAGTGCCGCCACTTGATGTTCGTTCGCCAGGATGGCGCCGAATAGCATCGCGGCGCCGGTGCTCACAAGCGCAAAGGCGATGACGAGTGCGGTCGCGGCGACGGGGGCTCCCCAGTTGACCCCGAACAACACCGCGGCTGTAATCACGATGAAAGTGCCCTGCACCATGGCGATCAGGAACCGGCCGATGGCCTCGCCGACCAGAAGGGTCCCAATCCCCAAGGGCGTCGAAAGTATTCGCCGGGACACTCCGAGCTGCCGGCTCTGGATGAGGGCGACGGAACCGCCCAGCGAGTTGATGAAGGTGAAAAGCACGAGCTGGCTCGCCGCTCCCAGATCGAAGCGTCCCAGAGACTCCTCCTCGGGGCGGCCGGCTCCCACCGAGTCGACGCCCACGGTCACTCCGGGATCCGCCGCCGATACGGCCTCGGCGCGCCGGTATGCGTCTTCGAAGCTCACCCCTGCATCCGCCGCCGCAAAGCGGGCGGCTCGAACAAGGCCGCCCTGATCCGCCACGGCGGAGTCGACCGTGGTTTGGAGCGCGGTGGAAAGTCCTCCCGGCTGCGACACATATTCGACGTGCGCATGTTCCCCGGTGCGCAGCGCCCCATCGTATCCCCGGGGAACGATGATGCCGGCCTCGACCACTCCCCGCTCGACCGCGTCCACGAGAGTGGCCTCGTCACCGAAGTGTTCGACCTCGAGTCCCCCTCCTTTTTCGACGGCACGGACGACTTCTGCACCGAAGTCGCCGCTCCCGCTGGACACGACACCGAGCTTCGGTGTGAAGTCCCCGCCGAAGGACACGCCGATCAGGAGAATGAGGACGACCGGAAAGACGAAGATGAAAAACAGCGAGATCCTGTCACGAGTGAGCCGCTTGAGATTCACGACCCCGATGATCAGTGCCTTCATCTCGTCACCTCTGCCACCAGGGATCTCGAGCGTACGAGTGCGATGGCTCCGGTAACTCCCCCGAACGCAATGAGCGCCAGCAATGAAGGCACGACGTCAACGACACCCGCCACCCCGCCGGACAAATCACCGAAGCCGCGCATCAGCCACGCGTGCGGAGTCAGGAAGCTCAAGCGGGATAAGAAACCCGGCGCCTGGGACAGCGGGAAAAAGGTTCCGCCCAGAAGCCCCAGCGTCACACCAACGACCGTTCCGTAACCCGCGGCCTGCTCATCGCTTTTCGCAAGGGTAGCAACGAGCGACTGCAGGCCCATTGCGGCGAATACCCCCGTGAGAATCAGGGCTGCGACGCCAATGGGATCACCCCATTTGGCTTCGAGCAAGAGCTTCGAGGCGACCACGAGTATCGTCAAGCTTCCGACTCCGAGCACAAAAGTGTAGATGGCCTTGCCGCCGAGGATCGAAGCGCGGGTCACCGGCGCCACCACCAGGCGCGCCAGCGTTCCTTCCCTGCGTTCCCGCAACAGACTCACCGCGCCGAGCTGGGCGGTGAAGAACAAAAAGAAGACGGCCATACCGGCGACAAAGAAGGTCTTGGTGTCGAATTCGCGGCTCCCAGCATCGGCCTCGGCAACCGTCGCAGGCGTCTGGGTCCGGGTGGCGCGCCGAGCGAGTTGCCGGATCGCCGCAGGGCCGGCCGGGCCATCATTGACGGCGAGCGCGGTTCCCACGGCAACTCGGACTGCGTTGAGCTCGGCCGTGTAGCCTTCGGCAACCGACGTGGCGATCTGTGCTCCGATGTCGGAGCTCGGATCGGTGACGACCGAAAGCTCCACCGGGTGCCCCGATTGCACGGCGTCCGAGAAGCCGGACGGTATGAGGAAGGCAGCAGCAATGTCACCGTCGCGAGCCATTCGGCGCGCCGAGGCCATCGAAGATTCCTCCTTGATGGTGATCACGTCTTGTCTTGCGAGAGAACCCAGGAGGTCGTCGACAAAGACCTGTGCAACCGGCCCTCGATCCTGATCCACTACTGCGAACGAAATATCGAGAGACCCCTCATCGGCGTTACCCAACACCGCGCTCAAGATGAAGGCCAGCGCCAACGGAGCAACGACCGCGGTCAAGACCGCCGACCGGTCCCGCAGACTGCCGAGGAGATCCTTCATGGCTATGAGGACGGCGCTTCGCATGTCAGTCCCTGAGCGCCTTGCC
>JACDCD010000078.1 GCA_013694625.1 Actinomycetota bacterium | reverse complement strand
CTGGATGGCGCCGAGGCGTTCCGCGCCTTTATGGGGCCGTTCGCGCAGATCCTGACCAGATCCAGCCTGATCGCCGCGTTCGGCGACGACGCGAAGGCGGTGCTGATGTATGACACCGACACCGTTCCCGTCCAGGACGCCCCGGGCGCGGAGTGTCTCACCGTGCGAGACGGCAAGATCAACCACATGCGAATCATTTTCGACCGCCTGCCGTTCGACGCCGCACGCCAAGCCGCGGGAAGCGGGGAACCGGCCGGTGACGAGTGACGTGACCGAGCGGCGCCTGCGCCGCCGCGCCGCACAGCAGCTGTTCGACGAGCTGGCCGTCGCTTACTTGGACCTGCCAGGGGTCAGTCGCGCCACCATGTTCGGTAGCGACGGGCTTCGCGTCGACAGCAAGTTCTTCGCCTTCGTGGGCAGTGACGGGCAGCTGATCGTCAAGTTGCCAGCGGCGCAGGCCGACGGCCTGGTGGCAGCGGGCGAGGCCGATCCGGTACGGGCAGGACGCGCCACCATGCGCGAGTGGATCGGCATCCCGAGCTCCGCCGAGCACACCCGCACCGACCAGTGGCGAAACCTGATCTCTGATGCGTGCCGCTACGTGGCGTCGCTGACGCCCTCGTCGACAGACACCGCCTGAACTCCGTGCCGGTAGCCGAACCCTTACGGGCACGTGGCCCGCACAGCGCGGGTCTCGGTCGGCGTGGAGCCTCAAGTGTCCCGCAAGACCCGCCCGGTGAAATGCCCGGTGAACGGCCTCCATTGCACCAACGAACCCGGAAACCGGGCTCCAGAGTGCAATGAAGCTTCAGGAACGGCTTCAACCCTTCGGAGACGCACCGTGAACAGGGAAGCCCGTTGCTTGCGCCGCGATCCCAAGCTGATCGTCATGGGTTGCAAACTGGAGATCTTCGAACTCCTCCTGGATCAGGAGCGCACTAGCCAAGTGAATGGCGTCCAGTGATCCGACCATAGTCGGGAAAGGCCCCGAGGCCCGCTCGAGCACAATGGAATCGAGCGGGACCAGACTGAATGCGTCAACCGCTTCCAACACTTCCGCTCGGTGCATTGCGACGAGCCGGTCCTCCAAACCGAGGTGGAGCCGGGCGCGATCGATGGTGCGAAGACACTCCAGCCGAATCAGTTCGCTTGAAACGGCGTCGGTGATCTTGGGCCAGATGCGAAGTCTACGGGGTTCACCGAGGACGACACGAAGTAAGACCGAGGAATCGACGTAGACATTCAACGGTCACGCCGCTCCTCCAGAAGGAGGTCGGTCGAACTGACCTTCCAGCCCGCCCGCCTGCGACGCCGATCGCGGATATCAGAAAAGGTGCGACTCGGTGGATGGACACGGACCCGCCTCCCGGGCAGGAGAGGCACAATCCGAGCTATCGGCCGGTCGCGATCCGTAACGACTACCTCGGCGCCCTTCTCGACTGCCCGCAGATGCTCCGACAACCGATCCTTCAGTTCGGCAATCTTCACTCTTCTCATGGCCATATATAGCCATAGATGGCCAAAAAGATCAAGTGCCTTAGAGGGCCCGTCCGGACGGAAGCTTCATCCCCGCCTGCAGGCGCATGCCCTTTGGGTCTCTACGTCCAGGGGTCGCGCAGGGAGATCCTCGCTGAGCGCAAGTCCGAGTCGTGCAATTTCCCAAAGCTCGCCTCGGTTCAATTTATGTCGCCCCCTCTAAGTAGAGTGAGCGAACCCACAAAGGGAGAGTGCATTGGCTCAGGCGATCATAGAGAATCCCATCCTCAACTCCCCCTATGGGGAGCCGGCCCGCCATTTCCGCTTCTCCGACGACGGCATCACCGACGAGGTCGTCGGCAAGCGCCGGGTCAGCTCCTACTTCGTGCCCATCCCGGCCGCCAAGAAGAAGGGCAAGCAGGCCGTTCTCGACACCGAATGGACCAAGGATCGCATCGAGGAGAACAAGTTCATAAACGAGGTCCGCTTCCAGGTCGCCCGCTGGCGGATCAACGGCCGCCCCGGGACCACCTCGGTCACCCACCAGCTCCTCGACTACTGGACCGACGGAGAGCGCGACAGAAAGCTCTTCTTCTGCCAGATCGAGGCCCTCGAGACCGCCGTCTACATCACCGAGGTCGCCAGGAAGGACGGTCAGGCGTGGATCGAGAACGATCTGCGCCGCTTCAACGAGGACGCCAACCCCGGGCTGTTCCGCATGGCGTTCAAGATGGCGACGGGTTCGGGCAAGACCGTCGTCATGGCCATGCTCATCGCGTGGCATGCGCTCAACAAGCTCGCCAACTCCAAGGATCCCCGCTTCTCGGACGCATTCCTGATCGTCAC
>JACDCD010000064.1 GCA_013694625.1 Actinomycetota bacterium | reverse complement strand
AGCTGACAGAGACCATCGACGATGATCACTGGAAGGGCAAGATGAAGCTCAAGCTCGGGCCGGTCTCGTTGGTGTTCGCAGGCAAGGTCGAGATGCAGGAGCGCAACGAGGATGACCACCGGGTCGTGTTGGAGGCGTCAGCGATGGAACAGCGCGGGAAGGGAGCCGCATCCGCCAAGGTCACCTCGTCGATGGAGAGCTTCGACGGAGGCACCCGGGTGCACGTAGCGCAGGACATCAAGGTCTCAGGTCAGGCGGCGCAGTTCAGTCGCGGGATGATGGAGGACGTCGCCACGAAGATCGTTCACCAATTCGCGGATTGCCTGAAGGCGCAGATGGAGGCCGAGGGAGTCGTGGCGGCCGGCGACGGCGGTGCCGGGGCCGACCCCACTGCAACGTCCGGGGGCCTGGCGGCCGAGAGGCTCGCTGCGCCGCCCGCCTCGGTTCAGTCTCCTGCCCCGGGTGACGGGGCGAGCACATCGTCTCCTTCCCATCCCGCCGGGAAACCCCCCGTTCGCCCGGCGGCGGCCGAGCTCGACGCCTCCAGCCTTGTCCTCGGCGCGCTTCGGAATGCCGTTCTGCGCACCCTCTCCCGGCTGTTCCGAGGCGCATCGGGCATCTTCGGATGGCTGGCCGACACGGTTGAGCAAGCCACCAAGGGCTAATCCGGTGTCGAGTGGTCTAGGGCGGTGAACAGTTCACCCTCACCACCCATTCGGCCGGATGTTCCTCCGGTTTCAGGGATCATTCTCGCCGCCGGGACCTCCGCGCGCCTGGGGCGTCCCAAGCAGACCCTCGAGCTCTGGGGCAAGCCGGTGCTTCAGCACGTCATCGACGCGGCCGCCAAAGCCAGCCTGCGCGAGGTGATCGTCGTACTTGGTCACAGGGCCGCCGAGATCGCCGGCGTGCTCGAGCTCCCCCCGGAGGCTCGAGCCGTCCACAATCCGGATTTCGACGCCGGGCAGTCGACATCGCTCCGAGCGGGGCTCGATGCCTGCGACCGGGCCTGCGAAGCCGCCGCCGTTCTCGTCGGCGACCAACCGGGCTTGACAACCGAGATGATCGACAAGGTGATCCGCGCTTACGTTATGGGCGATGCTCAGGTTGCCCGGGCGATGTTCGAAGGCGCACCGGGCCACCCCGTGATCGTAGATCGCGCCCTGTGGAGCGCCTGGCGGACGGTCGCAGGAGACAACGGCTGGCGTGACCTGGTTGCGTCCGCGCCGCAGCGACTTGACGTCGATTTGGGTATGCCGCCGCCTGGGGACATCGACACCCCGGAGCAGTTCGAGGCGTTGTTGAGCGCGGGCCCACCCCGAGACCGGAGCGGCGGCGCTAGAACTGCGACGAACCGCTTACCGCTCGTGCGAGAACCCTCTCCCCAAGGGCCCGAGCCTGCGTGACCCGAGCGGCGGGTTCTGCACCGGTCGCATGACTGCGTAGGAGTATCCTTGCCCGGCGAAGGCCGGAGTAGGACGGTGGACGAGTGGAGGGGAAACCGTGGGGTTTGACCTCGTTCTGGAGGAGCTCCGCACCATCTGTGGGCCCGAGCACGTTTTCACCCATCCCCATCAGCTCCACACCTTCGAATCTGACGGCCTCGCACTGTACCGGGCGGCGCCGCGCGTCGCGGTGCTCCCCCGCACGGCCGAAGAGACGAGCAGAGTCGTGCGTGTCTGCCACGACGCCGGGATTCCCTGGGTCGCCCGTGGCTCGGGCACCGGTCTCTCGGGCGGGGCGCTCCCACACAAAGAGGGCGCGCTGATCGTCATGTCGCGACTGCGAACCATCATCGAAGTCGATCTTGCCAACCAGCGTGTCGTGGTCGAGCCGGGCGTCACCAATGCAGAGGTATCAAAGGCGGTCGGGCCAACGCACTTCTATCCCCCCGATCCCTCGAGCCAGATCGTGTGCTCCATCGGCGGCAACATCGCGGAGAACTCGGGAGGAGCACACTGCTTCAAGTACGGGTTCACGACCAACTACGTCACCGGGCTCGAGGTGGTGCTGCCGAGCGGAGAAATCGTGACCCTCGGCGGCAAGGAGCTCGACCGTCCGGGGTACGACCTGATCGGTGCGTTCATCGGCTCGGAAGGGACCCTCGGGATCGCCACCAGGATCACCCTCAAGGTGATGCCCAGCCCCGAGGACGTGAAGACGCTGGTGGCCTACTTCGACGGGACCGAGCCCGCCGGCAAGACCGTCTCCGACATCGTGGCGGCCGGCATCGTTCCCGCCGCAATCGAGATGATGGACAACATGTCGATCCGCGCCTGCGAGGACGCGACCCATGCGGGTTATCCACCCGACGCGGGAGCGGCTCTAATCGTCGAGCTCGACGGCTCTGAGGCCGAATGCAAGACGCATTTCGAAGACGTGCTGGAGATCTGTGACCGCAACGACGCAAATGATGTGCGAGTCGCCGCCGACGACGCGGAACGTCAGCTCATCTGGAAAGCTCGCAAGGCTGCGTTTGCGGCGATGGGCCGGGTCGCGCGCGACTACTACGTACAGGACAGTGTCATTCCGCGCACGAAACTCTCTGAGGTGCTGGGGCGCATCGATGAACTTGCCGACGAGCATGGGTTACCGGTCGCGAACGTCTTTCATGCCGGCGACGGCAATCTTCACCCGCTGGTCTGCTACGACGCCCGCAACGAGGGTGAAGCGCACAGAGCCGAGGAGCTTGCCGGCGCTATCGTCACCGCATGCGTCGACGCCGGAGGCTCGATCACGGGGGAGCACGGCGTGGGGGTCGACAAGAAGAAGTTCATGACGAAGATGTTCTCGGAAGCGGACCTGGGGG
>JACDCD010000043.1 GCA_013694625.1 Actinomycetota bacterium | reverse complement strand
GACAGACCGAAGCGGACGGTGTCCCCCACCGGCGTGAAGTCCCGCTCGGAGGAGTTCACGTCGGGAATGGTGACGTCGATCCCCATCTTGCGCGCCATGTGCAGGTACTTGGGCTTGTCGTCCTTACGGTCTTTGACCGAGGTAAGCAACGCCGCCATGTATTCGACCGGATAGTGCGCCTTGAGCCACGCCGTCTGGTACGCAACATACGCATAGGACGCTGAGTGGGCCCGGTTGAACGAGTAACCGGCGAACGGCTGGATGAGCGCCCACAGCTTGCGCCCCTCCGCAAGCTCGAGCCCGGCTTTGGCGCAGCCCTCGATGAAGCGCGGCTCCTCTGCGGCCATGATCGTGCGGTCCTTCTTGCTGATTGCCTTGCGTACGAGGTCGGCCTCGCCGGGCTTGTAGCCGACGAGGATCTGCAACATCTGCACGATCTGCTCCTGGTAGACCAGGATCCCGTAGGTCTCCTCGGTTATCTTCTCGAGGCTCGGATGGAGATAGGCGACCTTTGACGGGTCGTTCTTGCGCTCGATGTAGGCGGGGATCTGCTCCATCGGCCCCGGACGGAACAACGCAATCAACGCCATGATCTGCTCGAAGCGGTCGGGCTTGAGCTGCGTGAGAAGGCGCCGCATGCCGCCCGACTCGAGCTGGAAGACGCCGTCCGAGTTACCCTTCCTCAACATCTCATAGACGAGTGGATCGTCGAGGCTCAACGAGTCCACGTCGACCTCTATCCCCTGGTTCTTGGCGATGTAGTCGCGCGCCAGCTCGATGACTGTGAGGTTGCGAAGACCAAGAAAGTCGATCTTGAGCAAACCCAGCTTCTCGATGCCGTTCATGTCGAACTGGGTCACGACCTCGCCGTGCTCGCCCCGCTTCAAAGGAACGTGCTCGATGAGGGGATTGCGCCCGATCACGACACCGGCGGCATGTATGCCCGCCGAACGCTTGAGGTTCTCGATCTTCAGCGCGGTGTCCATGATCTCCTTGGGCGAGCCACCCCCTTCATAGGCGCCTCGAAGCTCGGGCGCGCTCTCGAGCGCACACGCCAGCCCTGCGTCAATCCCCTGGATCAGAGGGGGATAGATCTTGGTCAGCCGGTCGCCTTCCCCGTAGCTGAAACCGAGCACGCGCGCCGCATCTCTGATGGCCTGCTTGCCCTTGATGGTTCCGTAGGTGATGATCTGTGCGACATGGTCGGAGCCGTACTTGTCCGACACGTAACGGATGACGTCACCGCGCCGGCGCTCGTCGAAGTCGATGTCGATGTCGGGCATCGCGATTCGTTCGGGGTTCAGGAAGCGCTCGAACATGAGGTCGTACCCGACGGGATCGAGCTCGGTTATGCCCAGCGCATAGGACACGATCGACCCGGCCGCGCTCCCCCGTCCGGGCCCGACCCGAATGCCCTGCCCCTTCGCCCAGTTCACGAAGTCCTGGACGATGAGGAAGTAACCTTCGAACCCCATCTTCGAGATGACGTCGAGCTCGTAATTAGTGCGCTCCTTTATCGCCGGGGTCACGTCGTCGTAACGCCGGTCGACTCCCTCGAACACCAGCTGGTGAAGGTAGGCGCCGAGAGATTTGCCGTCCGGCACCTCGTAACGGGGCAGCACCGGCTCGCCCATCGACATCGTCACGTTGCACCGATCGGCGATCTCGAGGGTCGTCTCGCAGGCGCCCGGCCAGCGCTTGAACGTCTCGGCCATCTCCTCGGGCGACTTCAGATAGAACTCGTCCGAGTCGAACTTGAACCGCTGTGGATCGGCCAGCTCGGTGGCGGTGTTGATGCACAGCAGGACATCGTGGGCGCCGGAGTCGGCCTTGTGGGTGTAGTGCGAATCGTTCGTGCCCACCCAGGACACACCCATTTCCTTGCCGATCGCCACCAGCTCGTCGTTGAGCGGCGCCTGCACGTCGATGCCGTGATCCTGCAGCTCGAGATAGAAGCGATCCCCGAAGACCTCCCTGTACTGGGCGACCTTCCGGCGCGCCCCGGCCCGGTCGCCGGCCACGATCAGCTTGGGGATCTCGGCCGACAGGCACCCCGACAGGCAGATGAGCCCCTCGGAATGCTCGGCGAGGAGCTCATGATCCGAGCGGGGGTGGTAATGGTGGCCCTCGAGCCATGCCTTTGAAGACAGCTTGACGAGGTTCCCATAGCCGGTGTTGTCGGCCGCCAGCAGTGTGAGGTGACAGGTCCGTTCGGAGTTGTCGCGCTGTCCCGGCCGCTCGCGCCGGTCGCCCAGGAACAGGTAGCCCTCCATACCCATGATCGGTTTGACCCCGGTTCCCTGGGCGCTGAGGTAGAAGTCCAGCACCCCGTACATGACCCCGTGATCGGTGATGGCGCAGGCGGGCATCCCCGCGTCGGCGGCTACCCGGAACATCTCGTCCACGCGGCTGGCGCCGTCCAGCATGGAGTACTCGGTGTGAGCGTGAAGGTGAACGAAGCTCAAGTGTCCCGGAGCGCCTTTCGGTATGTCGGTCGATCGTTCGATGGTGGTTGCACATGTCACCCGATCACCCCGGAGCGGGGGTGAATGACAGGGATGTCACTTAACCTATCCATCACCGGCGGCCCCGGCAACCACCTTCCGGCCCCCGGCGGAAAGACAGGAACCGAGGCACAAAACCAGGCTCACCCGGCTTTCCCCGGAGCCGATAACGGGAGGGGGGCGGCCCCCGGCCTCTGTGCTCGGGGGCCAGAGTCCGTATCTCCTCCCGTCGCGGGCGGGTCAGCGCACGCCGCTGAGGCCGGCGCACCCCAGGGCTGCCACCAGATCGTCGGGGAGCGGGTCCGTCACCTCCATGATCCGACCGTCGTCCGGATGGGGGAAGGCGATCTCGGCCGCATGCAGCCACGGGCGCTCGAGCCCCAGACGGCGGGCCTCGTCGGTGTAACCCCCATAGGCTCGATCCCCGAGGACCGGGTTGCCCAGATAGGCGAGATGGACGCGGATCTGGTGGGTCCGCCCGGTCTCGAGCGTGATCTCGAGCAGGGAGGCGCCCCCGCCGGCCTGCACCACCCGGTAGTGCGTTACGGCGTTCCGGCCGCCGCTCACCACCGCCATCAGGGTCCGGCGGCGCGGATTGCGGCCGATGGGGGCGTCGACGGTGCCCGACAAGGCCGGGAGATCCCCCTTGACAAGGGCGAGGTAGGTGCGCCGGATGCGGCGATGGGCCATGGCGGCTTGAAGAGAATCGTGCGCCCCGTCGTCGCGTGCCACGAGCAGCACTCCGGAGGTGTCCTTGTCGAGACGGTGGACGATCCCTGGGCGTTGGGAGGTGCGTCGAGACAACTCCCCCTCGAGGTTCAACAGGGCGTGAACCAGCGTGCCCGTGTTGTGCCCCCCCGCCGGATGGGTGACGATCCCGGCCGGCTTCGACACCACCAGCACCCGGTCGTCGGAGTAGCGGACCGAAATCGGGATGTCCTCCGCCTCGGGAGTTTCGGGGATGCCGTGCGCAACCACCCCTGCAACCGTTTCCCCCTCCAACATGCGGTGGCTGGTCCGAACCCTGCGACCGCCTACGGTGACGGCTCCGGAGACCAGCGCGTCCTGGGCAGCCCGCCGGGGCACCGCAGCCCGGCGGGCCAGGACGACATCGACCCGCCGCCCCGCCTCGTCGGCCCCGGCAGCGAAGCCGACATCCACCCCAGAGGAGGTCACGCCACAGGCCGGCTCGGCGCGGCCTGTGCGTCATCCCCGTGCCCCGGCTCCTCGGCGCGCGCCCCGAGCCACAGAACCAGGACCACGCCCAGGGTTATGGATGAGTCGGCGAGATTGAACACCGGCCAAACGTGGAGATCGACGAAGTCGACCACCCGGCCGTCGAAGCCCCGGAAGAGACGGTCCCAGGCGTTGCCCACCCCTCCACCCAGGATCATCCCGAGGGGGATCGACCAGCGTGGGTCGGTGATGGTCCGCGCCCACAGCAGGATGGCCGCCGTCACCACCACGGTGAAGATCAGGAAGAGCCCCGGAAGGCCTTGGAGAAGCCCGAAAGCGCCTCCAGAGTTGAAGGTCAGCCGCAGGGTGAGCGCGCCCGGGATGACGTCCACCGGTCCCCGTCCCAGGCGCTCGAGGGCGATCTGCTTGGTGATCTGATCGAGCACCAGAACGGTCCCGGCGGTTGGCAGCAGCCGGCCATAGACGGTGCGGTTGCCCCGCGGGGGCCGGGGTGTCTGCGCTGACGGGCTCACCCCCTCATTGTGAGCGCAAACGGGGGGAGCGCGCGGCTCCGGGCCTTCGCTCTTTCTCCCGGCCCGACGGCCCCTAGCGGGCCCGCTCCTCCCGGCGCTTGCAGTCCAGGCACAGCACCGCGTGGTGCAGCGCCTTGAGGCGCGCCGCCTCGATGGGCTGTCCGCACCGCTCGCAGATCCCGTAGCTTTTCGCGTCGATGCGCTCGACCGCCCGGTCGATCTGGTCCATGAGGTCCTGGATATTGTTGCGGATCGAGAGATCCCGCTCCCGGTCGAATGTCGCCGTACCGGAGTCCGCGTAATCCTCTCCGAGACGCACCTCCCCGGTCATCTCCGACTGGCTGCCGTCGAACGATTCCTGGTCGAGCTCGGTCTGGCGCTGCAGAAGCTCCGCCTTCTCCGTCACTAGACCCGCCCGGATGGAGGTAAGCGTCTTGGCGTCGAGCTTGGCGCCCCGGCGCTTTCGGGCCGGCGCAGCGCCGGTCTTCGAGGCCGTGCGTGAGGCCGAGCCGCCCGCCGTCTTCCTCCCCGCTCCCGTGCCCGTCTTCGCCGCCCGCGTGGCGGCCGGTGGATCGGAGGCGGCCCTTCGGGTCGCGGTTCGCGTGGGCGTCCCCTCTGCGGGCTTGGTCTTGGCCTTGCCCTTGGTCTTGGCCTCGGCCCCCGCCTTCGCGGCCGAGGGCTTCTTTTTCCTGCCTCCTTCTTTGGCGCTCATGGGCGGAGCACAATAGCACTGCTCCGAGACCCCGCCTCCTCAGATCACGCAGGCTGCTCCGAGAACCCCGCCTCCTCAGATCACGCAAGCTTTAAGTGATCCTCCGGAGGCGGGGTCTCTCCGCATTCGAAGACCAGGCCAGGCGTTGCTGGGGTGCCGGGTGCTCTTGGTGCGGGTGCCGCCTGTGCGATGAGGCAATAGTCTCGGAGTATGGGTTCGCAGCTATATCGGCCGGTTGAGTCCCGGGTTTCGTTTCCTGCCCTGGAGGACCGCGTCCTTCATCTGTGGGAGGAGAAAGATGTCTTCCGGCGCTCGATCGAGATCCGCGCCGGCGGACCGGAGTGGGTGTTCTACGAGGGCCCACCCACGGCGAACGGGAAGCCGGGGATCCACCACGCTGTGGCGAGATCCTTCAAGGACGTCTTCTGCCGCTTCCAGACCATGCGGGGCCACCTGGTCGACCGCCGGGCAGGATGGGATTGTCACGGTCTGCCGGTCGAGCTGGCGGTGGAAAAAGAGCTCGGGATCACACAGAAGCGTGAGATCGAAGCGGATTACGGAATCGAGGAGTTCGTCCGCCTCTGCCGGGAGTCCGTTGTGCGTTACGTCGACGACTGGCAGCGTCTGACGAGCCGGCTCGGGTTCTGGGTCGACATGGAGCGCGCCTACTGGACCATGTCCAAGGACTACATCGAGACCGTCTGGTGGCTGCTCAAGCAGATCTGGGACAAGGGACTGCTGGAGGAGGACTTCAAGGTCGTTCCCTACTGCCCCCGGTGCGAGACCTCCCTCTCCTCCCACGAGCAGCATTACCCGGGGGCCTATCAGACCGTTTCGGACCCCTCGATCTTCGTGCGGTTCCCGCTTCGTGACGATCCCGGCACCGACCTGCTCGTGTGGACGACGACGCCGTGGACGCTGCTCGCGAACATGGCTGCGGCGGTGGCTCCCGAACTGAGCTATGTCAAGGTCGCCGACCCCGGAAGAAAGGGGCGCTGGCTCATTCTCGCCGCCGACCGCGTCGAGACGCTGGTGGGGGGCGATGTTGAGGTGGCCGGCCGGATGAACGGCGCCGCCCTCGTGGGGCTGGCGTACACGCCCCCCTTCGGGTTCGTGGCCTCCGGGGAGCGCGCCCACAAGGTCGTGCCCGGCGACTTCGTGACTGCGGAAGACGGCTCGGGCATCGTCCACCTCGCCCCCTACGGCGAGGACGACATGGCCGTCGCCAAACGAGAGGGCCTCCCGATCGAGCAGATGATCGACCCCTCCGGACGAGTGGTCGAGCGCGGGGGCACCTTCGCCGGGCTGAGTACCAGAGATGCCAATCCCAGCATCATCGAGGACCTCGAGGGTCGCGAGCTCCTGCTCAGGTCCGAGGACTACAGCCACTCCTACCCGCATTGCTGGCGGTGCGGCACACCGTTGCTCTACTACCCACGCAAGGACTGGTACATCAGGACCTCCCAGATGCGGGTTCAGCTCGAGGCGTCCAACGAGGACACGAATTGGCAGCCTCCGACGATCAAGCACGGGCGGTTCGGCGATTGGCTGGCCAATAACGTGGACTGGTCGTTGTCGCGTGACCGCTACTGGGGAACACCGCTTCCGGTTTGGCGATGCGCCAACGGCCACACGACCTGTGTCGGTTCGTTCTCGGAGCTCGAGGAGCTTGCCGGCCGCGATCTCTCCGGCCTGGATCCCCACAGACCGTGGGTCGATGACGTGGCGATGGGTTGCCCGGAATGTGGTGCGGAGGCGCGCCGCGTGCCGTATGTCATCGACGCCTGGTTCGACTCGGGGGCGATGCCTTTCGCTCAGTGGCACTATCCGTTCGCCAACGAGGAGCTCTTCGAGCGGCGGTTCCCCGCCGACTTCATCTCCGAGGCCATCGATCAGACGCGCGGGTGGTTCTACTCGCTGCTTGCGATATCGACGCTGGTTCGAGGCGAGAACTCGTTCAGGAACTGTGTCGTTGGCGGGCTCATCGTCGATGAGAACGGACGCAAGATGTCGAAGTCCCTCGGCAACGTCATCGATCCCTGGACCGCGTTCGACACCACCGGCGCCGACGCGCTGCGATGGTACATGCTCACCAGCGGCAGTCCGTGGTCGGCGCGCCGGGTGTCGCTGGGGATCGTGCAGGAGGCGCAGCGCAAGTACCTGCTCACTCTGTGGAACACATACTCCTTCTGGGTCACCTACGCGGCCATCGAGGCATTCAAGCCCGGCGCCGTGGACATGCCGGTGGCGCAGCGGCCCGAGATGGATCGTTGGGTGCTCGCCGAGCTGGACGACACCGTGCGCGTCATGACCGTCGATCTCGACCGCTTCGACACCACCCACTCGGGGGCGCGGCTCGACCGTTTCGTCGATGACCTCTCCAACTGGTACGTACGCCGGTCACGCCGGAGGTTCTGGCGTTCGGGAGAGGACGCCGACACCCGGGCCGCCTTTTTGACCCTGTGGGAGTGCCTGACGACGGTGGCCAAGCTCACGGCGCCGTTCACCCCCTTCATCGCCGATGAGATTTTCACCAACCTCACGGGGCCGAACGGGGATGCGCCCGACTCCGTGCATCTCGTCGATTGGCCCGAGCCCGACGACTCCCGGGTGGACGACGGGCTGCGTGCCCGCATGGCGCTGGTCAGAAGACTCGTCACGCTCGGACGGTCGGCTCGTACCGATGCAAAGGTACGCGTGCGACAGCCGCTCCGGCGCGCCCTTGTGGTCCTGCCGTCGTCCCAGCGCACGCTGCTGGAGGGACTGGAGGATCTCGTGGCCGAGGAGCTCAATGTCAAAGAGGTCGAGGTTGCCCACGGCCTCGACGAGCTCGTTCACTACGTCGTCAAACCAAACTTCAGGGCCCTGGGCCCGCGCTTCGGGGCACGCGTGAAACAGGCTGCGCAGGCGCTCGAGTCCGCCGATCCCGCTCAAATCGTGAGCTCGCTCGAGGATGCCGGCAGCGTGACGATCGAGGTGGACGGCGCCGAGGAGGCGTTGGGGGCGGATGAGGTCGATGTGCGCGTCTCGGGCCGATCCGGGCTCTCGTTCGCGCAGGATGGGCCCTACGGCCTCGCCCTCGACCTCGCCACAACGCCGGAGCTGTTAGCAGAAGGCACCGCCCGCGAGGCCGTGCGGTCGGTTCAGGAGCTGAGGAAATCGAGCGGCCTCGCCGTCGAGGATCGCATCGAGTTGTGGCTCACCGCCGGCGACGAGCCGATCATTGCTGCACTCAGGGACCACTCCGGCTACATAGCGGGCGAGGTTCTGGCAACCTCCCTGCACTTTGGCGAGGGCGCGCCGTCCGGTGCGCCCAGCACGCAGGTGTCGCTCGAGGACAAAACACTGCACCTGGCGCTGCAGAAGAGCAGCTAGCCTGGGCCCCAAATCAAAGTTTGGTCGCAAAGTGCCAATGAGCACGCGTTCTCGACCAACGTTCGCGGAAAGGCAAGCGTGCACCACTCCACCTACGACGCCGTCGTCATCGGCGGTGGGCACAACGCTCTCGTGTGCGCGGCCTATCTGGGGCGCGCCGGACTCAAGGTCGTAGTGCTCGAGCGACGACATCTCCTGGGGGGCGCCGCCGCCACCGAGGAGCTGTGGCCGGGCTACAAGGTCTCGACCGCCTCCTACGTCGTGAGCCTGATGTCCCAGGAGATCGTGCGCGAGCTAGACCTCGCCAGACACGGCTATCACGTCTATCCCATCGATCCCTCCGCCTACTACGTCTCGCACGAGGGTCCGGGCATCCTGTTGTGGGACGAGCCCGCCAAGGCCGCCCGAGAGATCGCAAAGCTGTCCGAGCACGACGCCGAGGCCTATCTGCGCTACAGCACAGACATGTCCGAGCTCGCCGCCCTTGTGCGCCCGCTTCTCTTCCGCATCCCGCCCGATGTGGGCATCCGCTCTCTCGGCGAGCTCAGGGAGGCAACCGGGCTCGGGCGCTACACCTTCGCCCACCGAAAGGACATCGCCCGGTTGGTCGACCTCATGACCCTGTCCGTCGCGGACTTCCTCGACCGCTACTTCGTCAATGA
>JACDCD010000224.1 GCA_013694625.1 Actinomycetota bacterium | reverse complement strand
AGGCTTTAGCATCGGCTACAAGGACGCTCCCTACGGCCCGTTGATCGAGGGCTGGGGGCGGCTTTAAGCATCCAGTAGATACGGAGGTCCCAGACATGGATATGGAAGTCACTGCGTGGATGTCGCTTTACAAGACCATGCACGCGGAGCAGGACAAGCGGCCGTTCTCCAAGGCGACACTAAAGCGCATCGGTGGATTCGCGCGTCCGCACCGCCTCGAGCTCACGTGGTTCCTGCTCCTGAGCATCGCGACAGCGGTGCTTGCGGTCGCTACCCCGGTGCTTGCGGGCCGTGTCGTCGACGCGATCGTCGAGAGCGCAGCTCTGGAAGTCGTCCTCAGACTCGCGGCGCTCATCGCTTTCATCGCGGTGGTAGAGGCAGGGCTTGGGCTGGTGACGCGCTGGCTCTCCGCGAGCATAGGTGAGGGTCTGATCCTGGACCTGCGCACCGCAGTCTTCGATCACGTGCAGCGAATGCCCATTGCATTCTTCACGCGCACGAGAACCGGCGCGCTGGTCAGCCGGTTGAACAACGACGTCATCGGCGCACAGCGTGCGTTCAGCGACACCCTCTCGGGTGTTGTCAGCAACATCGTGACACTCTTGCTCACCTTCGTAGTGATGGTCGGGATCTCCTGGCAGGTGACTCTGCTGGCGCTGCTGTTGCTGCCGGTATTCGTCGTCCCCGCGCGCCGGATGGGTAGCCGTCTGGCGGCACTCGAGCGTGAGTCGGCAAACCACAACGCGACGATGGGCACGCAGATGACCGAGCGCTTCTCGGCGCCTGGAGCGATGCTCATCAAGCTCTTCGGACGGCCTAAGCAGGAGTCCACCGAGTTCGCCGAGCGAGCCCGGCGGGTGCGAGACATCGGAGTGCGAACGGCAATGGTGCAGTGGGTTTTCGTCACTGCTCTGACTCTCGTGTCGGCACTTGCCCTGGCGATTGTCTACGGGCTCGGCGGCCTCTACGCGTTGAGAGGACAGTTGGAGCCGGGCGAGGTCGTCGCACTCGCCCTGCTGCTCACTCGACTTTACGCACCCCTGACCGCACTCGCCAGTGCGCGGGTAGAGGTGATGAGCGCGCTCGTGAGCTTCGAGCGGGTCTTCGAGGTGCTGGACCTTAAACCTCTGATCGCCGACAAGCCGGGAGCCCGGCAAGTCCCCGACGGCCCGGTTTCGGTGGAGTTCGAGAAGGTGCGCTTCGCCTACCCCTCCGCGGACAAGGTGTCGCTCGCGTCGCTGGAGGAGGTCGCGCAGCTCGATACACGCGGCGGTGTCGAAGTGCTGCACGAGGTGTCTTTCCGCGCCGAACCGGGGCAGATGGTGGCGCTCGTGGGAACATCGGGGGCCGGGAAGTCGACGATGGCACAGCTGTTGCCTCGCCTCTACGACGTCGACAGCGGTGAGGTGCGACTGTCTGGTGTGAACGTCAAAGACCTCACCGCCGATTCGATACGCGACACACTCGGAATGGTCACGCAGGACGGGCACCTGTTTCACGAGTCCGTGCGTGCGAACTTGCTCTTGGCCCAACCTGAGGCGTCGGAGGACGAACTCTGGGAGGTGCTGCGGCGCGCCCGGCTGGAGTCGTTGGTTCGCTCCTTACCAGATGGCCTGGAGACCATTGTCGGCGAGCGGGGCTATCGGCTCTCCGGTGGTGAACGTCAGCGTTTGACGATCGCTCGCCTGCTGCTGGCCCGGCCCCGGGTCGTTATTCTCGATGAAGCGACCGCACACCTTGACTCCACCTCCGAGGCGGCGGTGCAAGCGGCCTTGGGCGAGGCCCTCTCTGGCCGGACCTCTGTGGTCATCGCGCACCGCCTCTCCACCATCCGCGCTGCCGACTTCATCCTGGTCATCGAGGATGGACAGATAGTGGAGCGCGGCACGCACACCGAGTTACTGGCCGCCGGCGGGCGGTACGAAGAGCTGTACCGAACCCAGTTCAACCAGCCATCAGCCGAGGAAGCCGTCGTTGACTCGGTCGCCTGAGGCCGTAATCCGGTGCTGTTGGGTCCGGACGCTCACTTCGCCAATCCAGAGCGACGCTTCGATATCCGTTCATAGTTGAGGCGGAACAACTCGATCACATCGTCTACGTCGGATTCGGATCGAATCCGGCGACTCAGCCAACCGGTGTCGGGCAGCACGTGATGCCGCTCCGCCCGTCCGTCCGCGATGAGTGAATCGCGGGTCGCTTTGGGAAACGGAAGATCGGCCAACGAATCGCCGTGGATATGACCGAGCTCCACGCGGCCGAACCGGAACTCGACCCCGCCGAAACGGTGCGGCCGGCTCGTGATGCCACCCCACGAACCCACCTCTCGAGAGATCCTCTCCGATGCATGAAGCATAGACCAGGCCAACGCATCCTTAGTCCTTCATGTTCCTCGTCTGCGTGCCCGCAGTCAACGGTCACAATGCGCGCACCGAAGATGGCTCAGTCCTGAAGCCATTCGGTGACCTGGACCGGCGTGGCGAGAGACGAGAAGTCACCAAGATCCCGCATCTCCCTGGCTGCGGCCGCCATTGCACCGATTGCGACCCACGTCAATCCACCTCCGACGCTGACCCTCCTACCGCCGGCAGCGACTATCTCGCTCATCGACAAGCCCGGATGGGCGAGGACGTTGAGGGGCTTAGTAATGGCCCCGCACACGGCTCGAATCTCATCTCCATTCCGGAGTCCGGGGGCATAGAGCACGTCGGCGCCTGCTCGCTCGTAGGCCTGCAGACGGGCGATGGTGTCGTCTAGGTTCGGGTTGCCGCGAATGTGATTCTCGGCTCTGGCAGTGAGCGTGAATGGGAACCCAACCTGCTTGGCTGCCTCGCACGCAGCGGCCACTCGTTCCACCGCGTGGTCGAATCCGTATATCTCGCCCGCCGGGTCGTAGTCCTCGATCGAGCCGCCAACCGCCCCGGCTTCGGCCGCCCTGAGAATCGCCATAGCACCATCCTCAGGGTGCTGCCCATAACCATTCTCCAGATCGACGGAGATCGGAAGGCTTGTCGATTGGTCGAGCATCCGGCAGTGATCCACCACCTCATCAAGCGTGGCACCACCGTCCTGGCGCCCCAGCGTGAACGCTAGTCCGGAGCTGGTGCTTGCGAGGGCCTTGAAGCCCAGTGCCTGCAAGACCCTCGCCGAGCCCGCGTCCCATGGGTTCGGGATGATAAAGGCCTCACCCGCATGCAGCTCACGAAAGGTTGCCGCTTTCTGAATCTGCGTCGCTCGCAAGGCCACCTCCCATTGTGGATCGCCCCGCCACCGCGGGTCTGAGCCTACTTAACTCCGGTTTGGCCGTTTTCAGAGGCGAGTACCTGCAAAACCTTGTGGACTGCTTCCAGCTCACCTTGACCAAGGCCGAGCATCATTCGAGGTGGTTCGTACAGACGTTCTTCCAGCTCCGATTTGGTACGCACCCCCTCGGGCGTCAGCGCCACCGTCTTGACCCGTCGATCACCCTTGAGGCCGCCCCGCTCGACGAGGCCCCGCTCCTCGAGCCGGTCCACGAGCCACGTCATCGTGGATGCATCGCAGGAGAAGGATTGTGCGAGCGAACCCATCGTCTGCGGCTGGTCGGGATCCAGCGCGAGCAGGGCCTTGACGTGACCCGGCGTCAAGCCAAGGTCTTGGGCGATGCCCGCGGCTCTCCCGAACTGGTTCATGGCGACCTTCAGCAGAAGCCTCCACGCCTCTTCGGCCATCGGCCGGTCTGAGGAGCTCATGGGAACATGATACTTGAGTGGGCGGACATTGGGCAATCACAACGTTCGTAAGCTCCAATCATTTGACAGCTCCAACTATCTCTGAGAAACTCCACCGCATGGCTAACGCAATCAGTGTCGACGGTGTTGCGAAGGGCTTCGGGAACGTGGTTGCCCTGGACGGCGTCGATTTCGAGGTCGCCACCGGAACCGTCTTCGGCTTGCTCGGCCCCAACGGGGCGGGAAAGACGACCATGGTCCGGGTGCTGGCCACCATCCTCGACCCCGATCGGGGGAGGGCGGAGGTCCTGGGGCTGGATGTGGTCAAACAGGCCCGTGAGGTTCGCCCGCTGATCGGGCTTGCAGGGCAGAACGCGGCGGTCGACGCCAACTTGACTGGAGTGGAGAACCTGCGGCTGATTGGCCGGCTGTCGCATCTGGGACCCAGGGTGATAAAGGAGCGCAGCGGCGAGCTCCTGGAGCGTTTCGGCCTGGCCGGGGCAGCGGATCGCACGGTCCGCACCTATTCCGGGGGTATGCGGCGACGGCTCGATCTTGCGGCGGCTCTGGTTCATCGGCCCCCGGTCCTGTTCCTCGACGAGCCCACCACAGGGCTCGACATCCAGGGTCGTTCCGAGCTGTGGGAGATGATCCGCGAGCTGGTGGCGGCGAATACCACTGTGCTCCTGACGACGCAGTATCTCGAGGAGGCGGATCGCCTCGCGGATCGGGTGGCGGTGATCCACGGGGGGCTGGTAATCGCCAACGACACCCCTGCGGCCCTCAAGGCCCGGCTCGGCGGCACCGTGACGGAGTTGAACTTCCACGACGAGGCGACCGCAATCCAGGCGCGCGACCGCCTGGCCCGGCAACTCGACAAGGTCGAGCGCGAGCGAACCTTGGTCCGTTTGACGCTCGCCGAGGGCGCCCGCCAGTTGATGGAGGTTCTCCGGGCTCTCGACGGGAGCGGCCTCGAGCCGGCCTCCCTGACCGTGAGGGATCCCAGCCTCGACGACGTTTTCCTTGCCCTCACGGGGCGGCACACAGAAACAGAAGCTGCATCACAAGTGACCTCGGAGGTCAGTGCCTGATGGCTACTACCGCTGCATACTCGCCCTCAGAAAGCCCCGCGTCCGGCGGCCGCATGTGGATAGTGCGCGACGCGCTCGCCGTCGCACAGAGGAACCTGATCGTCTACCTCCGGATCCCACAGCTCCTCGTCTTCTCGACGATCCAACCAGTGATCTTCGTAGTGATGTTCCGTTACGTGTTCGGCGGCGCAATCTCGGTACCGAATGGCTCCTATGTCGACTACCTGATGCCCGGGATCTTCGTACAGACGGTGGTGTTCGGCTCGATGACCGCAGCCATCGGCCTTGCCACAGATCTCAAGAGCGGTTTGCTCGAGCGCTTCCACTCGTTGCCGATGGCCCGGTCCGCCGTTCTGGCCGGACGCACTTCGGCCGACCTGGTCCGCAATGTCTTCGTGGCCACGCTGATGGCTGCGGTCGGCTTCGCCGTTGGTTTCCGCATCCATACGAACGTGTTGGCTTTCCTTGCGG
>JACDCD010000211.1 GCA_013694625.1 Actinomycetota bacterium | reverse complement strand
CGGCGAGGGCGGTGCGCTTCCCGGTACGGGTCTGGAGCAGCCACAACTTTCCCTGCTCGACGGTGAATTCGATGTCGCACATGTCTTTGAAATGGCGTTCGAGCGTCCCCATGTGGCCTTGCAGCTCATCCCATGCCTCGGGCTGGACCCCGCCCATGTCCTCGAGCTTGAGCGTGTTGCGGATTCCGGCGACGACGTCCTCGCCCTGCGCGTCCACCAGATAGTCCCCGTAGGGCTTCTTCTCGCCGCTCGAAGGGTCGCGGGTGAACGCCACGCCGGTCCCGGAGTCCTCACCCTTGTTGCCGAAGACCATCGATTGGACGTTGACGGCAGTCCCGAGGTCGTCGGAAATCTTGTTGCGCCTCCGGTAGTCCCCGGCGCGCCGGTTGTCCCACGACTTGAACACGGCCTCGATCGACAGATGCAGTTGCTCGGTCGGGTCCTGAGGAAAGTCCCGGCCGGCCTCCTTCGCCACGATGTCCTTGAAGCGGCCGACCAGCTCCTTAAGGTCTTCGATATCGAGCTCGAGGTCGTTGGACACTCCCTTCTCCTCCTTGGCGGCCTCGATGCCCTCTTCGAAGAGATCGCCCTCGACGCCCATGACGGTTTTTCCGTACATCTGCAGCAGCCTCCGGTAGGAATCCCAGGCGAAGCGCTCGGACTCGGTCTGGGCGATCAGGCCCTCGACGCTGTCATCGTTGAGACCGACGTTCAGCACCGTATCCATCATTCCGGGCATGGAGAACGGCGCGCCGGAGCGCACCGAGACCAGCAGGGGGTCCTTGGGATCGCCGATGGCGCGACCCATGGCCTCTTCCAACGACTTGCGATGCTCCGCCGCCTCGTCCAACAAGCCCTCGGGGAACTGCTGACCCGCCTTACGGTAGGCGTTGCACGCCTCGGTTGTGATGGTGAACCCTGGCGGCACCGGAAGGCCGAGGTTGGTCATCTCGGCGAGGTTGGCGCCCTTCCCTCCCAGTAGATTTTTCTGGGAGGCGTCTCCTTCGGAAAAGTCATAGACCCATTTGGTAGTAGTCACCGTTGTGTGACCCCTTTCATCCCTCGTCGAGAGCGAGATCGAAGACCTTGTCTTCGTTGCCGAGTTGCACCTCGGCTCTTCCTCTGTGTCCGTGCGCATCCCACACCCTCAGCGTCCACATTCCAGACCCGAGGTGATAAAGGTAGTGCCCACCCTCGTCGACCTGAACCTGGTCGAGGACATCTCCCGAGGGGTTTAGGACTTCGACCACGGCGCTCTTCGCCGGCTCCCCGTGGATCGTGATAGTGCCCTTGAGCAGGCTCATGGCTCGAATCTCTTGCGGAGATAATCGCTCAATCCCTGCATCGGGATGCGCTCCTGGTCCATGGAGTCGCGGTCGCGCACCGTCACCTGGTTGTCGTCCAGCGTGTCGAAATCGACGGTGACGCAGTATGGGGTGCCGACCTCATCCTGCCGGCGGTATCGCTTGCCGATCGAACCCGTGACGTCGAAGTCGGTGATCCAGTGCGGACGCACGTCGTCGGCGAGGTGTTCGGCGACGGGAGCAAGGTCGGCGTGCTTGGACAGCGGCAGGACCGCCACCTTGGTCGGTGCGAGCCGCTTGTCGAGGGCGAGCACCACCCGGCGCTCCATCTTTCCCGAGGCGGTGGGCGCCTCCTCTTCCCGGTAGGCATCGATCAAGAAGGCGAACGTCGGGCGCTCGACTCCCGCCGCCGGTTCAATGACGTAGGGGACGTAGCGCTCGTCGTCCTCCTGGTCGTAATAGGAGAGATCCTGCCCCGAGTGGGTGGAGTGCGCTTTCAGGTCAAAGTCGGTGCGATTGGCGATGCCTTCGAGCTCGGACCAGCCCATGCCCGGAAAGTCGTATTCGATGTCGAACGTGCGCTTTGCGTAGTGGGACAACTCATCCGCCTCATGCTCTCGCAGTCGGAGTCTCTCTGTACGCATGCCCAGATCGGAATACCAGTTCATGCGCTCGTTCACCCAATAGTCGTGCCAGAGCTCATCTGTCCCCGGCTTGACAAAGAACTCCATCTCCATCTGCTCGAACTCGCGCGTCCGGAAGACGAAGTTGTGGGGGGTGATCTCGTTGCGGAACGACTTTCCCTGTTGCGCAATCCCAAAAGGGATCCTCTTGCGCGACGTCTGCTGAACGGTGGCGAAGTCAACGAACATCCCCTGGGCGGTTTCCGGGCGGAGGTAGGCAGCATGCGCAGAATCCTCGACCGGCCCCATAAAAGTCTTGAACATCAGGTTGAAATTCCTGGGCTCGGTCCAATGGGGGCCCTGGCCGCAGTTGGGGCAGGCACGCCCGAGGTCGATGTGATCGGCCCGGAAGCGATGGTGGCACGACGTGCACTCGACCAACGGGTCGGTGAAGGTGGCGACGTGACCAGACGCCTCCCACACCGCGGGCGCCATCAGGATCGAGCTCTCGAGCCCGACCACGTCCCCCCTGAGATCGACCATCGAGCGCCACCACTGCGCCTTGACGTTCCGCTTGAGCTCGACCCCCAAGGGCCCCCAGTCCCAGGCGGAGCGGAGTCCTCCGTAGATCTCACTGGAAGGGAACACAAGGCCCCTGCGCTTGCACAGGTTGACGATTGTGTCCAACGTTATTTGGGCCATAGGAGGCATGATAGACGCCATGAGTTCTGCTCCAGAGTGCGTGCGTCTGCCCTTCTCGGGAGATCCAGGGAGGTGCGGGCGGTAGACATTGCGCTCGGTCTCGGAGCCATTATCCTCCTTACCCTGGCGACCGCCTTCTTCGTTGCGGCCGAGTTCGCGCTCGTCGCCTCGGATCGCAACAAGGTCGAGCGGCTGGCTGAGGAAGGTCACCGGGGGGCGCGCAGCCTGTTCAATGCGCTGAAGGAGCTCTCCTTCGAGCTGTCCGGCTGCCAGCTCGGGATCACGGTCACCTCCCTGCTAGTGGGATTCATCGTCGAGCCCACGATCGGAGAGGCCATGGCTCCCTTGTTGGAGGGGCTGGGGCTGCCCGAGAGCTCGGCTCTGGGGATCTCTGTCGCCCTCGCCCTGGTGCTGGCAACGGCGATTCAGATGGTAGTGGGCGAGCTGATACCCAAGAACCTCGCCGTGGCCAGATCCCTGCAGGTCGGCCTCGTGGTGGTGACGCCGCTGCGTCTGCTCAACCTTCTGGCCAAGCCGCTGATCTTGTTCCTGAACGCCTCGGCCAACGCCCTCGTACGGGCGCTGGGCATCGAGCCACGCGACGAGCTGAGCTCGGTACGGTCGCTCGAAGAGCTCGAGTTGCTCATCCAGTCTTCACGCCAGGAAGGCGAGCTTCCGGAAGAGGAGGCTGCGCTGCTGGCGCGGTCGATTGCCTTCTGGGAAAAGACCGCAGGCGACGCATTGGTGCCGCGCGTCTCGGTGACGGCCGTGCAGCACGACTCATCGGTGGCCGACCTCGTGTCGGTGGCCGTGGACACCGGGCACTCGAGGTTTCCCGTCTACAGAGGAAATCTGGATGACATAATCGGTCTGGCTCACATCAAGGACATTCACCGCGTTCCATACGGCGACAGGGCCTCAGCGCCGGTCACAGAGATGACGCAAGACCCGCTGCTTGTGCCCGAGTCCCAGGAGCTCGGGTCGCTCCTGGCTCAGATGCGACGTGAGAGAAAACACCTCGCCATCGTTCTGGACGAGTACGGAGGGACGGCGGGCATACTGACGATCGAAGACCTGCTCGAAGAGATTATCGGGGACATCGAAGACGAATATGACCCTTCGGCGAACGGCCCCGAGCTCACCTCGCCGCCCGAGGGTGTGTACCTGGTCTCGGGAATGCTGCACCGGGACGAGCTGCAGGATGCGACCAACCTTGCACTTCCGGAAGGTGACTACGACACGTTGGCCGGCTGGCTCCTCACGCGCTTCGAGCGCATCCCCGAAAAAGGGGACCAAACGAGCTTCGGGGAGTGGGAGTTCAAGATAGTGGCAATGGACAACCGGCGCATAGACAAAGTGCTGGTGGCTGCGCCCGGCGCGGGCAAGAATGAGCAGGTCACGTGACGGGCATCGCCATAGTGGCCGCCATCGCGTTGTTGCTGGCCAACGGTTTCTTCGTCGCAGGCGAGTTCGCGGTCATTGCGAGCAGGACCTCGAAGTTGGAGCAACGCGCACGAGAAGGCAACACCCTGGCGATAACCGCGCTCAAATCTGCGCGCGAGCTTTCTTTCATGCTCTCGGCGGCTCAGCTTGGGATCACCATGGCCTCGCTCGGCCTCGGCTGGGTTGCCGAACCTGCGGTCGCTCATTTGCTGGAGTCGGCGCTCGAGTCCGTAACCGCCATCCCCGCCGGGGTCGCTCATTCAGCTTCCTTCGTGGTGGCGCTGATCATCATCACCTTCCTGCACATGGTCCTCAGCGAAATGGCCCCCAAGAACATCGCCATCGCCGATCCGGAGCGAGCCGCACTGTGGATTGCAATCCCTTTCCGGCTTTACGCGAACGCCTTCAGGCCGTTCATCGCCATCTTCAACGCAATGGGGAATGCGGGAACACGGCTCTTCGGGGTGGAGCCCGCCGACGAGCGTGCAGATGTGCACAGCTCAGGCGAGATCGGAGCGATGATCCGCGAGTCGGCCGAGGAAGGCCTGATCAGGGACTTCGAGCACCGGCTTCTCTCCTCGGCAATTGACTTCGGAGCAAAAGACGCTGCTGCGGTCATGATCCCGCGTACCGAGGTGGTCGCCATTCCGGCGATGGCCACCCCTGCCGACGTGGAAAGGGTTGTCCTCGAAACCGGACATTCGAGGCTCCCGGTCTATGGCGGCGATCTCGACCAGGTCTTTGGATTCCTGCACATTAAAGACCTGCTGCGCATCGATCCCAAGGAAAGGGAGCGACCCATATCCCGGCAGTTCCTAAGACGGATGATCGTGGTGCCCGAATCCCGCAAGTTGCATCCCGTTCTCCTCGACATGCGCCGCGAGCGTACCCACTTTGCATTGGTGGTCGACGAACATGGGGGGACTGCGGGGGTTGTCACACTCGAGGATCTGCTCGAGGAGTTGGTCGGCGAGATACGCGATGAGCACGACGCCAGTGAGGTCGGGATCAAGAGTCTCGGCGAGAACCGTTATCTCATCCCCGGGAACATCCGCATCGACGAGGTAGCCGCCTACCTGGACATCGATCTTCCCGAAGGTGAATACGAAACGGTGGCGGGCTGGCTCATGGATCGCCTCGGTCGAATCCCCACCCGCCGCGACCAGATGGAGCATGACGGCTGGAGCTTCAAGGTGCGCCGGATGCAGCGCCGGCGCGTCGAGGAGGTTCTGGTTGAGGCGACGCCTCGCCCGGCCGTCGATCCCGGTGCCGTGGCCGCCGTCAAGAAAACCTAGCCGGATGCGCAGGGAACATTCTGTGAGCCGGCTTCGTCGACAACCGGCGCGCCGCGTTAGCCTCGGACCATGAAGAACCAGGCCTTCGACGTCGCCCAAGCAGCGCGCCCACACGCCAAGAGGGCGCTTGCGGGCATCGTGACCGCCCTTGTGGCGCTGACGGCAGCCAGCACCTTGGAGATCGCCAACCGCTCCCTCGCCTCATTCGGAATCGCAGCGGTGATCGTGGTCGCCGGGGTCATCGCGATTCGCGCCATCGCCAATGCCGTGAGGTCCGCCGAGGACAGTTTGGGTGAGAAGCGGGGAACCCCACTGACCTTTTTCGTCCAACTGATCGGCTATTCGGTGGTAGCGCTCATGGCCTTCAGTGTCATAGGCCTTCGTATACGAGGACTGCTGTTGGGGGGGGCGGTCACCGGCGTTGTTATCGGCATCGCCGCGCAGCAAACGGTGGGTAACTTCTTCGCCGGCATCGTGCTCCTGGTGGTGCGGCCATTCAAACTCGGCGACTACCTCGTGATGCGCTCCGGCCAACTCGGCGGGGAATACGAGGGTGTGGTCACCGAGATGGGGCTGTTCTACGTCAATTTGGCCACGAAAGCCGGCCCCGTGGCGCTCCCCAACTCCGGCGTCCTCGCGTCTGCGATTGGACCCGGCGCGCGCACTCCCGAAGACGAAGATGAGCACGACGACAAGTCCGACGAGACCCGGCAGGACCCCGGGCCCGAACAGGGCGGTCCCCGGCGTCCCGTCTAATGTGTACCGGTTGCCGTCAGCGGAACTCGGTCAGCGCCTGGATCACCAACTGCTTGGTAACCGTCGGCTCTGCATCCGAGCACGCGTGCTGAACTGAGCGGTCGGCGACCTGCAGGACGTCCCGGAGGCTGCCGCCGGCGCCGGTGAAATAATGCCACTCGAGCCCGGCGACCGCCTCCGTATCGAAAACATCATCGACCAAGGCTGCAACCTCATGCACATCCATTCGGTGCTGCAGAATCCTCCCGATGGGAGCGGCTGCGTTTCCGGTCTCGAACCAGGGGACGTGAATGACCGTCGAGAAGAGGTTCTCGGTCTCGATGTACCCGGGATAGTCGAGGTAGTCATCGTGTACCGCAATCACGAAGCCGCACGCCAGCTCGGTAGCCAAGGTTCTGACGTTCTGGCTGAAGAACGCGTTGGCGAGCGGCGAGCGATCCAACTCGGGGATCCGCAGCCAGTGGTCGGAGTCGTCGATGACGAACAGTGGAACCCTGTCGTGCGCTCGGAACAGGTCGAACATTCGCCTGCTCTCGGCAACGACGTCGACCGTCGAGGCGGCCCTTTCGATGTCCTCACCGGTTGTCTTCACCTCGAGTGCAAAACCTGCATCCGCAAACCACGCAGGCGCGCCGATGTGAAATCTGCGGGTGGTCTCGGCGCCGGTGCGCCGGCTACCCTGTGACACTCCCCGCTCGAGCTCCTCACGTTCGGCCCGGCTGAACATCTCGGGGCTTGCCCAGCGGGTGATCGTGGCGATGAGATGACGGACAAACGCCTTCGGTTGCGTAACCGTCTCGTCAGGCTCGCCTGCGACCGGAATGCGGAGTGGGACGACCTGTTCCGGTAGCTCGTCGGCGAACGGCCCGAGGACCGATGCGATGATGCTCGATTTCCCGCTGCCGCTTCCCCCCACGATTGCGACGCGCCCCTCCCGACCCGCCATACGTGTGAGTACCGCTTCGGTCGACGGGGCGCCGATTAGCTCGTCGAACGGCACATGGAAGAGGGCGAGGTCCTCGAACCGGTGCGTCGCCTCGAAGGCGCGCCGGGCATCGAGCTCGAGCAGCTGTCCGTAGCTCATCTCACATGCCTAACCAGGCTCGACTGGGTGGGAGATGTGACATGTGCACACCCATCACCCACTCGGCGTCCGGTCGTGGAGGCCGTAGAGCTTGCGGGGCCGGCCGCTCGGCCCCTTCTGCAACGACGTGGTCACGAGCCCGGCCGCCTCGAGCTGCCTGAGGACCTGGACCGCCCGTTCGCGGGTCCATCCGAGCCGCCTCAGCAGCCGCTCGTCCGAGGCGCTCAACGGGCCCGACGCCTCGAGCTCTGCGACAACCATCTCGGCGGGGCGGCCGAGCCGCTGGGCTTCGGCGCGCCGCTTGAGCTGGGCGCCTGCGAGAGCCGCAGGGCTGGACCCATCGGCGGCAGCTAGTCGTGCGAGCGCCAGCAGGTCTCGTGGGTTTCCGTTGCCCTGGTCGGCAAGCGAGGCCGCGTCGGAGATGCCTCTCTTGCGAAGGAGCTCGTCCTGCTGGGAGGTTTGGAGTTGGCGCAGCTCGACCACGAGCTCAAAGAAGGCGTCGGCGGGCGGGGTCAGCAATGCCGCCCGGTCGTCGTCGTCGGTGGCCACGACCCAGGTGAAGGGCAGCCTCCAGAGCTCGTCCCGCAACCGCCCGAACAGCGCATGCGCATCGGCGGCGGACGGCAGGCCGTCCATGAGCACCACCATGCGGCGCTCCGGGTCGCCGACGGATTGGAGGCCCCGGACCGCCTCCAGCAGCACCCCGCCCGGCCGCCGGTCCCCGTCTGGAGCACGGCCGGACACTTCGCCGACCCTCCGCGAGATGAGCTCGACCAGGGCACCTGCGTCGGTGGGCGCGCCCCCCTCGACAAAAGCGACCGGGACCCCCTCGCTGCGCAGGACATAGGCGAGGGCGCGCAAGAACGAGGTCTTCCCCGATCCACGAGCGCCGAGGACCAGTGTATTGAGGGAGCGTCGGATCGCCGAGCGGACCACGTCCTCCTCGTGCGGCCTGCGGACATAAAGGCTCTGGTCCGGCCTGCTGTCCAGTAGCGGGCGCCCGTTGATGTAGGGCTTGGCGTCGCCTTCAGAGATCATCTTACGAATCTTACAGTAAGTTTCGTAAGAGGCCCGTCACCGGTAAGCCCCTGGAGAGATTCTCAGCGCGAGCGAGCCCAGGGTGGCCGCCAGCACCGAGGCCACGAGGATACCGACTTTCGCCTCCGACACCAAGGCGGCATCGGAGAACGCCAGCTCCGTGATGAACAGGGAGACGGTGAAACCAATGCCCGCAAAGCTGGCCGCCGAGGCAAGCTGCGTCCAGGAGACGCCTTCGGGCAGCTGAACCAGGCCCAGACGCTCGGCGACCCGGGCGAAACCCCAGATGCCCACCACCTTGCCCACCACGAGTCCTCCGACGACTCCGCGGGTGACGGGGGAGGCCAGAATGGCTCCGACGCTTGTCGCTCCAAAGGTGACCCCGGCATTGGCGAGAGCGAACAGGGGGATTACGAGGTAGCTGGTCCACGGATGGAGCGCGTGCGCCAGGCGCTCGGCAACCGGGACGGCCTCCTGAACCCGGAGCCTGGTGGCCCGGGCGATCTCCGGCTGCAACCAGGACGGTCCGGCGCGCAGGTGAGAAGGCACACGTTCCAGGGCCGCCGGGTCAAGCGGGTGTGCCGGTGTGACCAGGCCCAGGACAACTCCGGCGATGGTTGCGTGGACTCCGGATATCAACGTCGCAAGCCATATCCCGGTTCCGACGACCACATAGATCGGCACCCACCAGATCCCCACCCGGCGCATACCCATCACCAGTGCGACTCCGGCAACCGCCAGGAGCAGGGGAACCACCTGAATGCCCTCGCTATAGAACAGCGCGATCACCAGGATGGCGCCGATGTCGTCAACGATCGCAAGGCTGAGCAGGAACACCCTCAGCGCCGATGGGACCCGGCTCCCGAAAAGAGCGAGCGCTCCCAAGGCGAAGGCGATGTCGGTGGCCATGGGGATTCCCCATCCTGCCGCTGCGCCGGTCCCCCGGTTGAGCGCCAGGAAGATCAGCGCAGGAACCACCATGCCGCCCACGGCAGCGATGGCCGGCAGCGCCGCCTTCTTCGGTTCGTTCAGCTCGCCCCGCACGAGTTCCCGCTTTATCTCGAGCCCGATGACGAAGAAGAAGATCGCCATGAAGCCGTCGTTGACCCAGTGCTGCAGATCCTCCTCCAGTACGAACCGGCCCAACCCGATCATCAGCTTCGTCGACCACAGACTCTCGTAGGTCGCGCGGAGGGGTGAGTTTGCCCACACGAGCGCCACGCCCGTAGCTGCGAGCAGGACACCGGCTCCGGCGACCTCGGTATCGAGGAACTCCCGCACCGGCCGCAGAACGTTCTTCTCGATGGGGCGATCGCCGGACGACAGGCTTTCGCCGATCGGCTCCGAGCTCATCCGGGCCGGTCCTGCAGGGCGTCGAGTCCTCCGAAACGACGGCGGCGCGCCGAGTAGTCGCGCAGAGCCTCGAACAGCGCACTGCGGCCAAAATCAGGCCACAGCATTTCGGTGAAGTAGAGCTCCGCGTAGGCCGACTGCCACAACAGGAAATTCGACAGCCGCTTCTCACCCGAGGTGCGAATCAGCAGATCCACGTCCGGCAGGTCCGGAGCGTACAGGTGCCCGGGTATGGAACCGTGGGCTGCAGCGTCCTCCAACTCGGCGCGCCCCCCGTAGTTGAAGCACACCTGCAGGCCCAGCCTGTCGTTGGCGCGGGTCGCTTCTTCCGCCGCATCAAACTCCTCCAAGACGTCTTCGGGGACGGGCTCCCGCCGGCCGAGCCGCCGGATACGGACGCCGCGTTCGACCATGTATTCGCGTCGCTGACGCAACAACCTTCGGTTGAAGCCGAGCAGGAAGGCCACCTCCGACGGAGGCCGCGCCCAGTTCTCAGTCGAGAACGCGTACACCGACAGGTACCTGAGACCCGCTTCGAGGGCCCCTTCGACGACATCGAAGAGGGCCTGCTCCCCCGCTTCGTGTCCGAGGCTGCGGTCCAGCCCCCGCGCCTCAGCCCAGCGCCCGTTGCCGTCCATGATTATCCCGACGTGGCCGGGCAGCCGGTCGGGCCAGATCCCCTCGGGGCTTTCAGCGGTAGGCGAGGAGTCCAAAGCTTCTCAGCGGCCGCTCGAGATGATATTCGGTGTAGCGCCTCAAGGCATCGGTCACTTCCAAGGTTACCCCTGGATCGGCGGGCTGGCCGAAGTCGGACCTGAGCAGATGCGCCAGCAGGGCAATGCGGTCGGCCGCCAGTCTGAACGCATCGCGATCCTCGCGCCAGCAAAGTTCACACACGGCACCTCCGAAGGACGGGCTGAAACCACCGAGGACGCGCGGCTCACCGCAACCGGCACACACTACAAGTTGAGGATGGTAGCCCGACAAGGACAGCAGCTTGATCAGGAACGCAGGCACCACGGTGCCCCCCTTGTCATCAGCGAGGGCCCCCAGCCCGGCAATCATCAACGCATAGACGGCCAGTGCGCGCTCACGGTCAGGTGTGATCTTCTCGACGATCTCGGCGAGCGCCGCAGCGGACGTGAGTCTCGTGTAATCGTCCCGCACCTCGTGAAAGGAGGTGAGGATTTCTGCTGCAGTGATCGTGTCGAGGTTCCGGCCCCGGTAGATCATGAGGTCGACCCGGGAGAAGGGCTCGAGCCGTCCCCCGAAGCGGCTCTTGGTCTTCCTCACACCCTTGGCCACGGCGCGCACCTTGCCGTGATCGCGTGTAAACAACGTGACGATCCGATCGGCCTCGCCGAGCTTGATCGCCCGCAGGACCACTCCTTCGTCTTTATAGAGACCCGGCATGGGTTCAAGGGTAATGGCGGCCGGCGGAATCGCCCGGACCCGCGTCAACTGAGGGGAACCGTTGAGGCACACTGTTCCCACTCGACTTCGACAAAGAGGAGGCACCCTCACCGTGTCAATCGAGCTGACCGCAGGACAAGACCGCGTCTCGATCGACCCCGAGGACGGCGCACGTCTGACCTCTCTGGTGGCAGGTGGGGCCGAACGGCTTCTCACCGCACCCCCCGAGGGAGCGGCGCCCGAGCTCGCCGATTTCCTGTGGGGCTGTTTCCTCATGGCCCCCTGGGTGGGGCGCCTGAGGGCCAACGAGATTCGCTGGGGAGAGGCGACCCACACCTTTCCGGCGAACTTCGGCAGCCAGGCGATACACGGCCTGGTGCGGGACGAAGCCTGGAATGTGGGCAGTTCCGGTGACTCGTCCGCCGCGCTGACCTGCACGCTCGGGCATGACCGCTGGCCCTGGGGAGGAACGTTCCGATACCGGATCGACCTGGCGCCCGGATCGCTGACGCTCGTTCTCGAAGCCGAGGCCGGGGATCGGTCGATGCCGGTATCCATGGGATGGCACCCGTGGTTCAGGCGACTGGGTGACACCGCGTTGAGGGTGGACTCCGATCAGGTTCTGGAGCTCGACGACGACCTCATTCCCACGGGTAACCGGTGCCCGGTCGATGAGCTAACCGACCTGCGCACCGGCCCTGTGCTGAGCGAGCGTCTGCTCGACCACGTCTACGTCTCGTCGCGTCCGCCCGCGGTGATCGCGTGGCCCGATCTGACCATGGCCATCGACTGGTCCGGGCCGGCAAACACGCTCGTCATCCACACGCCCCCAGCCGGCTTCTGTGTCGAACCACAGACCGCCTGGCCAAACGCTCCGGCGCTGGCCCAGGCGGGAACCGAGGGCACCGGACTTGTCACGGTCGAGCCGGGGCAGACAACCGCCCTGACCACAACCTGGACCTGGACCTCGTAGGAACTCTAGGCAATCCCGATCCGGGGATTTCTGACTACTGACTTGCCGCCCTCATCCACCAGGTCAAACGTAACCCGCTGGCCCGGACGTAGAAAACGAAACATCCCGGCCTCCATCGCCTCGGGGCCGATGTGGAACTCGGTGCTGCCGTCGTCGGCGAGGAGCACACCTGTACGCGACAGTGAGTCATAGGTCTTTACGGTCGCTTGCGGCACGGACAGAGCCTAAACGTCGAAGCCGAGACGTGCGAGCGCGTACTCGCGGCGCTGCCAGTCTTTTTCGACTTTGACCCGGAGCCGCACGAATACCCTGCACCCGAACAGCGCCTCGATCTCATGACGGGCTTCGGTCCCGGCCGCTTTGAGCGTCTCTCCCCCCCGGCCGATGACCATCCCCTTCTGGGACTCCCGTTCAACGAAGATAACGGCGTCGATCTCCAGCACCCCGTCATCGCGCTCCTCGAACTCCTCCGTCACCACTGCAATGGAGTGGGGCAGCTCGTCACCCATCCGCGCCAGGAGCTTCTCCCTCACCAGCTCGGCGACGAAGGCCGGCGGCGGCATGTCTGAATCCATGCCTTCCGGGTAGTACATCGGGCCGTGTGGCATGCGCGCCGTCACCAGATCGCGCAACAACCCCACACCATCCCCGGTCGCAGCCGAAATTGGGACGAACTCGTCGTAGTCGCCGAGCTCAGACGCCTCCACCAGACGCACGGCGATCTTGTCGCCCGTTAGGCGGTCGATCTTATTGACCACACAGAACGTAGGACATCCTGCACCATGCACATCCTGAGCAACCCTTGCGTCGCCGCTTCCGATCCCAGCACGGCCGTCAACGACAAAGAGCACGAGATCCACACTCGACCAAGCTGCCCGGACAAGCTCGTTGAGACGTTCACCCAACAGCGTACGCGGTTTGTGATAGCCGGGTGTATCGACAAACACCACCTGCACATCGCCGGCGTTGAGGATGCCTCTGATCGAGCCACGGGTCGTCTGCGGCTTCGACGATGTGATCGCAACCTTCGTTCGAACCAGTGCATTGACGAGTGTGGACTTTCCCACGTTCGGCCGCCCGACGACTGCCACGAAGCCCGAGCGAAATACCTCCGGTTTCACTCGGCGGGCGCTTCTGTCTCGACCGGCGCCCTCGTGATGACGACCTTCTTGATACGCCGCCCGGTAACGCGCTCAGTCCGGAACTCGATGGCATCGTACTGAACCGTCTCGCCCTGTATCGGTACTCGCCCGGTCAAGTCGAATACGAGCCCTCCGACGGTATCCCATTCTTCATGTGGGAGGTCGGCGCCGAGCAACTCGTTGACCTCGCTGATCTGCATCTTTGCATCCACCCGGATTGTGTCATCGTCGATCGGCTCGACCAGGGGCTCTTCCTTGTCGTACTCGTCGACGATCTCGCCCACGATCTCCTCTATCAAATCCTCGATGGTTACGAGGCCTGCAGTGCCTCCGTACTCGTCGATGACTATGGCCATGTGTACGTGTTGCTGTTGCATCTCGCGTAACAACTCAGCCACCTTCTTCTGTTCGGGCACGAACAGTGGCGGCCGCGCCAGATCCTTCACCGAAACACTCGCGCTGGAGTCGTGGATGTGCTTCATCAGGTCCTTCGCATAGGTCACACCGATCATGTTGTCGCTGTCGCCTTCGTAGACGGGGATCCGCGAGTAGCCGGCGGTGAGACTGGTATCGAGCGCCTGATCCAGAGTGGTGCCCGAAGGCACGATCACCATATCGGGGCGAGGGACCATCACCTCTCGAACGATGGTGTCACCGAAATCGAAGATCGAGTCAATGAGCTCCCGTTCGCCCTCTTCGAACTCTTCGACTTCTTCATCACCCTTTTGGAGATCTCGCGTCTCCTCTTCACCGAGAAAAGGGCCTTTGGGCAACCCTCTGCCCGGAAGGATCACCATCAACGCATTTCCACTTAGGACAAGCACGCGTCCCAAGGGACCCAAAATGGTGCCCAGCAAGTAAACGGGGATAGCAACCGCCAGCGCGGTACCATCTACATTCTGCAGGGCAATCGTTCGGGGAACAACCTCGCCGAGGACAAAGATCGCCAAGGTTATAAAGGCAATCGCAGCCACATAACCGGTGTTTCCCCAGTGGCTCACGGCCAGGCCCCCAGCCAAGACGGCAGACGCAATCTGCCCCGCCACCTTGAGCAGGACGACGACGTTCATGAAGCGAGTCACGTTCTCGGTGATCGTTTGAAGAGACCTGCCGCCTCGGTGGCCTTGTTGCGCAAGGTGATGCGCTCTAACCCGGTCCATGCGCGCGATCGCGCATTGGGCCATGGTCATCAGTGCACCAACGACCACCAAGAGAACGAGACAGACAATAACAACAATGTCATTCATCAAGTCTCGGAATCACCGAAAGACCGCAACACCTCGAGCAAGCGGTTGTCCATTCGAGATCTGTCTTCTTTGGCGTCATGGTCATAACCCAGGAGATGCAGAGTGCCGTGCACCAGCAAGGTCTCCAACTCCTGGTCGAGGCTATGACCTATCTGAGTGGCGTTCTCTTCGGCAAGGCGCGGACAAAGAATCACATCACCCAGGATCAGCGCGCCCTCGTCCTCCTCACCCATCGGAAACGCAAGCACGTCGGTCGCATAGTCGTTCCCGGCGAAGCGCATGTTCAGCTCTCGTATGTGATCAGCACTCACGCAGAGGATTGAAAGCTCGGCGGAATCATCGATCTCCTCAGTCACCAGGACATGCCGGGCCAAGGACGAAAGTCTCGCCTCGTCCACCCCCAAGTCCTGTTCGTTGGCTAAGAAGACGTCCATCTAGCGTCTTGTCGAGCAGACTAGCGATTGATGGGTGCAGGCGCTATTTGAGCGTCGAAGCACTTGAATTCTCGGCGTAGAGACGGTAGGCCTCGACTATCTCCTGCACGATCCTGTGCCGCACGACGTCACGGGCGCTGAAGTGCGTAAACGCAATCGAGGGAATATCGGTGAGTACCCCCTCGATCACGACCAACCCCGAGCGCGCGCCAGAAGGAAGGTCAACCTGAGTCACGTCCCCTGTGACAACCGCTTTGGACCCGAAACCAAGACGGGTCAAGAACATCTTCATCTGCTCGGGGGTGGTGTTCTGAGCCTCATCCAGGATGATGAATGAGTCATTGAGCGTTCGGCCCCGCATGAATGCCAGCGGTGCGATCTCGATCGTTCCCTGCTCGACGAAGCGCGCAAAGGTCTCTGGCTCGAGCATCTCGTACAGTGCGTCGTAGAGCGGTTTGAGGTAAGGATCGATCTTGGCGGCAAGGTCGCCGGGAAGGAAGCCGAGCCGCTCCCCTGCCTCGACTGCGGGGCGCGTCAGCACAATGCGCGACACCTCACCCGCCTTGAGCGCCCGTATGGCCATGGCGACGGCGAGGTAGGTCTTCCCGCTCCCCGCGGGCCCGATCGAAAAGACGATCGTATTGTCGCTGATCGAGTCGACGTAGGCTTTCTGCCCGGGCGTCTTGGGGCGGATCGCCTTACCCGTGTGCGTAATGAGCACGGTGGCCCCCAACACATCGGACGGCCTGCTGGCATCTTCGGTCCTGATCATCTCGATCGAGCGGCTCACCGACTCGGGGCTCAGGTAGGAGCCCCCTTCGAGGAGGCGGAGCAGCTCTTCGAAAAGCCGGGCAACGCGCTGGGAATCGCCGGTCTCACCCGAGAGACCGATCTCGTTTCCGCGAACCAGGATGTCTATCCCGGGAAATGACGCCTCGATGAGTTTTAGTAGCTCATCCCTTGCCCCGAGCAGCTCGACCATGGCCTGAGTGTCCGGGACGAGGATCTTTACCTGGGTTTGAGTGAGCATGTTTGGCCCTTCCAGTCTAGCGTCGCAGGCGGCCGAACGCCCTCGGCCCCTCCGAATCGGTGGGCGGCCCCCGGAGATTCAAACGACGTGTGCCGAACCGTGCGGGCAACCCCCGGAACGCCGCTCCAGACGACGATGGGTGACTCAGTTGAGCCCGCCGCAGGACGGGGCCCTCAACCCGGCGGCCACCCCAGCGCCCGCCCGCCGAGGAGGTGAAAATGAAGGTGATCGACGCTCTGGCCCGCGTCAACCCCGACATTGGTGACCACGCGATAGCCCGTGTCGAGAGACTCCCGCTCGGCCAAGCTCCTGATGACCTCGAAGACCTCGGCCAGGACCCCATCGTGGGAGCCGGTCAGGTCGGCGACAGAGGCGACGTGCTCCCGGGGGATCAGCAGCAGATGGGTCGGCGCCTGCGGGTTGACATCTCGGAAGGCCACGACCCTATCCGAGCTGTGGAGCACGCCGGCGTCGTGGGGCCCGGCGGCGATCCGGCAGAAGAGGCAATCGCTCAACCGAGCGCCGCCTCGGCCAGGAGGTGTCCCTTGAGCCCGTCGGCGCGGATTCCGGTCGCCTCCACAGGGACCACCGAGCCGTACAGGTTCCGGCCTTCGAAGAAGACCCGCACGTGGTCGTCGGTCTGGCCGGAGCAGACCCATCCCTCGTCGACCTCTCGCTCGTCCTCGACCAGCACGTCGAGCCGGCGGCCCAGGTGCGCGTCCAGCCAGGCCGAGCGGATCTGGTTGCCCAGGGCGATGAGCCGCCTGGACCGTTCCTTCTTCACCTCGGGGTGGACCTCGTCGTCCATGTCGGCCGCGGCCGTGTCGGGGCGCGCCGAGTAGCGGAAGACGTGGAGCTTGGAGAAACCGAGCCTGCGCACGACATCCTTGGTGGCAGAGAAATCCTCCTCGGTCTCGCCGGGAAAGCCGACGATAATGTCGGTGGCGAGGGCAACATCCGGCATCAGAATCTTGGCCCTCTCGAGCGCCGCTACATAGTCTGCGATCCGATAGGGCCGGTGCATCCTCGCGAGCACCGCATCAGAACCCGACTGCAGAGGGACGTGCAGATAGCGGCACATCCTGGGTTCGGAGGCGATGAAGCCGACCACCTCCGCAGTGAGGTGGCGGGACAAGAGCGATGAAAGGCGCAGTCGCTCGACGCCGTCGATCTCGAGCAGGCGGCGCCAGAGCCGGATGAGGGAGCGCTCGTCGCCTCCGAGGTCGTAGCCGTATTTGCCCAGATGCACACCGGTGAGCACCAGCTCACGCGCTCCGGCTTCAACCCTCCGGCGCGCCTCGTCAACCAGACCGTCGGCGTTGAATGAGCGAAGAGGGCCGCGCGTTTTGGGGATGATGCAAAAGGTGCACCACTCATCGCACCCCGTTTGAACTTTGAGGTTGGCCCTCACTCGAACGGCCTGCACGGACGATCGTCGCACCGGCGGTGCAATCTGCAACAGGGGGGCAGTCTGTCGCTCCTCGCCGAGGATCTCGGCAATACGCTCCTTGTCGTCATTGCCAAGGACCACATCAACGCCCTCGATGGAGGCAACCTCATCGGCATCCGACACCGCATAGCAACCGATGGCCACCACCTTGGCGCCGGGATGCGCCCGTGCCACCCTTCGAAGCGCGCTTCGAGACGCCTTGGTCGCCTCGCGCGTGACCGTGCAGGTGTTGACGACAACGATGTCTGGGTCGTCGCCCGTGGCCGGAGACCCCACACCGGCGGCGGCCATCTGCTCCGCCATGGAGTCTGACTCCGCCTGATTCAAGCGACAGCCCAGGGTGGTAAATGCAACTGTGGGCGCGCCGGTGGATGGCATGCGCGAAACCTACCCGATGAGCCCGTAGTGCCACGCGATCGCTGCGCCGGCCACCACGGCGGCGTTCTCCGTCCTCAGGATGCGGGGGCCCAGCGACACAAGCCGAGCACCTGCGGCGGCCAATTCCTCCGCCTCTGCGTGGCTCAGTCCGCCCTCCGGGCCGACTACGAGCGCAACACGATCCGGATCGCGGGGCAGATGAGGGCGCAGCAGCTCGGATGCCTGCTCCCAGAGGACCACGGCGGTCCTCTCGCCGGCAAGCTTCGTCGTGAGCTCGTTCCACCCCAGGGCACCTCCGACTTCGGTCACCCATGCGTTTCCGGACACCTTGGCCGCCGAGCGCGCCCTGGCCCGCCACCTGTCGGACATCCGCTCGAGCTTGTCGGGCGTCCACCGGACCATCGAGCGTGACGAATCGAAGGCCCAGAACTCCGCCGCCCCGAGCTCGCCCACGCGCTCCACGACGTCGTCGAGCTTGGCCCCCTTTGACGCGCCCTGATAAACGGCGATGGCGGGGCGCGGACGGGGTTGGCTCTCCACACCACGGACAGTCGCGACGAGCCCGTCTCGGCTGAACCTCTCGACCGAGCACCGGGCCAGGCGGCCAGAGCCGTCCAGGATGCACAGCTCATCTCCGGGCTTCAAGCGCAGCACTTTGACGGCGTGGTGCGACTCTCCGGGCGGCAGTGTGACGAGGCCGTCACCCCAGGCGCCAGGCGGCGCGAAGAAGCGGGGGGTCGAGCTCACAGGCTCATTGAAAGACCTCTTTGATCTTGCCGAACAGGCTCCGGCCTCCGGCCGGCTCGTCGCGCAGCTTGGCGAAGTGCCCCAGCAACTCCGACTGCTCGTCATCAAGTCCGGTCGGGGTCACGACGCGGAGCCAGGCAACGACCTCGCCGCGAGCGCGTCCTCCCAGCCGGGGCATGCCCTTGCCGGCCAACCTCACCACCTCGCCGGACTGCGTCCCCGGGGCAACCTCGACCGGCTCGTGGCCGTCGAGCGTGGGGATATCGACTGTCCCTCCCAGCGCAGCCACGGTCATCGGGACGGGAACCTCACACCCAAGATCTTCACCGGCGCGCCGGAAGTTCTCGTGCGGGGCAATCCTTATCGCCACGTAGAGGTCGCCCTTGCGGCCTCCGCGCATCCCCGCCTCACCGCGGCCCGAGACCCGGAGCTGGGCTCCGTCCTCCACGCCCTGTGGAACCGAGACAGTGAGCGACTGGTCGATGGCAACCCGGCCTTTACCTCCACATCGCAGACAAGGGTCGAGGATGACCTCACCGGCGCCCCTGCACCGCCGGCAGGTGGACGCAGTCATTACGTTTCCGAAGATGGTCCGCCGGACCTGCTGGACCTGCCCGGTGCCTTCGCATTCGGAGCACGGGGAGGGCCATGTTCCGGGTGCGCTTCCGCTCCCCCCGCATTCGCTGCATCCGTCGAGGGTCGAGATGTTCACCTCGCGTTCGACGCCCATGGCGGCCTCTTCTAGGGTGAGCTCGACCTCGGCGAGGACGTCCGCTCCCCGGCCGGTTGCCCGGGCCCTTCCGCCCCCAACCCCCCCTCCTCCGAAGAAGCTCGAGAACAGGTCGGACAATCCTCCGAAATCACCCAACCCTCCGTCGACGGCGCGCTCGTCGCCGAAGGTGTCGTAGCGGTGGCGTTTTTCGGGATCGGACAGGACTTCGTAGGCGCGGGTGATCTCTTTGAAGCGTTCGCCCGAGGCCGCGCCTTGTTGGTTGGTATCGGGATGATGCTCCCTGGCCAAGCGTCTGTAGGCCTTCTTGACTTCCTCCGGGGAAGCGTTTTGCGATACGCCGAGCACCGCGTAATGGTCCTGGGGCATGTGCTGCCTTCCTTAGATCTCGAGTCCGGTCAGCATGCGGCCGAGGTTCCCTGCCACCTCATTGACCGCCGCAATCGATCGCTGGTAGTCCATTCGGGTCGGGCCGATGACTGCGAGTGAACCGATGACATGTTCCTCCGAACCGTAAGGCGCGGTGATGACCGAGCAGAACCGCATTTCAGCGGCCTGATTCTCGGAGCCGATGCGGACCGAAACCTCACTGGAAGCTATCGCATCCGCCAGCAATACGAGCACTGAACGACGGTGTTCGAGAGCGCCGATAACCTGCCGGACCGTCTCGAGATCTGCGAACTTCTCCTCGTCGACGATATGCGATGTTCCTTCGAGAAACACCCTCTCGCTTTCACCGCTCGACATCTCCTCCGCAAGCACCTTGGCCACCGCGGAAACCGTGCCGCGCAGCTCGAGTGGAAAGCGATCGAGGTGGTCGGTGATCGTAGACGCCGCCCTCTCGAGAGGCACTCCAACTACAAATCGGTTGAGCATTTCCGACGCGCTGCCCAAGTGGACTTCGTCGATTCTCTCCGGTCCCCACACGACGTGGTTCTCGACACGTCCGGTGTCGGTAACAAGCACCAACATGGCGCGGGGTCCGGCGAGGCTGATGAGCTCGACATGCCGGACGACGCTGTGGTCGAGGGAAGGGGCGAACACGATGGCCGCGTCTGCGGTCAGGCTGGACAGCAGGGACGCCGTGTTGCGCAGCGCCTCTTCGAGCTCCCAACGTGGTTCTCCAAAGAAGCGCCGAACCTGCTGTCTTTCCTGCTCTGGCAGGGAGACTCTGTTGCCCCAGACATTGACGTAATAGCGGTAACCGGTGTCGGTGGGGATGCGCCCTGCAGATGTGTGCGGCTGGTAGATGTAACCGAAGTCCTCGAGCGCTCCCATCTCGTTGCGGACCGTTGCGGACGACACACCCAGCCGATAGCGCTCAACCAGGGTCTTCGAGCCCACCGGCTCGCCCCACCTGACATAACAAACCACGATGGCGCGCAGGATCGCAGCTTTTCTATCGTCTAGCCGTTCGATGGCTGAGGCCATAAGGGTGCCAGTTTACCCTGCCGTCCCCTTATTTGGCACTCTCGGACGTTGAGTGCTAGTTCAACATGACGTCGTGGTCTCGCCCCCGGCAGACGGGGCACGATGGAAGGCATCCCGTAATCAGCTCGGTGGAGCAGCTCGGGCACAGTCCGCGCAACTGGGCGAGCGTGGTCCCTTCGGCGCCGGATCCGCCCGGGCTCAGCACCGTGCCCCATCGGGCCTCGACATAGACCACGTGATCGCTTGCGCAGCGATACTCGTCGGCGCCCGTCACCGAACCCCAGGTTGCGGTGAAAGTGAGCCCGCAGTCACGGCACGTGAGGTTGCCCGAATAGGCCATGGGCCATGATGGCAGATGGAGTCGGCCGCAGGACCGCATGGGTCGTCGCACGAGGCCCGGATGGCCCACCGCTGCCACTACCCTTGGATGAGCGTGAGAGCAGTCGAGAAGAGCGATAGGCGGCGACGTCCGGGCTTGACAGGTATTGCCGTCGCGGGAGCAGTGCTTGTGGCGGGGGTCCTGCTGGTCTCCTGTGAGCCACCGTCCAGGGAGTCCGTTTCGCGCCGCGTCGCAGGCGCCACGGACCACACCCCCATCTCGCAGTCGACAGAGGTCCGGCGGCGCCCGGCTCGGTCGGAGGACGACGGTACGGTTCTGCTGGCATGGTCTCCCGGGGGGCTTCCCGAAGGGACCGAGCGTTTGGTCGAGCACACCGACGGAGTGCGCGATGCGACGACGGTGCTGGCGGGCCTGGACTGGATTGTGTCCTCGGACGCGAGGGGCTCGCCGATCGACACGCCTGCGCCGGGATACGCAATCCCGTTGGAGATGGCTGTTATCGAGCCGCGCGAGTACGCGCTCTTCGTCTCCCCGGGCGAGCGGGCAGAGATCCTCGGGATGGACGCCGGAGAGGTGGTGCTGGCCAACACCGAAGCAGACCTGCGCGGAGCTGGGCAGGGCCTCAGGCTGAAGCTTCGGGGACGCACCGTCCGAGCTTCCGGGGTGGTGAACGACCTCTCAACCAATGCCTACGAAGCACTGGCACCGGCGCCGGCGCCGGCAACCTGGCGGAATCCTCGCCGCTTCGTACTCATGCACCTGAAGGAGCCCACTCGGCGGGCATCGATTCACGCTGCCATCACCCGAACTCTCGAGAGCGGCTCACCTTTGCGGATCCGAGCCCGGAGCGAGACCCCGTTCCTGCGGTACGGCGACGCCGTCCTGCCCCAGTTGTTGGTCAAGAAGGCCTTTGGGGAGTTTGCCGCTCGCCCAGACTCAGACGGTCGAATCACGATCGCACCCCAGTGGGTATCCCGAAACCTCCGGAGCGAACGCGTTCCGCTGCTGGGCCGGCTCACTTGTCACCGGGCGCTTTTTCCCCAGCTGGAGCCCGCTTTGCGCAGCATGGAGGCCGCCGGCCTGGGCCACGTGCTCGACGCGTCCGACCAGGCCGGGTGTTGGGTTCCCCGCTTCATCGGATGGGATCCTGACGGTTGGCTCTCACATCACGCCTGGGGGATAGCGCTGGACATCAACGTGTCGAACAATGCATTCGGCGCGCCACCCAATCAAGATCCCAGGCTCGTGACGGGCATGGAGAGATGGGGATTCACCTGGGGAGGAAAATGGCTCATCCCCGATGGAATGCACTTCGAATGGTCACGCTGGACCCGAACGGGTCCTACGATCCGTAAGCAGGGCCGTCTTGTCTCAACGCGCTGGCCTGCGCGCCCTTTTCATTGCCGTCTCCACAGCCTCGCGGGCCGAGTCCACGCGCTCGACTGCGTCGCTCACGCGACCCTCGCGAGACATCTCCCATGTCGCCATGCCCACCACCGGGACACCGGTCTTCAGAGCGAAAGCAATTTCGGATAGAGTCCCGAACTCGCCCGCCACCGCCACCAACGCATCACAGGCGCGTACCAGCAGCGCATTTCGCATCTCTCCCATCCCCGTGGCGAGTGCCACGTCGACGTAAGGGTTTGCGTCCCTTCGGCTGGCGCCGGGAAGGATCGCCACAGTGGTGCCGCCGGCGGACTTCGCTCCCCGGCAGGCGGCTTCCATCACTCCGCCGAGCCCACCGCACACCAGAAGCGCGCCGGCGCGCGCAATCTCCGAGCCTACCTCTCGAGCAAGAGCAGCCTCTTGCGGAGAGGAGGCTCCGGAGCCGACGACTCCGATGTAGACATCTGGGGCGGACATTAGTGTGCTCTGTCTCGCAGTCACCGTGGACGAGTCACTCTAGAGGAGCCGGCAGAGAACGTCGTTGGCGACCAGCGTCGAGCCGGCTGAGAGCCGGAGCCACCCTTCTGAACGCTCGAGGAACCCGCCTGCTTCGAGCTGGGCCAGCACGGCGGCGCGCCCATCGAGCCATTCCGGGCCGTAACGACGGGTGAACTCGTCGAGTTGGACCCCCGAGGCAAGGCGAAGGCCGAGCATCATGGCCTCTCCGGCGCGGGTGCCGGCATCCAGAAGCTCACTCCCGGACTCGGTCGAACGCTGCGCCGACACCCGTGACACGAACTCGCGCGGCAGTTTTTCATTCCAGTAGCGGCGGCCGGAACGATGGCCGTGCGCACCGGCTCCCAACCCGAGATAGTCACCGGCGGACCAGTAGAGGACGTTGTGCCGCGAAGCGTGCCCTGGTAAGGCCCAGTTCGACACCTCGTAGCGCTCATACGCAGCGGCGCTCAGCACCTCGGATGCAAGCTCGTGGCGCTCCGCCTGGATATCGGGATCGACATCGGGGGCGCGCCCGGAGGCGACAAGTGTGTGCAGCGGCGTGCCTTCCTCGACCGTGAGTGCATAGGCGGAGATGTGGTCCGGGCCGGCCGCGACCACACCTTCCAGCGATGTCATCCAATCCGAGGTGGATTCCCAGGGCGAGCCGTACATAAGGTCGGCGTTGACCTCCTCGAACCCGGCGCGGCGGGCGGCGCCGACCGCCTCCAGCGCGCGTTCGGGGGAATGGGTCCGCCCCAGCCGAGTCAGGACCTCAGGTACCAGAGACTGGATGCCAATCGAAACCCGGTTGAATCCGGCCTCCAGCAGAGCATCGAATTTCGCCTCGTCCACGGTCTCGGGATTCGCTTCCACCGTCACCTCGGCGCCCGGATCGAGACCGACGTTGTGGGCGACCGCGCGCAGGATGCGTGCCAACCCCGAAGCCGGCAACAGGGTTGGGGTGCCGCCACCGAAGAAGATCGATGTCGCTCGGCGGCCGCCAGGATCGCAGTTCCCGATGTCGGTGATCAGGGCATCAACGTATGCGAGATGCAGGCCCTCCTGTCCTTCGTAGGTGTTGAAATCACAGTAGTGGCACCGGTGCCTGCAGAAGGGAATGTGCAGGTAGACGCCGAACCCGGGATCGGCGGTCCAGCGGCTGGTGCGGTCGCCAACCTGGGTGATCATCAGGCCGAAGTGCTGTCGGAGTCGACCCGCAAGGCTTCGATGAACGCCGATTGAGGCACCTCGACCAACCCAATCTGCTTCATGCGCCGCTTTCCTTCCTTCTGACGCTCGAGCAGCTTGCGTTTTCGGGACACATCTCCGCCATAGCACTTCGCCAGAACGTCCTTGCGTTTGGCTTTGACGGTTTCCCGAGCTATGACCCGTGACCCGATGGCCGCCTGTATCGGCACATCGAACATCTGCCTGGGAATCAGCTTTCGCAGCCGTTCTGTCATCGCCTTGCCGTAGTCATAGGCCTTGTTTCGGTGCACAATCGTCGAGAATGCGTCGACGGGTTGCGAATTCAACAGAACGTCCACCTTCACGAGGTCGGAGGCGTACATACCGACAGGCTCGTAGTCGAGGGAGGCAAATCCCTTCGTCGCGCTCTTGAGCTGATCGAAGAAATCGAAAATGATTTCGCCGAGCGGCATGTGATAGCGAATCTCCACGCGCTCGGGAGAGAGATAGTGCATCTCCTTGAGCTCGCCGCGCCGGTCTTGGCACATCTGGATCACAGGTCCGGTGTACTCCGAAGGGGTGACGACCATCACCGATACGTAGGGCTCGTAGATCTCTTCGATGCGCGATCGGTCGGGCATCTCACTGGGATTCCTTACGATCTCCTTCTTACGGTCGTCGAGCTGCACCTCGTAACCAACGGAGGGCGCACTGACGATGAGCTCGAGATCGAATTCTCGCTCGAGTCGCTCCCGGACAATCTCCATGTGCAGCAGGCCGAGAAATCCACAACGGAAACCGAAGCCGAGGGCGCCCGAGGATTCTGGCTCGTATACGAGCGCTCCGTCGTTCAGCTTGAGCTTGTCCAACGCATCCCGGAGCAGAGGGAAGTCGTCACCATTGATCGGATAGATACCGGCAAAGACCATGGGCTTCGGTTCGCGGTAACCGGCCAACGCTTCGACATCGGGGGCGGGTCTCGGCGTCACCGTGTCGCCGACCTTCACCAGGCTCACATCCTTGATGCCGGAGATGAGATAACCGACCTCGCCGGTGAAGAGCTCGACCACCGGCGTGGAGTCAGGCGCCATGATCCCGATCTCGTCGGCCTCTGCGTCGTGACCCGCAACCATGAATCTGACCGGGGCGCGCGCCTTCAGCGACCCGTCGACGACCCTTATGTAAGCAACCACTCCCCGGTAGACGTCATAGACGGAATCGAACACAAGAGCGCGCAGCGGGGCGTCTGGGTCGCCTGCGGGAGGGGGTATGCGTTCGACGATCGCATCGAGAAGCTCCGGCACCCCTTGACCGGTCTTGGCGGAGATCTGGAAGATGTCCGCCACGTCGCAACCGATCAGGCTGGCGATCTCGGCGGCATACTTCTCGGGCTGCGCGGCCGGGAGATCGATCTTGTTCAACACAGGGATGACCTCGAGATTTGCGTCCACCGCAAGATATAGATTCGTCAGGGTCTGCGCCTGGATACCCTGTGCGGCGTCGACCAGCAGCAGAACGCCCTCGCAAGCAGCCAGTGAGCGCGACACCTCGTAGCCGAAATCGACATGGCCGGGAGTATCGATCAAGTTGAGCTGATAGGTGGTCTTGTCGGCTGCGGTGTAAGTCATTCGAACGGCCGCAGCCTTGATGGTTATGCCACGCTCGCGCTCGAGGTCCATTCGATCGAGGAACTGCTCCCGCATGTCCCGGTCAGAGACGGTCCCGGTGATCTGCAGCAGTCGATCCGACAGCGTGCTCTTGCCATGATCTACATGACTTATGACTGCAAACGACCGCTGTTGCGCCTGATCCATGCTGCGAGGTTA
>JACDCD010000174.1 GCA_013694625.1 Actinomycetota bacterium | reverse complement strand
TCTTCCTGTAGTTCGGATGGAGAGCGAGGCCCAGCAACCCCCTTTCGCCGTCGCTGGCGACATCGAGCCTGGCACAAGGCCTCTTTATGAGCTTTCGACCTTGCATCACCCGAATCCTTCCGGTCTTCTCGGTGAAGAAGGTCGTCTTTGTTCCGGGAACCCAGCCCATGTCGATGGGGAAGTTCAGATCACCCTTGTATCGGACCACCTTGCTCCCTCTCGGGGCGGCGAAGCTCGCCGGCGGCAATGCGCCCAGGACGAACAAGGTCATGAGGATGGCCGCCAGGGCTTTTCTCATCGAGTGCTCCTTTTGGATTCCGCCGGGAAGAGAGGATCTTGGTTGCGCGACCTCATGATTGCGAGGTCGATATCATGCCACGTGGAGGCGTGCCCGAGCGGCCGAAGGGAGCGCACTGCTAATGCGTTAAGGGACGTCAAGTCCCTTCCAGGGTTCAAATCCCTGCGCCTCCGCCATCCGGACAGCCCTCCTTACGTCTCGTCATCGTCGGAGTTGGACGGTCGCGTCCCAGCCTGAGGGGAGTGCCCGGCCGTCGGGGATCGTGATGTTCGAGCGTCCTCCGAGGCACTAAGGTTGAGGCATGCGCCCGTAGCTCAGCGGATTAGAGCGTCCGGCTACGGACCGGAAGGTCGGGGGTTCGAATCCCTCCGGGCGTACTGTCAAAACGGAAGGTTGCCCGAGCGCCTGGAGGTTGTGACGTCGTGAGCCTGATGTCTCGACTTGCGGAGCGCCGAGAGGCTCACATCCTGACGCGCTGCGAGCCCCACCTCGAGGCCTTCGCTCGATCCTGCCCAATGCCGTCCCGTTCTCCGAGCGCCACAGGGGACGAGGTTCCCCTACGGGAGATCGACGGCATCACCACCGAGAAGAAATCGTGGGGCCGCCGGAGCCGCCGGATCGTGGTGACTCTCCTGGGTGTTGCGCTCACGATTGTCGGCGTGGTGCTGGCGGTGCCGCTCGTGCCGGGTCCCGGGCTGCTGGTTGCAATTGGCGGCGCCGCCCTCCTCGCCAGTGAGTACGACTGGGCCAAGGACGCCCTCAACTGGGCTCAGGACAAGAGCAGAGGGAGCAGGCAGAGATTCAAGGAGCGTCGCAGACGTCCAGCAGATTAGTGCCGAGCGACGAGTCGTTCATGCGGCTCGCCCTCGACCAGGCGAGGATTGCCCTCGAGCACGGGGACGCCCCGGTGGGGGCGGTCCTGGTGCGCGGGGACGAGGTGCTGGCCAAGGCGTGCAACGAGCGTGAGCTTCGGGGCGATCCCACCGCCCACGCAGAGATCCTTGCGCTGCAGGCGGGCTCCCGGGTGCTGGGGACCTGGCGTCTGGACGACACCACGCTCTACGTCACGCTCGAGCCGTGCCCCATGTGCGCCGGTGCTCTGGTGTTGGGCCGCGTCGGCCGCCTCGTGTACGGACCACCGGACCCCAAGGCGGGCGCAGCGCTTTCCCTCTACAACATCCCTCAGGATCCCCGCCTCAATCACCGGGTGTCGATCACCACCGACGTGCTCGCAGCGGAATGCTCCGCGGTCCTGACCGAGTTCTTCGCTCTCCGGCGCCGGTAGACGCTTCCGTATACTTTCTTCACAAGCGCCCAGTTCGGCGCCGTCGGGCCGGGCCACTCCCCGTGACCCGTCGCCCGCAGCACTGGTGGGGTAGCGAAGTGGCCATAACGCGATCGCCTCGAAAGCGATTGGGGGTTCACGCCCCCCGCGGGTTCGAATCCCGCCCCCACCGCTGATTCGCTCGAGATCGATAGCCACCGGAGGCGCCTGCACCTTTGGGTCACATGGGAGCGTGAGAGGGCCGACGGCGCACGCCCACCGCCGACGGCGACGTCAGTTGAGGTGCAGCCCGCTGCCCTCGCACCTGTAGGCCGCGGCGCCGGGCCCGCATCCATCTCGTCCGGCGCCCCCGAAGAGCCCGTTGTGCCCTCCGCCGCCGTCCAGCAGATCATCCCCATCTTCCCCGTAGGCGGTGTCGTCACCACGTTGCGCCGAAAGCCTGTCTCCGCCCTTCCCGCCGCCCATGACATCGTCGTCTGCTCCGCCGTAGAGCTCGTCGGCTCCACCCCCTCCATGCAGGGTGTCGGCTCCGTAGCCCCCCGTCACAAAGTCGTGGCCAACCTTTCCGTCCGCGAGATCGGCACCCGACGCAGCATTGATCCAATCGTTTCCGGATCCGCCGTCGAGTCGATCCCTACCGCCTGAACCGTAGAGCTCGTCGCTTCCGCGCCCACCGGCAAGCCGGTCCCTGCCGTCGTTACCGATGAGCGCGTCCCGGCCCGCTCCACCCACCAGAAGATTGACCCCATTGCTTCCCACGAGGAGGTCCGGGCCCCGTCCTCCGACGATGTTCTCGACGTCCGTCCGGATGGTGTCGCCTTCGCCCCCTGCCCCGTCATTGCCTCCGCCCCCCTGTAGGTCTGCGGCAACCGGTCCTGTTTTGCTGAAGTAGGAGACAGTGTCCCGGCCACCCATGCCGCTCAGTCGATCGGCCCCCCGGCCCCCCACCAGAAGATCGTCTCCCGAGGCACCCCTCAGACTGTCGGCTCCCAGGCCCCCGTCGAGGCGATCCCGGGCCCTCCCGCCCTCGATCCGGTCGCTCCCCGAACCTCCACACATCAGGTCCCGGCCCGACCCACCAATGAGGACGTCGTTGCCTCCCCTGGCGGCCACGACGTCCCGTCCCTGCGTGCCCTGCAGGATGTTGTCGCTGTGGTCGCCCCGAAGCGTGGGACGCTCGCCGAAGCAGGTGGGGCTCGCGACCGCCCCACTCGCGCCGAAGGCGACCAGCGCACTCGCTGCCCCCAGGGCGAACATTGTGCAGACCGTCCTTCGCATCAAGTGCTTCCTTTCGGGCAACCTCGCCCAACCCCTTCGTCGAAGATCTGCCCAAATTACCTGAGAGTTAGACTCCTGCGCGGAGACGTGCGAGAGCGGCCGAATCGGCGCGACTGGAAATCGCGTGGCCCTGCAAGGGGTCCAAGGGTTCAAATCCCTTCGTCTCCGCTCTCGTTTGTTGCGTGGACAACCGGGGGCCGTAGCGACCATCCTGTATGCCCTGATCCTTGCCCAAAGTGAGTCCATTCCCCGCCGTTGAAGGACCGGAGCCATACACGACGGTGCGCGCAGGGCGATACTCTGAGACGGGTCGTGCTAGATGGGGGGCTCGGGGTCCCCTGAACCGGAAACCCCCGATACGCCGGATTGATCACTCGCCTGCGGCCCTTGGAACGACCGGGTAGCCCCGGGCAAGCAGCGTCGATGGTCGGGTCCTGCGCGACTCGGAACCGTGAACCCGGTCAGGCCCGGAAGGGAGCAGCCGTAAGCGGCGGACCGAGAGTGCCGCAGGGGGTCCTGGCCGGAGCCGGCTACCCGAACAGCACCGGCCGTTCGAGGGTCCAGGGCGAGCCGCACGGCCCTCTTTTCTTTCCCCGGCGCCGAGACCATGAGGACCTGAACCGTGCGGGCTCCACCCGATCTCTTCTGATCCCGGAGAGTCAGGCCTCGAGGTGGCGGGACGCTCTCCCCGACATCCGTTGGCCCCTCGGGACACAGCCGTGTCGCCCCCTCCAATAGGATGAGCAACCCATGGCTTACCTCTCCCTCTACCGCAAGTACCGGCCCCAGACCTTCGAGGACATCCTGGGGCAGGACCACGTAACTCGAACGCTTGCGAACGCCGTGGCCGAAGACAGGGTTGCCCATGCGTACCTGTTCACGGGACCGCGAGGAACGGGCAAGACGAGCACGGCGCGCATCCTGGCCAAAGCGCTCAACTGCGAACGCGGGCCGACCCCGACGCCCTGCGGAGTATGTGCCTCGTGCCGGGCGATCACCGAGGGCAGCTCGCTGGACGTCATCGAGATGGACGCTGCGTCCCATTCGAAGGTGGACGAAACCAGGGATGTCCTGGCGGGGGTGTCGCTCGCAACCGTCGGCGGGGCCAGGAAGATCTACGTCATCGACGAGGTCCACATGCTGTCTACGCCCTCGTTCAATGCGCTCCTGAAGACACTCGAAGAACCTCCAGAGCACGTCGTGTTCATACTTGCGACAACCGAGGCACATAAGGTTCTCGGCACCATCGTGTCCCGTACCCAGCGCTTCGATTTCCGCCGGATCCCCGCCGAGGTGCTCGCCTCACACCTTGGATGGGTGGCCGAGGCCGAGGGCATCACGGTCGACCAGGCCGCACTTGCCGAGGTGGCCCGGCGCTCCGAGGGCAGCGCCAGAGATGCGCTTTCTGAGCTCGATCAGCTCGCGAGCTTCGGGGACTCGGTCTCGGCCCTGGATGCCGACGCTCTCATGGGAGAGCGCCACGAAGATGCGGTCGCAGAGCTATTCGACGCCATTGCGGCGTCCGACATCGGGACGATCTTCCTGCAGATGCAGACCCTGATTGCGCAGGGTGCGGACGCCCGCCAGATTGCGCTCGGTGGGATGGGGCGGGCCCGCTCGTTGCTGCTGGTCAAGACCGCACCCGAAGCTGTTTCGCTGTTGGACGTCTCACCCGAGGACGGTTCGACCCTTCAGGTTCAGGCCGACAGATTCACGATCGGCGATCTCCTCCGCACCCTGGACCTTCTCGGGACCTCCGTCACCGAGATGCGCAACGCTCCCCATCACCGGCTGCTGCTCGAGGTCGCACTGGTGCGCGCTGCGTCACCGGAAACCGATCCTTCGGCATCCGCGCTCCTGGGCCGCATCGAGCGCCTCGAACGCCGCCTCGGCATCGAATCGAGGGCGTCGGGTGACTCCGCAACGGTTCCGTCACCGGCTGCCATCTCCCCAGCGGCTGCAGACCAGCCGGAGGTCTCCTCGAAGGCCGACGCAGGGGAACGGGCGGCGCGCCCGCCCGAGCGCGCGGCGGCCACAGCACGGGAGCCTCGTGCGGAGGCGCCGGCGGCGGTGGCACCCGAGCCCCCACCGGCCGCAGCGGCCGGAAGTGGCGGGCTACCACCCCAGGTGGGCCTTGCCGAGATGAAGGAGACGTGGCACGCAACCCTGCAGGAGGTCAAGAAGCGCAGCAAGAGAGTGTGGGGCATGCTCAACCCATCCCGCCCGATCTCGTTCGACGATGACGGGCTCGTCGTCGAGGTCCAGTCGCCGTTCCATGAATCCTCCATGAACGATGAGCGCAATCGCGACCTGGTTGCCGAGGGCCTTTACGCCGCACTGGGGGTGCGACCCAGGCTCGTCTTCCAGGCACTCCGGAAGGACCCCGTCGTTACCCCCGAAACCTCCCATTCCGTCGACCTCAGCGACTCGGGCCCGGCCTCGGGCGCCGGCGAAGACCCCATCGAGCTCGTCAAGAAAGGCCTGCATGCCGAGGTCGTCGAGGAGATAGGAGAACGGTGAAAGACGTCCAGAAGATGATGAAGCAGGCGCAGAAGATGGCTGCCGAGATGCAGAAGGCTCAGGCCGAGATCGCCGAGGTCGAGGTCGAGGGCTCGGCTGGGGGAGGTGCGGTGCGCGCCACCGTGACGGGCGATGGGCAGGTACTCAGTGTCGTGATCGATCCCGCCTTCTTCGAGGGGGCTCCAGACGCCGACGATATCGAAATACTCGGGGACTCGGTCACGGCCGCGTTGAACGACGCCCTGACGAAGGCGCGCGAGCTTCAGGAGCAGGCTCTCGGCCCGCTTGGCGGCGGGATGGGAGGCCTCGGTGGCCTCCCGGGCATGTGATGAGTCGATAGCTTGTTTGCGGGGCCCATTCAGGAGCTGATCGACGAGCTGGCGCGACTTCCGGGGATCGGTCCGAAGAGCGCGCAGCGCGTGGCCTTCTATCTTCTCAAGGTGCCCCCGGCGGATGCCAAGCGGCTTGCCCACTCGATCGTCGAGGTCAAGGACAAGGTCCGTCTGTGCCAGGTGTGCTTCAACGTCTCAGATCAGGAGCTGTGCGAGTACTGCCGGGATTCCCGCCGCGACGCGTCGCTCATCTGCGTGCTGCAGGAGCCTCCCGATATCGTCGCTATCGAACGGACGCGGGAGTATCGGGGGCTCTATCACGTCCTTCAGGGAGCCATCTCGCCGATTGAGGGCATCGGCCCGGAAGAGCTCCGGACCGCCGAGCTGCTCGACCGGCTCAAACCCGCTCCCGGCGCGCCGCCCGTGATCGAGGTCATTCTGGCGACGAACCCCAACATCGAGGGCGAGGCAACCGCTATGTATCTGTCTCGTCTGCTCTCCCCTCTCGGGATCATCGTTACCCGGCTCGCAAGTGGTCTCCCGGTAGGTGGTGACCTCGAGTACGCCGACGAGGTCACCCTCGGACGCGCCCTCGAGGGCCGTCGACGGGTCACCGGATAGCGGAGCGGGACCCATCGGGGACAATGGTGTCTGGCCCGCCTCTTCGGAAGAGTCCGTAGAGCCCGCTACGGGGAGGAAAGAAATGGAGTCACAACAGCTTCGTTCGACGGCCCAGGGACTCGTCGCCGAGGGCAAGGGAATTCTCGCCGCCGACGAGAGCACCGGAAGCATCGAGAAGCGCTTCAAGGGCATCGATGTCGAATCCACCGAGGAGAATCGCCGCTCCTATCGCGAGATGCTCTTCTCTACTTCCGGTCTCGGAGACTTCATCAGCGGCGCCATCCTGTACGACGAGACCATCCGTCAACAGGCCGAGGATGGAACACCACTCGTCGATCTCCTTCAGAAGCAGGGGATCATTCCAGGCATCAAGGTGGACACAGGTGCCAAAACTCTCGCCGGCGCGCCGGACGAGAAGGTGACCGAGGGCCTTGACGGATTACGGGAGCGTCTTGCCGAGTACGTGGAGCTCGGCGCCAGATTCACCAAGTGGCGCGCCGTGATCACCATTGGTGAGGGCATTCCCAGTCCCTACTGCATCCAGGCGAATGCGCACGCCCTGGGGCGCTATGCCGCGCTGTCTCAGGAGGCGGGCCTGGTGCCGATCGTGGAGCCCGAAACGTTGATGGACGGGGCGCACAGTATCCAGCAGCACTATGACGTGACCGAGCGGACCCTGCAGATCATTTTCCAGGAGCTGTACGACCAACGGGTCGAGCTCGAGGGCGCCCTGCTCAAGATAAACATGGTGCTCTCAGGCACCGGGAATTCGCAGCAGGCGGGCATCGAAGAGGTCGCCGACAGGACACTCCGCTGCCTGCAACGCACCGTTCCGCCGGCGGTGGCGGGGGTCGTGTTCCTCTCCGGAGGCCAAAGCGACGAGCAGGCTACCGCCCACCTGAACGAGATGAATCGGAGAGGCCCTCTTCCCTGGGCGCTGAGCTTCTCCTACGGGCGCGCTCTGCAGGCTCCCGCGCTCAAGGCCTGGAAGGGCGACCGGTCCAACTTCGAAGCGGGGCAGCAGGCGCTCCATCACCGGGCGAAGCTCAACGGCGCCGCGTGCTCGGGCAGCTACTCCTCCGACATGGAGAAGGTCGCGGTCTAGGCGAAATGCCGCCGAGTGGGTGAGAGACGTGAATAATGCATACTCACCACCCACTCGGCGCCGTGCCTCGCAGGACACCGGGCGTTAGTTTGGTGCAATGGCTCTAATCGTTCAGAAGTACGGTGGCACCTCGGTCGGCGATGCAGAGCGAATAAAACGTGTCGCCGAGCGGGTGGTGGGGGCGGCCGATTCCGGGCAGCGGATATGCATCGTCGTCTCCGCAATGGGCCATACGACCGACGAGCTCATGGAGCTTGCTTCACAGATCACCCCGGAGCCATTCGGACGCGAGCTCGACATGCTGCTGACGGCGGGGGAGCGCATCTCGATGGCGCTTCTCACCATGGCGATCAACGAGCTCGGAAGAAGAGCGATCTCCTTCACCGGGTCGCAGGCCGGCATCGTCACCGATACGACCCACGGCCGTGCCCGGATCGTCGATGTGAGGGCGCGCCGGGTTCTCGAGGCGCTCGAGGCCGGCAACATCGTGATCGTTGCCGGTTTTCAGGGGGTATCCACCGAATTTGACATCACGACCCTCGGGCGGGGGGGATCGGATACGACAGCGGTCGCACTTGCAGCGGCCCTCCATGCCGACGCCTGCGAGATCTACACCGACGTCGAAGGCGTTTTCACGGCCGACCCACGGCTCGTTCCCGAAGCGCGCAAGCTGCACGCCGTTTCCTACGAAGAGATGCTCGAGCTCTCGGCCAGCGGCGCCAAGGTTCTCATGCTTCGGAGTGTCGAGTACGCGCGCAATTACAAAGTCCTAACCCACGTCCGCTCGTCCTTTTCCGACAACGAGGGCACCTGGGTAAGAGAGGAGGATGAGCGTATGGAGCGCGCCATCATATCGGCGGTTGCACACGACACCTCTGAAGCGAAGGTTTCGATCCTCGGCGTGCCCGACAGACCGGGCATCGCCTCGCACGTCTTCCGGCCTCTCGCCGACGAGGGGGTCAATATCGATATGATCGTCCAGAACGTCGCAGCCGATGGACGCACCGATATATCGTTCACCCTTCCGAAGGAAGATCTGCGGCGAGCCGAACCCGTTCTTGATCAAGTTCGCGGCAGGGTGGGTGCAAGGGGCGTCGAGACCGATCCCGACATCGCAAAAGTTTCTCTCGTCGGCGCAGGCATGAAGACTCACCCGGGAGTTGCTGCCGACATGTTTGACGCTCTTGCAGACGCGGGCATCAACATCGACATCATTTCGACGTCTTCCATTCGTGTGTCGTGCGTGGTCCGGGCGAACGAGGTTGCAGGGGCGGTCAGGGCGATCCACGAGAAGTTCCACCTCGCCGAGGAGGCGGTGATTCGCGAAGCTCACCCGGCAACGGTTACCGGCCAACTGCGTGCGCTCAATCCGGAGGGCACAGCCCCGGGGGGTGGGCTGTGAAACTCGTCCTGGTTGGCGCCACCGGCGCTGTTGGAGGACGCATTTTCTCGATCCTCGAAGAGCGACGATTCCCGATCGACGAGTTGGTGCCGGTTGCCTCGGCAAGCTCCGAGGGCCGTCTGCTCCCCTTTGGCCCCGGAGAGGTGAAGGTTCGCACCCTCTCCGAGGAGGTTTTTGAGGGGGCCGACATCGCGTTGTTCGACGTCCCCGACCAGGTGTCCCTGGAATGGGGCCCGGTTGCGGCCGGCCAAGGAGCAGTCGTGGTGGACAACTCAGCTGCGTTTCGGATGGACGATGAGGTGCCGCTCATCGTCCCCGAGGTGAATCCGTCCGAGATGACGGATCTCCCCAAGGGAATCATTGCAAGCCCGAACTGCACAACGCTTGCGATGGTCGTGCCGATGGCGGTCCTGCACCGCGCGGCGGGGTTGAAGCGCCTCATACTGTCGTCCTACCAAGCGGCTTCCGGATCGGGTCAGCCTGGTATCGACGAGTTGTGGGAACAGACGCAGAGAGCTGCAAAAGACCCCGAGGTCATCCGCGATGGTCTGGGCAGGCAGGTTCTCGAGCGGGGGAATGTCTTTTCTCGTCCGCTCGCGATGAACGTCATCCCACAATGTGGCTCGTTCAGGGAGGGGGGTTACACCAGTGAGGAGATCAAGCTTTGTGACGAGTCGCGCAAGATACTCGATCTCCCCGATCTTCCGGTCACGGCTACCTGCGTGAGGGTCCCGGTAGTGGTGGGCCACGGTGTGGCCGTGCATGCCGAGTTCGATAAACCGATTGACGTCGACGAGGCGCGCCGGCTGCTGGCTGGATCCCCGGGTGTGGGGCTGCACGACGATCCCGACCACGCGCTCTACCCAACCCCGCTGGAGAGCGCTGGACGGGATGCGTGTTTCGTGGGGCGCATCCGCCAGGATCGCTTCGACCCCCTGGCGCTCGAGCTCTTCTGCGTAGCAGACAACCTCCGCAAGGGAGCGGCGCTCAATACGGTTCAGATCGCCGAGCTGCTCCTCTGAGCGGGTAGCACGAGGCTCGGTGGGTGACGGCTTTTCGGGCCGGCGGGCACGAAGATCTCGAGCTCAGGTAGAGTCGAAAATCACATGTCCCCCTCAGAGGAGATGCGAACCGCTGCTTGGTACGGTGACCGCAGCTTGGACTTGCCCTTTCCTCCTCAATGGAATGTCGCAACCCTGCACCCCGATACTCCTCCGCCCTTGTCCGATTCTCAGATCGTGCAGGCCTTCGCCCATCCGGTGGGACAGCCACCGCTGAGGGTCCTGGCAGCCGAGAAGGTACGGCCACTTGTAATCGTCGACGACCTCACGCGCCCGACACCGTGCGACAGAGTCATGCCCTTCCTGCTCGAAGAGTTCCGGCAGGCCGGTATCCGGGCCTCGGACATCACCGTCTTGATGGCGACCGGTACCCATGGAGCCCCCCAAGCCGATGCAATGGCAAAAAAGATCGGCTCGGAGGCAGCGGCTCAGTGCCGCCTGGCTGTGCATGACGACACTCGCGATGCGGTCAGGGCCGGCCGTACGAGCTTCGGGACAACCGTGTTTGTGAATCGTGAGGTTCTGGCGAGCGATCACATCGTTGGTATAGGGGGCATATACCCTCAGCACTCAACGGGTTTTGGGGGCGGTTCCAAGCTGGCGCTCGGTGTCCTGGGCCGACGCTCCATTGCAAGGCTGCACTTCGGGCATAGCAGCGTCGAGGGTTCCTATGACGTCGAGAACGACTTCAGAAGAGAGTTGGACGAGATAGCGCGGATAATTGGTCTGCGTTCTCTGATTTCGTTGCATGTTGACGCCAATCGCCGGCCGGTTCGCATGGCGAGTGGTGATTGGGAACGCTTCTATCGCGACGAGGTTGCCTTCGCCAAGACGGCTTACAGAGCACCTTTGCCGGCGGACGTAGATGTCGTTATTTCCAACGCGTATCCGATCGATGTGTCCTTGACCTTCATGCGGAGCAAAGGCGTAATTCCGTTGGTTCATGCTCCGCCTCAAGCTTCGAAGATCTTGATCTCCGCCTGTAGCGAGGGTGTTGGGCACCATGGTCTATTTCCCTTCATAAGCGCATCGAAGTTGGACCGCCCTAGGCGCGTGGCGCGCTATGCCCTGGCTCGACCCGGCCGAGTTCCGCACATGGTTGGCGGCCGCCTCAAACGCAAACTGATGAGCCGCTCCGGGAAGGGAACTCAGCCAACCGAACAGCCGGCCACATTCCATGAGCAGCGGCGCTCATCTTCTCCTTTCTGGCTGTATGTTCCGGAGCAAGTGTCTTTGCCCCAGAAGATCCCCGGGATGCAGCAGGTGGACTCATGGCCGGGAGTTCTCGACCGGGTGGCCGAGGAACAGCCCGGACGGGGCAGGCTCGAGGTCGTGGTTTACCCGTGCTCTCCCCTACAGGTACTCGACACCCACACGGTGGAGAATGCTTCACCGACGCCGCCTGAGCTCCAGGATGCCGACTAGAAGAGACGGGCATCAGCCCTCAGAGATCGGCTGTCGGCTTGACCTCGGAGTCCTCGAAGACGAAGGTCGTCTCGAGATCGTCACAATGCTCGAGGATGAAATCCAGATCATCCGTCTGGTCTGTGAGCTGCAGATAGCGCGAGCTCTTACCGCCCAAGAGCGCGTCCACGGGCAGGCCCGACCAGCGCTTGATGACATCGGCGGTCGTACCAAGAGGCCGGTAACCTTCAGCCACAAGAAGCTCAGCCATCCACGCACAGCACATGGCGTCCTCTTCCCGGAATTCCGCCCTGGTACCGGCTCCCATCAGGACCACTGTCGTGTGATGATTGCAGATTCGTCGCACCTGAGCAGAAAAGTTTCGCAGGCATGCGACATACACTTTCTCGGCCGACCTGGCTTCGTGAAGCAGCCTTGTGCCCGAAGTCGAAAGCAAGATGACCGGGCGGGAGGTGTCGGGGAACGCTTCGACTCGTACAGGGCTGTTGTTCATGTCGAACCCGAACGGCATATAACCGCCAAGCTCTCCCACCAGCAAAGGACGGTCTAGCCTGGCGGCAAGTGGAACCGCCGCTTCAAGAGAAGGCACCGGAAAGCACCGCCGGCCCGTCGCAACCGCCGTGACCGCCGTCGTAGTGGATCGAATAACGTCCACTGCGACAATGGTGTGGTCATTTGCGTACTCAACGCCTAACTGTTCGTGGAAACAATCGATGACAACGGTCTTTTCCAACTGTCTATCTTGCAGATTGGATCGTTTGCGAAGTGCTCATGGGCTGCGGCCTCAAATTGGCTTTGCCGAAAGCATCGGAATGAAGACCGCGTCTGTAGATCTCGACCCGGAGAACCTCTTCGAGGCGCACGTTTGACAAACGCACCATAGGCCCAAAGTGATTCATGAAGGCGAACTGGCTGGCCTTATTGGGGGCCTCGAAGTTCACCTTCTCCAAACCGAAGGCTTCGACGAATCGATCCGCCAGGGCGGGATTCATATGACCCTCGATATCGAACAATCCGACACGCTCTGCGCTCTCGCGCGCTTCGACGACGATTTGGAGAGCACCTGCTTCGAGCCAGCGCTGTCCTTCCCCGATCAGGTCGTCGACGATGTGGTGGCTGAACGCCCCCCCATGCTTTTCGCCGAGCTCATATTGGACCTCTAGACCCCTCGCAGTAGCCATTGCAACGATGTCAGAGGCGTCGAGCCCCAGGTCGGTGAAGCCCTCTCCGCACTCGATCCGGTTGATACCTAGATCTGCGCAGAGATCAAGGTAGGCGGGGAGTTGCCCTTGCGCAGTCGCAATCTCAAAAGGTCCACCTCCCGTCAGGGTGGGGACGTCGTGCTGCACCGCAGAGGCTATCTTCTTGCGTGTTGCGGATTCGCTGGCTATCATCCAGCACGCCATGGACAACTTCAGGTTGGCCATCAGATGACCGCTTTGTTCGAGGTGACTTCCGACAGTGACTGGGTCATACCCCGGGTCGAAAGGACTCGTCAGCCGACCAAGATGCTGAACCCCTATTAGATCGAGAAACTCGCTTGTACGCATTTTTCCTTCAATGGGATCTGGGAGGGAGTGGATGTTCGCCTCAAAGCCTACTGTGTGTGGCGGTTTACAGAGCTGAGACTTAGTTTGTGCTCAGCCATCGCGAGAGGCAGACTCTGTCAGTTCCTCTGAGAGCCCGTCGCGTTCACGCGGGGTGAATAACGATAGTGGAGGAGTTGAGGAAGCGTCATGAGGGTGACTGTCCATCGATCCCGTGCCGACAGCCCTTCGACCCAGCGGGTGTCCTCACGCAGTTCTGTTGGTCCGGTGTCGAAGCGGATGGGATTACCCGAGACCGTGTGATGAACGCCGAGCTGGACGGTGTGATCGTCGAGAAAGGGGGTTGATTGAGGCCGTTCCCCGAGCATCTCGGTGATCTTCTCGACCGAGGAACGGGGATTTCTTGTGAAGTCCTCATATCTGATTACCATCGTGCGATCGTTCCGATGCATGCGACGCAGTGCGTTGGCGCCCATATTGCCAACAACCCATTGAAAGGTGCATAAAACGGGGTTCTTCCCTCCCATGGTGGCAGGGATCTCTCGATCGGGGTTCAGCTTCTTTCTTTGCCGGGAGTAGGCGACCGCACGAGGGTCGCGAACGAGGTGCACAAAGTAGGTTTCGATGCCTGGTAAGAGGCGAAGCAGAGCGCCGTCGGAGGGACGCTTGGACGAGTCGATGATGACGCGGGCGCCCGTCAGGTCGGCGACTCCTCGGTACACGGCTGCCGTCAACTCCGCATAGTGTGCGAGACCGGGGGGGCTGAGGCTGTCACCTGGTTTCCGCCGCAACAGCCTCAACGTGTGATGCGTTCGCACGTGCTTACGTTGCAGCTCCACAATCCTTCCTGCTTCGACATGGTCACAACTCGAGCCCAAGAACATCCGGAGTATGGGACCCCAGACTTCGCAGTCGCCGATCGGCTGCCCGCACCCGCATCTGCGTTCCTCTAGCAGTCGCCTCCACAGAAAGCGCACCTCCCCCGCCGAGAAGAAGCCATCGAATTCCCCCAGTATGTTGTCCAACACAGTGCTTCCGGTCCGGGAAGACCCGAGGAGATACAGGACCTTCAGGCGAGACGCCTCTCTATGATCTGGAGTGATCTGTCTTGAGGGGGCAACTAACGTCACTCTTGTGTGGAGCCCTTCTTTTCGTGCAAATGGTCATTCCGCCCAGGGGTAGGCGGGATGCGGTCTAGATGGCGTGCCCAAATGGTGCTAAATCTGGGATGACCTATCGTAGATGCCATGGTGAACAAGAGGAGCGAGGCACGGAAGGAGTCTAGCGGGGTTCCCACCCTTGTGCTGAGTCTCGGGCGCAGCCCGATCCAGCATGGACCTTTGAGCGTGGTCCGGAGTCTCGGGCGATTCGGGGTCCCGATGTACACGGTATGTGACAGCGGTTCTCCGGTTATGAAATCCCGGTTTCTCGAGAAGGCTTTTGCCTGGAGCGCCGACGAGGGTTCCATGGAGGATACGCTCGGGTTCTTATTGGATGTCGGACGTCAAATTGGGCGCCGCCCCGTCCTCATTCCCACCGATGACCTCGGCACGATCTTGCTCGATGAGCACGCCAACGTCCTGAAGGAACGGTTCCTTTTTCCCCAGCAGCCACAGGGTTTGGGTCGCTCCTTGTCGAACAAGAAGGAGATGTACTACCTGTGTAAGCGCATGGATGTTCCTACACCCGAGGCGGCCTTCCCAATGTCACGGGAGGATGTGGTCGATTACGTGCGTGATGCCGCGTTTCCTGTGGTGATGAAAGGTATCGACGCCTGGAGCCACTACGGCACGCTTCGTGAGACGGGGATGGACAGAGTCTTGATCCTCAAGTCTACAAGTGAGTTGCTCGAGAGCTACGGCAAGCTGGAAGCTGCCGGGAGTCCGGATGTGCTTCTTCAGGAGTACATACCCGGAGGACCCGAATCGGTATGGATGTTCAACGGCTACTTCGACGAAGGATCCAACTGTCTGCTTGGCTACACGGGGCAGAAGATTCGTCAGCATCCTCCGTACACGGGTTTCACGACTCTGGGCCAATGTGTGGATAACGAGACGGTCGAGAACGTGACCAAACGCTTCATGAAAGAGCTCGGTTACAGGGGAACCCTCGATATTGGATACAGATACGACGCCCGGGATGGCAAGTACAAGCTGCTCGACGTCAATCCGCGCATGGGAGGCACTTTCCGGCTTTTCGTGGGGGAGAATGGGATGGATGTCGCTCGCGCCCTGTACCTGGATCTCACCGGACAGAAGGTTGATGACTCTCCGGTTCGACCCGGGCGGCGGTGGGTGGTCGAGAACTACGACCTCTTCTCCTCGATTGCCTATGCGCGGGACGGCAGACTGAAATTCGGCTCATGGGTACGCTCCTTGCGGGATGTTCAGGAAGGAGCGTGGTTTGCCGCCGATGACCTGGCGCCGGCGCGCCTCGTGCTTTTCAGTTCCATAGGGAAGTGTTTTGTCCTGTTGGCCAAGGGGCCGCTCTTGCGATGGTTGTCTGCTTCACAGCGCTGGCTTTCGAGCCGCGGCCGGATCTAGCAGGCCGTGACAAGTCCTGCGAACCGTCTCCGAGGGAGATTGTCACAGAACCCAGTTCTGCGACCCCCCGTGGTTTGGCTTCTGCATACCAAGCCTGCTGTGGCCCTGAGGTGGAAAAGGCACATGGCAGCAAACGACACTCTCCTCGCGAGCTATCCGAGATCAGGCTCTACCTGGCTCCGCTTCCTCTTATTCGAGTGTGTCACGGGACGACCGGCGGACTTCAGCTCGGTCGACACCTATGGTACGTGGAAGGGGCCCGGGGTATTGCCGGGAGGTGGCCGGCTTATCAGCACTCACGAGCGCTACTGCGATGTCGATCGCAAGGTCATCTATTTGGCTCGGGATCCTAGAAGTATCATCATGTCCGAGTTCCGGTTGAGGCAGAGGCAAGCGACCGCCGAAGGCAGTTTCGACGCGTTCGTTCCGTCTTTCGTGAAGGGCAAGGCGGGTCCCTTCGGATCCTGGAACAACCACGTGGATTTTTGGGTTTCAAGCCTTCCGGCGCGCCGAGGAAATCTTCACCTGGTCAAGTACGAGGATCTGCGCGCCGGTCCCGAGGAGTGCCTGGCGGACATCGTCCGGTTTCTCGGAATACCGGCCGATGGGGCATTGATCAAGAGAGCGGTTGAAAATAACACCGTGGAACGAATGCGCAGTAAGGAGGACGAAGCGCCTCCACAAAAGTTCAAACGGGCGCGTTCCAGAGAGGTGCGGTTTGTCAATCAGGGACTTACACAAGGGTGGAAAGAGGGTTTGACCTCTCACCAGATCGGCCTCATCGAGCGGCACATGGGATCCACGCTCATTCGGTTGGGCTATGGATTATCGAACCAGACGGCGTCGGCGGCGGATGGGCCTTAGGCCGACGCGCGTATGCCTTATGCGGCCGGCGCCAGACCATCTCGCCCCGACGGCTGAGGGAGAAAACTCCAGGTGAAAATGCCTTTGCTGCGACTAAGGTGGAGACGGAGGCGGCCGATATGAAAGCGTGTCGGTTCTGACAGAAGTTGCACACAGGCCAGGAATCACGGACATCGGACCCCTCGGTCTGAGCTATTGGCGCTGCGTGGGCTCGCCTACCCCCTGTGTGGGGTCGAGAGGAGAAGTTCGTGACGTCTGAAGCAACCCCTATCGTGCCCGAGGCGCCCGAGACGGCAGTCGTGATCAGCAGCCCCGAGGGCATGACGCTGGGATGGGACGAAGCGGCAGAAACCCTGTTCGGCTATTCGTTCGAAGAGGTGGTCGGCAGACCCCTTTCGGCGTTCTTCGTTCGTGAGCAAAATGAAATGGTCCTTCTTCTCATGGACAAGGCCAAGCGGAACGAAACCTTGCCCGACCACCCCGCTGTGGGGCTCCGGCGGGACGGGACCAAGATCGAAGTGGCCTTGACCCTCGTACCAACCAAGGATGTCAGCGGGAAGGGTACGGGGTTCTCCACCGCCATCCGGCACAAATCCACCATTGACGACCTCGATGCTCCGGACGGGTCCACGAACGGCCTATTGCGGCGAATAGAAGAGCTCGAGCAGCGCGGCGAGGAATTCGAGCTCCTAAACGAGATGGGCGACTTTCTTCAGAGCTGCTCGAAGATGGATGAGGCCTATGCTGTGATAACGGAGATGGGTGGGCGCCTTTTTCCGCAAGACTCCGGGGCACTTTTCGTACTGAATGAATCAAAGAACTTGGTCGAGCGGGCTGCATTCTGGGGAGACATTCCCACAGAGGACGTCTTTTCACCCGAGAGCTGTTGGGCCCTGCGGCGTGGGAAGACCCATACCATGGTCGACAGCAGCTCAGTACTTCTCTGCGAACATATCGGAGAGCTCATCGGCGAGTGCATCTGCATCCCTTTGATTGCGCACGGAGACAAGTTGGGAGTGATGCAACTCCGCACCGCAGACGCCGACTCAGCGACAGAGGCAGACAGAGGCCGGGGCCGTAAAATCGGAGTTCCCCTGCATCTCGAGCACGGCCGCGAGCTCGCATCGAACTATGCCGAACGCATCGCCATAGCATTGTCCAACCTCCAGCTCAGAGAAAGCCTGAGGGCGACATCCATTCGAGACCCACTAACCGGCCTGTACAATCGTCGTTACCTCGAGGAGACGTTGGAGCGCGAGCTTCACCGTGCAGCGCGCTCCGGCGGCTCCGTCGGAGTCATCATGTGCGATGTCGATGGATTCAAGGAAGTGAACGATGAATTCGGGCATCCGGCGGGCGATGAAGTCCTCAGAGACTTGGGACGGTTTCTCCAAACCCACATACGCGACGAAGACCTGGCTTGCCGTTATGGTGGAGATGAGTTCGCATTGATCTTGCCCGATGCGTCATTCGCCATCACTCTCGAACGGTCTCAGCGTCTTCGTGAAGCAGTCAAAGAGATGGACCTCATCGGGGGTGGCCGGGAGATCGGGCCCGTGAGCCTTTCCTTCGGTACGGCGGCGTTTCCGCGCGACGGCCTAGCACCTGCAAAGCTGATCGGGGCGGCCGATTCCGCCCTCTATCGGGCAAAGGTGATGGGGAAGGACCGGGTCGTTGGATCCAAAGCATTGAATCGGAAAGGGGAATCCCAGTCTTTCCAACGTCTGTCGGCGAATGGAACCGAGGTTGATCTGCGTGTAGTCGCGGAAAAGGACGACCTAAGACTTCACTTTCAACCTATTGTCGACTTACGGGACTCAAGCGTCGTGGCGATGGAGGCGTTGGTGCGTTGGGACCACCCAGAACGTGGTCTCTTGGGCCCGCAGGAATTCATTCCCACTGCCGAGTTGGATGGAACCATACGCGAGATCGACAAATGGGTGCTCAGAGAAGCATGCCGTCAGACAGCGGAATGGAGGGCGACCCTGCCCTCCGCGGCGGAAATGAAGGTAAGCGTGAACTTGGCCGCCAGCGAATTCGGAGACCCACGCTTCCTAGAGGACGTGGTTGACTGTTTGAGGGAAACCCGCCTGGACCCGCAAGCTCTACAGCTTGAGATCAGTGAGTCCGATTTAATGGGTGACGCTGAGGCGAACCTGGCTCTATTGAGCAACCTCAAGAATCTCGGAGTCGAGCTGGCGGTGGATAACTTCGGCACTGGGTTTTCATCGCTCAGTTATCTGGGGCGCTTTCCCATCGACTATCTCAAAATAGATCACACGTCGACCCAGAGTATTTCAGCGGAGCAGCCGGCGCCCCCTGTCGTGGAGGCGATGGTGAAGATGGGGGAAGCCCTCCAACTGAAGATTGTGCCGGTGGGTCTCGAGCTGGCCGAGCAGAGCGTCGCCGTGCAGCAACTGGGATGCGAGTTGGGTCAAGGTTACTATTTTCATAAGCCGCAAGCCCCTGAGCAACTGACATCGTTGTTGAGGTAACGCTGCTCTCACGCGATGAGCGGGCATTAGACGTCGGAGGCAAGCCTTTTCGACGCCCGAGGCTACTCGTTGGCGTTGGCCGGCTCGAAATGAATGAGGACCGGTCCGACTTCCGGATGCACTGCGCGCAGCTCTCTTTCGATGACCCTTGACGCTTCATGTATCTGATCAAGCGGAAGAACTTCCTGCCCGGTCACGTGTGCGACTACCGACAGGTGTCCGTGCACGGAGGCTATGAGAACGTCATGACAGCCCAATACAGCAGGCTGCTCAAGCGCCAGGTTGCGCAGCGTTAAGACGACATCTGCTCTTTCTCGCGTGACGTCTCTGCCTGGTTCACTGGGTTGCAGTGGCTCGATGTGTGTGTCGACACGGACACCCGGGCCCAGCTCTTCTAGTACGGCGGTTTCTACTCGGTCAGACATTCGGTGCGCGTCCTGAAGCAACGTGCCCGGCCCGGCCTTTGCGTGCAAGGTTACGTGCAGGCTCTTGGTCAGCCCGTTGATGGATTCGTGAATCAAGACATTGTGAACCTCGTGGAGGCCCTCAACCCTGCTGGCTGCTCCTTGAACCCGTTCCATCAAATCGCTGCCTTCGCGGCCTGGCTCGACATGTACGACGACATCTGATCCGGGCGCCACGCGGGAGATCTCCCGCTCGACGTCCTCTGCGATGTCGTGGGCGCGCTCCAATGATGCCGTTCGAGAAGTAGCAACGGTCACGTCTACAAACAACTCCCTATCGTTGCCGCGGGTGCGTACTCGTCGTGTCTCGGTGACGCCGGGAACTCGGGCGGCTGCTTCTGCGATCATCTCCGCGCGTGCAGCAGGGGCTCGGTCCATGAGCACATCGACAGAACGCTTTACTACCCGAAATGATGCTGCAGCTACCCCCGCCGAGACCACAAGGCTCCCCACGGCGTCCGCTTCGGTCAAGCCGGCTCTCACGAGGCCTAGAGCGAGCAGCGCCACGATAGCGGTCGCCACGTCCCCCGACATGTTGAGAGCGCCGGCCCGCAGTGCCTCCGAGTTCTCCTGGCGCGCTGCTGAAGCCAACAAACGAACGCGGAAGATGTCGATGACGAGTGAGCCTGCCAACAGGGCGATGGCGTACCAGGGTGCGTTCGGTTTCGGAGGTGCATAGATGAGCCGCTCGATCGCTTCCTTCGCTACGGCGGCCAGAACCAAGGCCAGAAAAATGGTTTGGAGCAGGGCGGCCAGATTCTCAGCCTTTCCATGGCCGTAATGGTGGGTCTCGTCGGCCGGCTTGGCGGCAACGCGCAGGCCTACAAGGAGGAGAATCAGAATCACAACATCGAGGACCGAATCGAGTGCCTGCGACAAGACCACAAGGCTCGATGTGAGAGTCCAAACAACGAGCTTCCCGGCGGCCAGAAGGGCCGAGACTATCAAGGCCCCGAGAACCGCCCGTTCGCCGTTGCGGTTTGGGAAGATCTGCATGATTTTACCCTGCCGGATGCGCGACCACGAGCGGTTGTTCATACGGTAGCGCACAAATGCAAGGTTGTCGTAGCCGCTCCGGACGCGGGGGAGCAGCCATGCTTGGTCCCTGAAAACAGTGCTCTTGTTCGCAGCCGGGATGCCGATAGACAGGTTATGTCCACATACAGCCCGCCCCTTCAAGATGCTCGAGAACGCCCCTCAGGGGTCGAGAATGACGTGATGATTCTCGGCCCCCGCGCTGGTTTGTCGATCATGCGGGAGAACTGCTCGAGCTTCTGCTACCGGGAGGCGGCCATCCGAGGCCGCTATGCGATCAAGCTGATGAAGGGACACCAGTGGCGGTCCCTCGCTGCCGGCTTCTCTCCTGTTCGACCTCCTCCGGGTCTCTAGACGACTACTGGGCTCCCACGCGTTTCGACATATGCGCGTGTTCCTCGACGGCCTCTTGCCGGGAGGATCATTCGTACTGAGGTTAGGTCACACTCGATCTTTGAGACGCACGGTCACGAGCGCCACTAGTAGGAGGGCGATCCCCGCAACCAACCGCCTCGGAGCCCGCCAGCGCGCCGATGGCACCCAGCGCAAAGCCTGTACGAGCGGGGGTGAGCACGCCAATGCGTGCGAGCGCGATCCACGCCACCCCAGCCGCCCACAGAAGCAGCCCGAACCAGTCGTTCCCTCCGACGATGTCGGAGAGCCCTCCGCAGAGGAAAACCACGCCCCCGGCCACGGCGATCTGCTGCAGCGAGGTCCGGCGGTGGAGGTAGAGGAGGCCGGCATACAGAGACAACGTGAGCCCGATGATCAGCGCGTAGCCGTCCTCGATATCCCAGAGGTCGTTTGCGGCCACGTCGGCAAGCCAGCCCATTCCGCCGGCCGAAAGGAACCAAAGGACGGTCACGAGGCGATGGCGGACCGGATTGTGGCCGCCTCGCATCCACCATCCACCGGCCCAGAGAACGCCCGTCGTAAGAACGAGGAGCCCTAGGCTGTTTTCCGACGGCGAGCTCGGACCATATTCGAGACGCGATGAACGCACCAGCGCTGAGGACGAATATCGCTCCGACGTAGGCGATGACTTCTGCCAGGGTCGGGATCGCTCCGGAGGTGCGTCTGTCTCGATTCTCGGCGCCTCGGATGGCTTGGGCCTGGTCCGCGGTGATGAGGCCCGCGCCGGTCCACCGTTCGAGCATTCCCTCGAGGTCATTCACGGTTCGTCCTTCCACATCTCCGTAGGCCTAGCACGCCAGGCGGCTCCAACCAGGAAAGAACATCTCGTAGTTTCCTCCTCAGAACTACCAGGGTCGGTCTCGTAACGTTAATGGGACGGCGCAGCGTCAGAATCGGGCAGTTATGGTCGAGAAACCCACACAGAGCGGGAGGCGGGGGATGAAGGATCGGACTGCGTCACGCTGGGTGTGGGTCGCGCTCGGCTGCATCACCTTGGTGGTCCTGGCAAGTGAAGCCCTGTCCATGGCGGCCGGGTCGGGCGTAGACGCAGCCGCGGGCCTCCTGCTCCTGTTTCCTATCGTTGGAGTCTTGATTGTCTCTCGGCAGCCGGGTAACGCGATCGGCTGGATCCTGCTGGCGATCGGAGTTGGCGGAGCCCTCGTGGCCATGCTCGAGATCTACGCCGACTACGCATTGGTTATCCATCCCGGGTCTCTGCCGCGCCCCGACCTCGCTCTAGCGGTGGTGTCGCCGTCATGGGTGCCCGTTGTCGGGCTGATGGGAACCTTCCTCATCTTGTTGTTTCCCGACGGCCGGCTGCCGTCACCTCGCTGGAGATTGTGGGCATGGTTCTGCGCAGTAGCGCTGGCTCTCCCGTTCATCGTTCTTCTGATCGCACCCGGCCCGATCAGCGCTGAGGGCTATCCCAACCTGAAGAACCCTCTGGGGATCGAAGCGCTACGGTCGTTCGTCGGTGCTCTTTTGTTTGTCATCATTTTGATCCCGATCAGCATTGTCGGCTGTGCGGTAGCGTTGATTCGACGCTTCCGCCGCTCCCACGGTCAAGAACGCCTCCAACTGAAATGGCTCGCTGCCGGAGCGGGCGCCACGGCATCGCTGTACCTCATTTCGGTGGTGATCTCCGTCACTTTGGTTCCGCTGCTGGAAGCTGAGCCCGTGTGGCTTCGTATCCTCGATGAGATCGCGTTCTACTCGTTCGTGCTCATCCCGGTGACAATCGGCATAGCGATCCTCAAACATCGCCTCTACGACATTGACCTCATCGTGAACCGCGCCCTCGTGTACGGTGCTCTCACCGCAGCGCTGACCCTGGCCTATGTCCTCGGGGTGACAGTCTTGCAAGCCCTCCTTCGTCCATTGGCAGGACAATCGCAGCTTGCCGTGGCCGGGTCCACCCTGGCGGTCGCGGCTCTGTTCCGGCCCGGACGCTCCCGCATTCAAACCTTCATCGACCGCCGCTTCTACCGGCGGAAGTACGACGCGGGACGGACGTTGGATGCGTTCTCGGCAAGGCTCCGTGACGAGGTCGACCTCGACACCTTGGCCTCGGAGCTCGTTGCGCTGGTAGGCGACGTCATGCAGCCGGCCCACGCGTCGGTGTGGCTCAGAGGAACGCATCCTCTCAAGTCAGAGTGATGCCCAAGGGAGTCGGGAAGGCGGGATCCGAACCCGCGCCCTCTGCGTTCTGAACCCTTAACCGGCCGATTGGGCCGGTTGTGGACGCTTGGTGTTGGGTGCGTGCAACCCAGCCAGCCTGACTGACCGTTTGCGATCTGCCCCTTGACGGAGCAGGATATGGAGCACGAATCGCCGGCACGAGGGGGTAGAGGAAAATGTGTCTTCCAGGCACGATCGAAACGGTTCGCGCAACGGTTCAAGAAGAAGGCCCCACCCGCATCAGCCGCCGCACTGCGCTGCTTGCGGGGGTAGGTACGGCGGCCGCGGGTGTTCTTCCCCGACCGGCCCTTGCCTCGACCGCCGGCGAGAAGAGATCGCAAGACCTGACCCACGTGTTTCGTGAGGGCTTCCCTGTCTACTCCTTCGACCCGCCTGCCAGGCGGACGCTTGTAACCGTGGAGCAGGACGGGTTCTACAGTCAGGAATGGACGTTCGGAGAGCACTCCGGCACTCACTTGGACGCGCCCGGTCACTTCATTGCCGGTGGCCGCCACTCGCCGGAGATCACCCTGGACGAGCTGTTTGTTCCCGTGGCCGTCATCGACATCTCCGACCGAGTGGCCCACAATCGCGATGCGGTTGTTACTCCGAGCGATCTGATGAGGTTCGAGCGACGGTATGGGCGCATTCCGAAGAGGGCGGGTGTCTTTATGTACTCAGGCTGGGAGCGCCGGGTCGGAAACCCCGATGCCTTCAAGAACGTTGGGTCTGACGGTAAGTTTCACTTCCCCGGCTTCGGCGTAAGGGCCGTGGAGTGGCTGCTTGCGAACCGCAATATCACGTGCATCGGTGTCGACACCCTCAGCCTCGACCACGGCGCCTCGACGACTTTTGCTGTGCACTTGACGATCCTGGGAGCGAACAAGTACGGGCTCGAGAACATCGCCAACCTCAAGCGGATTCCGCCGATCGGAGCGCGAGCTTTTGTCGGCCTCATCCCGTGGGAGGAGGGCTCGGGTGGGCCGTGCCGCCTAATCGCCCGCTGGTAATCGCCCAGTTGAGTGCAAAGCTATGGCGGCCCTTCTCGCGGCAATACGTAGCCTGACAGGCCGCAAGAACAACCTGGGGGAGGATTTTATTGCGTTCCGTCATGTTCCCCCACGAAGCGCTGTCTGAATCGAGCACGACCAGGGCAGCGATGCTGCAGTCGGCCATGAGCTTGTGAGTGCCGGGATCGGTGAAACGCGCCACAACGCGATTTCGAACGGCGAGATTCCTTCTTTGCGGTGGAGCTTGGACTTGCTTGTCCGGTACCCGTTTGCCAGCATGTGTGCGTCCACGGCCTTTCGAGCGGCGTCGTAGACGAGTGAGTACGCATCCTCCGGATCGTTATCGGCTATTGCTGCCGCCAAGGCCAGGTGTCGCTTTGCCTCCTCGAGTTTGTTCTTGGCGACATCGACGCCGGGTTCGACCGGCCTCTATTCGACCTTCGTTCAGCTGATCGTCGAGTGAGGTCATGCCGCTTTCTCCACAACCGGGACGAGGGGACCCTTCTTCACCTCGCGTAGGAAGCCCGAGCGCGTCGCCTTCCAGTCGCGTCGCGACACCATCACGGAGTTCACCTCAACGCCGAAGAGTTCTTGCAGGCCGTTGCAAACGTCCTCGGCGTCATCGGGGTCCGTGTCGCCCACGATCAGGACATCGATGTCGGCGGGGGGAGGACCGAGCTCACCTTCATAGCGACGGGCCCAGGAGCCAAAGATGTATGCCTCTTCCACTCCCTCCAAGACTTCTAGACGCTCACTAAGGATGACGGCCGGTCCCAGCAGTTTCATGGCCAATGAGCGCAGCTCGGGGAAATAGAGGGACTCCTCGTTCGCCCTGATCACCTTGCTACGCCCGATCGACTCAACGGTCACGAGAGCCGCCTTCTTGAGCCGGTCGATCTCTCGCCACACGGTCGGCTGCGATACGTGAGTGACGCGAACCAGCTCGGGCACGGTGAATTCCCTGCCGGCGTTGATGAGAAGATGGGCGAAGACCCTGAGCTGCTGCCGGGACCGGAAGATCGGCAGCAAGGCG
>JACDCD010000169.1 GCA_013694625.1 Actinomycetota bacterium | reverse complement strand
TCCGTCATTGCCCGTGATGCGATCGGCTCCGGATCCACCGCGGGCCAGGTCGTTTCCGTCATTACCGATGAGGGTGTCCTCGCCCGTGCCCCCGCGCAGGGCATCGCTTCCACTCGCCCCGGTCAGGCCATCGGTCCCGGTGCCCCCGTACATCCGGTCCCCCCCTGTGCCCCCGGTCAAGCTGTCGGAGCCGTCGCCCCCGTTGATCCTGTCCCGCCGATTCCCACCCGTGATCCCATCATCACCACTGCCGCCGCAGATACGGTCCCGGCCGCCACGGCCCAGGATCCGGTCATCTCCGGCACGCCCCACGATCACATCGGCGCGCCGGGTGCCCCGGAGCACGTTGTCTCTGGCATTGCCCACGATCGTGGCCCTCTTGCCGTAGCACAGAGGCCGGGCTGCGAAGGCGGGCGGAAGCGATGCAAACAAAAATCCAGTTACCACGGATACGACGATGACGCGCTTCATAGTTGCCCCCAGCCTGTTTGGCTTCCGCTTGCTCAAGGTCGTTCGTTCTCAGTCCGCCCCATACTTACCCTGCGAAGATAACCGACATCTCCGAATACTCGTCCACGGTCTCTTTATCATCCGAGCGCTCGAACTGGCCCGATCGGTGCGCCGGCGACAGGTTTGTTATCTTGGGGAGACTCCACAGGGTCCCCATTCCAGTCGTCACGAGGAGAGCGTTCAGTCCAGATGGCAAACATCCAGAGTCAGATCAAACGAAACCGCCAGAACGAAAAACGCCGACTGCGCAATCGCGGGGCGCGCTCCTCGCTCAGAACCCAGGTCAAACGCTTCGAGGAGGCGGTGGACGGAGGCGATCAGGGGGTTGCGGAGGACGAGTACCGGAACGTGGCACGTGCTCTGGATAAGGCCGCCTCAAGCGGCCTTATCCACAAGAACCGGGCGGCTACCAGAAAAGCCCGCCTCGCAAAGCGCCTGCCCCCCTCCTCCTGACTCTCGATCTATCCCGCCAGGCGTTAGGCCCCCACTATCTGCACCACGGCCCGTTCGAGCGCCCCTCCGGGGGGAAGATCTCCCCCCTTCAGCTCGACATCGGTGTCGGCGAGGATCCCCATGGCAGCGACCAGCTCGTCCCGCCGGTAGCCCCGTACCTGCTTGGTAAGGCGCTCGGCGCGCCATCCGGGGAGCCCCACGGCTTCGCCCACGGCACGGGCGCCGCGATCGGCGACCTCCTGCGCCCGAAGCATCCGGCGGATGTGCCCGGTCAGCGCACCGAAGAGCACTAGAGGCTCTTCGCCCTGCTCGAGCAGACGGCGCAGATTGGCCATGGCGACGTCCAACCGGCGGTCGCCGACCCCGTCGGTGAAGGCGTAGATGCGTTGGTCGGCGAGCCTCGGAAAGAGCCGCTTCACCTCTTCGACGCCCACCCGGGCGCCGGGCCCCAGCGCGGCCGATAGCTGGGCCAGCGCCGAGCTCAGCCCCCGCAGGCCTCCGTCCACCGAGTCCAGGAGCCCCCAGGCCGCCCGGTCGTCAAGCCTCAACTCCTGCTCCCGTGCCCGCGCCCGGATCCATCCCACCAGCCGCCTGCCCCTGGGCGCGTCGAGGCCGATAACCTCTCCTGACTTCCGGATCACCGAATCCACGGGGGTACGGCCCGTCGCGATCAGGACCAGTACGGAGGACGGGGAGGGCGACTCGATATAGGAGGCGAGCGCCGCCGCCTGGCTCTTCTTGAGGCTGTGGGCATCCCGCACGACCACGAGGCGCCTGCCGCCCAGCAGTGACGCCGTCCCGAGAATCGTAAGAAGCTCGGCCGGGTCGGCGCCTGAGTCCAGCGACGCCTCCGCCAGCGGGTCGGTGCCCTCTTCGGCGCGCAACCTCTCGAGAGCCTCCTCGGCCAGGAACTCGTCCCCCTGGAGGAGATAGACGGCCCGGCTCAAGAGGCCGTCAAGCCCATCGTGTAGAGCTCGTCCCCGTCACGAAGAAGAGTCGCGGATTCTCCACCCCGTTCGAGCAGAGACTCCCATTCACGCCCCATCCACGCTTCGGCTTCCTCTCGTGAGGGGAGCTCCTCGCTCGAGGACAGCTCGCCGCCCGAGGGATCCCTCACGATCCAGTGCCACCCGTCCATGGCCGCAACTCTACCGGCCGGCGCCCCCGTCGCCGTGGTGGCGCGCCCGCAAGGCGGCTCCTGCGGCGGCGAGCAAGGGCACGGTGATGGCCCACGCGGCGCCCTTGGGCACGTCGACGGCCGCCCACGCCGGTTTGCCGCAGATGTCACCGACCCACAGGATCCACGACGCGAACGGGGCGATGGGTCTCGCCGCAAGTCCTCCGAGAACCGGGTGGGCTGCGCCGAGGAGCCCTGCCCCGATGCCGAGAACGGTCGCCGGCGCGACCACAGGCACGGCGAGCAGATTGGCGAGGGGAGCGATCAACGACAGTTCTCCGAAGGTGCCGATCAGGACCGGTGCAACCCCCGCCTGCGCGGCCAATGTAACGGCCAGGGGCACGCCCAGGAAACCCGGGAGCGGCAGTCTGCGAGCCAGGCTGCCGCTCCACAGCACGATTCCGGCGGTGGCCGCGACCGAGAGCTGGAGCCCGACCGAGCCAACCAGCGCCGGCCGCGCTCCCACTAGCACAATCAGGGCAAGGCCCAACGCGTTGAGCGGCTCGCCGGTCCGGTTCAGGCTGAGCGCCGCCAGCCCGATCCCTCCCATCGCGGCGGCGCGCAGCACCGACGGGTCCGGTCCGACCACCAGGACGAAGAGGGAAAGGGTCGCCGCCCCGACGGCGATCCGCAGCTTATGGGGGAGCCGGCGCGCCGCCAACGCAACCGTTCCGAGGACGATCGCTACGTTGGTCCCCGACACGGCAAGCAGATGCGCCAGACCGGCGCGCCTGAAACGCTCGACCGAAACCGGGTCGAGAGAATCCGTGTCACCCAGGGTCAGTCCTTGCACAAGCGCCGCAGCCCTGGGGTCGAGCGTCGCCGTGGCGCGCCGCAGACCCGTTCGGATCGAGGCGGCGAGTGCAAAGACGCCACCTTGCGGGTCCTGGACGTCGACGGTCGTGGGTGCGAATGCGGCGTCTCCTCCAGCGCGCCGCCGGGCGACGTCGAAGGGCTCGTCGGTCAGCGGGATCAACCAGCCTTCGGCGCGCACGGTTCCGCCGGGATGACCTCGGATGTCGAGGAAGACATTGCCCGGGCGGTCGATGGCGGCCCGGCCCTCACAGGACAGGTGGCGGACCGTCGCCAGTGTGCCCAGACCGGTGGCTTCGACCACTCGCCCCGAAAGAGTGCAGGAGGGGACACCGTGCGCCATGGCCTCGACAGGTGATCTCCGCTGCGTGCGCAGACCGGCCCCCACTGCACCCAGGAGAACCGCCACGGAGAAGATCGCTACCAGCCGGGCAAGGGGGCGGCGACGGAGAGCCAATGCGCCCGCCGCCGCAACCACGGCAACGAGCGCCGGAGGGCCCAACGCATGGCTCCACCCGTAGGTGGTTCCGGCCCAAAGGCCTCCGGCGGTGAGCCAGATGCGGGCAAGGGCGCCGCCCACGCCGGGCTCAGACCGTGACGTAGGGTCGAATCGACTCGAGCGTGGCCGGTCCGATCCCCGATACCTCCAGAAGCTGATCGATGGATTCGAAGGCGCCGATCTGTTCCCGGTACTCGAGAATCGATGTGGCGGTGACCGGTCCGATTCCGGGAATGGTCTCCAGCGCCGCCTGATCGGCGGTGTTGAGCGGAATAACGGCGGGCGCCGCCCCGTCGGTGGTGGTCCCGTAGGAGCTGGTTGTGCCCGTCCCGCTCGGGGGCGGCGCAGCGGTCTGACCAACCCGCGGCACATCTAGCTTGGTCCCGTCGATCAGAGGCTCGGCCAAGTTGATGGCGTTGAGATCGGCGCCCATTCGGGGACCGCGCGCTGCGTCGATTGCCTCGGCGACCCGGGCGCCCGTGTGCAGCTCGTAAAGGCCGGGCCGGCGAACCGCTCCGGCCACGTGGACGAGGATCACGTCCTGGGTCACCGGCACGTCCCCACCCTGGAGTCCAGACGGCTCGGCGCTCGGCGCCGGCTGGGCCGCACCCCCG
>JACDCD010000137.1 GCA_013694625.1 Actinomycetota bacterium | reverse complement strand
GAGCTCACACTCGACGGGAAGACCTACGGGCCCGACGAAGAGTTCGACGCGCCGGACGAAGCCGCCCGCAAGTGGATCGCGGCGGGTTGGGTGGCTCCGGTGGCACCGACAGAGGCCGAGGACAAGGGTATGAAGGCCGGGCCGAGCGGCGACTTCAAGACGACCAGGGACTGAGCCGCCGGATCGCCCTCCCGCCCGGACCGTGGAACAAGGTGGACAGGCTCCCGACCGACGATGGCCTGATGGAAAGAAAGACGACGAAGACGCTTCTCGAGCCGCTGATCCTGCACTCGAGCAAGGGCGACAGGCCGGAGAGGACGCCGAGAAGAATGCGGGCCCCCGTCCCGAAGAGGACGAGGACGATATCGACGATGCGTCGGGGGACTCTTTCCCGGCCAGCGACGCTCCCTCCTGGTAGCTCGCCCGGCTGGGAGGCTCGCCGTCGAAACAAGCAGGGATGAAGGGTCGAGAAGCACCCTCTCCGGGCACCAAGTCAAGGGGAAAGGGGTCGCCGGGAACCCCACTTCAGAGTGGCTTCCCGGCGCCCTTCCGGACCGTTAGCGGGTCGTCGAAGACAGGTATGTCAACGGCGACGCAATGAAGTGGCTTTGGCAAGTGGTCATCGCCGACTTGCACTTGGCAAATACCATCTTGCCTTTGCCGATCATGGTCTGCATGAGGCGCTTGTCGAGGTCGGCATTCTTGGTATTCCTCATCCATTGCTCGATCTGGATGCCCTGGGCCGCGTTGATGATCTTGTCCGCGGCCGCCTGGTTCCCGAAGTAAGCCTTGCCGGAACCGAGGCCTGCACCGTTGGCGATGACGAACCGGCCCCCGGTCTTGGCCCTGACTGCCTGGACGAGATTGACCGAGGCCGTGTTCCATGCCTCGTCTGAGTTGTTGCATGGCGACCCGTTGTAGAAGCTGTCGGGCCAATAGGAGCGGAGGGTGTCGAGGTAGGTGCCGTGCCGGTTCTTCTGGAGAGTCTCGGCTGCGATCATGCCTGCCCTCCAATCCAGAGCGGCGGAGATCCGTGCATCGACGAGCTTCACGCCGGGGATGTTCGCGGGGCTTATCTCCTGCCCGCTGCAGGTCTTGGCCAGCCAGCCGTGCGACCGGGCGTAGGACGCCTCGGTGGAGTTGAGCGCGAACGACTGCTCGTAGTTGATCGTCCTGCCCCTGTACCCGGCCCCCGGTTCCTGGCTGCCCTTGGATAGGAAGGCATCTGAACCGGTCGTGGCCTTGAACTGGTCGATGTCATAGGTCTGAATTTCCGCGGCCTGGACGCTGGGGAAACTCAAGAGCCCCATCGTCAAACCGAGCAGACCCGTGACCACCGCCCGAGAGGACTTGAGCCGGCGGGATGGATTCTTGGTTGCCCGGCGGCTGGCCGGCAGCACAGCGGAAAATCGTACTTCGGTGGGTCTTGTCACGAGAAGCACCTCCAAGGATCGGGGCGCGTTCCGCCGGGAAAGAACCACCTCTGCCCATCGGCCCTGGGTTTGCGCAAGCCTTCTGCGCTGGGCCACCTGCTACGAGGGTTTCTCTCGTAGACCGAACCGCGTCACTGTAAGTTCTTGAGTAATCGACCCAGAAGTTACCAAACTTGAGGCCTGTTTCACTCGGACCCGGAACGGGTGTAAGGAGGGAGCGCAACCTTGGCTCGACCCAGAGTGGAAATGAGGATCCACTCCGTAGCGGTCTATCGTTGTGGGCGTACCGGGGGTTCGACCGGCGACCTCTGGTCCTCGCCTAGGGCCTGCACACGCCGGCGGAGGACCCAAGCGCAGATCGGGACAGTTAGCTCAACGGGAGAGCGCTATTTTCACACAGGCCCGGTCCGAATCCGTGGAGGACCCGCCGTTATCAGACTTGGTTCTGGCCACCGTTGCGAGCCCACCCGCCCGGGAGCTGCTCCACGAGCTGCCGGCCGCGAACCGGCTGCGGCCTCCATAGCCATCGAGTCGTCTGGCCGCTTCCTGAGCGATCGCGGCGATCGGGATGTAGCGCTCTCATCCAGGCTTGGTCCCCAGCAGGGGCCTCTTGGGTGGGCGGTACTGGGATCGAACCAGTGACCTCTGCCGTGTGAAGACAGCGCTCTCCCGCTGAGCTAACCGCCCCGAGCGCCCAAGTCTAACGGCGGCGGCTTCGTCCTCCGGGTCAGGCTGAGGAGCCGGCGAGCTCGCGTGGGCTGCGGCGCGCCGATCCCCCGCGGGGCTTATCCAGCAGGGCCGCGAGGAACTGCCCGGTATAGGAACCGGATGCCGCCGCAATCTCCTCGGGGGTGCCCTCGGCGACCACCCGGCCGCCTCCCGCACCGCCCTCGGGCCCCAGGTCGACGATGTGATCGGCCGTCTTGATCACATCGAGGTTGTGCTCGATCACGACCACGGTGTTGCCCCCGTCGACCAACCGGTGAAGGACACCGAGCAGCTTCGCCACGTCGTCGAAATGGAGCCCCGTAGTGGGCTCGTCGAGAATGTAGAGCGTCTTCCCCGTGGAGCGCTTCGATAGCTCGGTCGAAAGCTTGACGCGCTGTGCCTCACCACCCGAAAGGGTGGGGGCCGGCTGCCCGAGCTTGATGTAGCCCAGGCCGACATCCCGGAGCGTCTCCATATGGCGGGCGATGGGCGGGATCGGCGCAAAGAAATTGGCCGCCTCAGCGACACTCATGGCCAGCACATCGGAAATGTTCTTGCCCTTGTAGCGGACCTGGAGTGTCTCCCTGTTGTAGCGCTTGCCCTTGCACACCTCACACGGCACATAGACGTCGGGCAGAAAGTGCATCTCGATCTTGATCGTGCCCTCGCCCGCGCACGCTTCACAACGTCCTCCCCGAA
>JACDCD010000122.1 GCA_013694625.1 Actinomycetota bacterium | reverse complement strand
AAGAGCTTGCCTGGGGGGAGTGACCCCGGCGATGAAGAGGCGGCGCAAAGCGAAAAGGCCATGTCGGGCCCGCCCCGGAGCCTGCATGCGCCGGCGACTATCAAAAAGAGGACTGTCTGGATCGTGTGCGGCCTCGTGATCTTATTTGCCGGCGCCGGCGCCGGCGCCGTTCGGATAATCGGTGAGCTGTCCGAGAGCAGGATGGCGACTGAAGGCAGGCTTGTGGCCGCGCGAGAACGACTCTCCTCCGGAAGCGAACGCATCGCGGCGTTGACTGAGCGTTCTGCGCGGCTGCACGCTCGTGTGACGGAACTAGCCGGGCGGGTGGAGAGAGTGCGCGCTTCTAAGGTACGGACGATCGTCAGAACCAGAACCGTGACGAAGCGGGTTCCCAAATGGGTGCCGAACGGAGAGGGCGTGACGGTCGAGACGACCGGCTTCGGAATGGACATCGCGGTTCACGATGTGCATCTCACCAACTCCTACGGCTACAGCGATCTGGTAGGGGTCGCGACGAACAAGAGCGGCCGCGTCATCTCCTACGCCGAGCTCGGCTGCACCTTCGTTGATGCAGAAGGCTCCGTGGTGGCCAACGGAATCGCCAATCGCAGCCACTGGCCGCCGGGAGCAAGCTGGGGCTTCGACTGCGCGGCCGAGGCGCAAGCGTCTGGCGGAATCCTCCGGGTCCATCAAATGAGCTGATGACGACTGCCAGGATGCGGACTGGCCTGATGATCGCGATTGCGTTTTGCTTGAGTGGCCAGGGCCCGGTGGCCCTGGCGGCCCCTGCGCTGTCGGCCTTCGTGTCCATAGAGGGCGGCGGGAGGCCGGAGTCTCACGGACCAACTGTTCCTGCTCCTGACGGAGCCATCGAAGTCGAATTAGAGACCCTCGGCGCCATCTCGGAGGCCAAGAGGTGGTTGGTGGACGCGCGCGTTCATATTCAAAAGGGCACAAGCTGGCTAGGCCGAGGAAGAGGGCTGGTGAGCTCTCCCGCTCGCTTGCAGATCGTCGAAGCGAGACGACTTCTCGCCTACGTTCGACTAGCGGCCTTGCGTCTTAGGCATGCCTCCGATCTCATCCGCAGACTGATCTATGAGACTGGCCGGCGGTACAAAGAGGTGACTGCTGATTCAGCCAGGAGAGTAGGCGCGCCTCCCTTGCCGCAAGCGGATGGTCTTCGGGCGAGAAGGCTCGAGGAGCAGCGCCGCATGCTGTACGTGGTACGGGCTGAGCTGGCGAGGACGGCCGGCGAGTTGAAGCGCCACGAGGCTGCACTGGTCGCGGGCGTCTTGGACGTGCGGCGCGCCTCCGCGAGAGCCCGCAAGCGGCAATCTAAGGTCTACGCGGGGGCGGGAGTGGAATGGGCGTCCCCGAGTCGCTGCCCCACGGCCCTCGAGCTCGGCAATCGATTGTCGGACTGTGGGCTCGCCGTTCTCGCAGCGGCTGCCGGCTGGGACGGCAGTGATCTCGTCATCGCCGTCGCGATCGCGTTGGCGGAGTCCGGCGGACAGGCGGATGCCCTGTCCTTCAATCCGAATGGAACCAGCGACGAGGGGTTGTGGCAGATCAACTCCGCCCATGGGAACCCTATGTCGTGCACGCTTGATCCGCGCTGCAACGCCGAGTTGGCCTTCGCGATATACGAGGCGGACGGACGCTCCTTTCGCAGCTGGACCACTTACGAGACGGGCCGTCACCTCGCCTTCCTCGAACGAGCGAAGGCCGCCTTGACGCTGGAGCGCCCCGAGGCCACCTGGATCTGTCCCGTCGATCCACCGCGTCGCCTGTCGGACGACTTCGGAGCCCCCCGGTACGGAGGCGGCTATCACCCTCATGCCGGCAATGACATCTTCGCTCCGGGGGGCACGCCGGTGAGGGCTCCTTTCGCGGGAGTAGCGGTGGAAGCCCCCAGTGAGCTGGGAGGTCTGGGTGTAAGGGTCGAGGGCGCCCCCGGATACGTCTACAACGCCCACCTGTCACGCTACGAGGCTCTCGGTCCGGTGACTGCCGGCGCCATCATCGGCTACGTGGGCAACAGCGGCAACGCGGCCACGACCGCTCCACACGATCACTTCGAGTGGCACCCAGACTACGGAGAGGCTGTCGATCCCTACACCCATCTTCTGGCAGCGTGCTGATGAAACATTCTGGTCTAGCTGGCTCATGCTGGAAGAGGGGGAGGCGCGTTTCGTGATCCCGCCCGTTTCTCCTGCCCAACCCGTAGCAGCAGGCGCCAGCTTTGAGTTGTTCACGGATTGCCGCCCGGCGCGCCCCGGAGGGCGCCGCCTGTCCGGTGCGATGAGCTCGTCGGCCCTTGGGCCATGGGGTTTCGCACACCGACCCTGACCTATACATAACCGGCACCGCTGCTTGAAGCGTCACTTGGTGAAGGTCGTTTTCAACACCTTGAGGTGAGGATTACCAACCGGGGGCAGGAAGTGGTCGTCGCGGGATCCGGGACGGGACCTCAGACTCTCGTCGTCACGACGAGCTGAACGAGCGGTTTGTAAATCGTGACTCGGGTGATGTGAACCGCGCGGATTAGTCCAAGGCTGCGGCAACGCCACCGGCTCAACCGACGGGGGAACAGACAGCTAAACGCTGCTCTCCATCGCATCGCCGTCACTCAGATCAGGCGCCAATGCTAGTTGTCATCGGCGACTGGGGCTGTCGGAGGTTGTCTGTATCCTCCTGGCCGATGCAGGTACGTTTCTCATTGATCCGGCTACCGGACATCCTCATCTTCTTGGGCATGGAGTCACGGAGGAAGAGGCGGCGGAAGCCTTGGTATCTGCATCGGAGGACCGCCCCGGAAGGGAAGACGCTCGGGTAGCGATGGTCCGGACAAAGGCGGGCCTCCACCCTCGTGTGATCTACGCGCCCGATGAGGATGGGGAAGGTATCTTTGTAGTTCCGGCCGACGAGTTGAAGGGCAAACCGCTCGCCGCTTTCAGCCGCCGACAGAGAAGACGAAAAAGATGAGCGACCTCCGCCACACCGACGTCATCGACTTGGGCGACATCACCTACCGCCCGGGCACCGAGATGTACCTGCCGCTGTGGGCCCGCCTGTGGGCCGCGCTGGGCACCCCCATGTTCAACCTCAAGATCGGGCGGGCGCCCCCGAAGACGGCGCCCGCCGGCCCAATGCCAGGAAGAAGCCCACCGTGCCCGAGATTCCCAACCCGATGACCGGCAAGACCGTCCTAGTTACCGGCGGAACTGGCGGCATCGGCAAGGCCACCGCGGTCGGGCTGGCCGCCCTCGGCGCCCACGTAGGGATCGTCGGCCGCGACCGCCAACGTGCCCAGAGCGCCGCGGCCGATATCAGCGCCCAAGCAGCCGCCCACGGCGTCGACACCCACGAGGTCGATGTGTACGTGGTGGACATGTCCGCGCAGGCCGGGGTGCGGCGCCTGGCCCGCGAGGTCCTCGACGTCTGCCCGCGCCTGGACGCGCTGATCAACAACGTGGGCGGCTACTGGGCCACCCGACACCTCACGGCCGACGGCCTCGAACGCACCTTCGCCCTCAATCACCTGTCCCCGTTCCTGCTCACCAACCTGCTGCTCGACCGGCTCAAGGCCAGCGCCCCGGCCCGCGTGGTCACGGTCTCCTCCAACGCCCAGGCAAATGGCCGGATCGACTTCGACGACCTGCAGGGCGAACACCGGTACCCGGGGGTCCCCGAGCGGCGCACGCACGACTACAAGCGCGCCGGCACCACCAATCTCTATGCCGCCTTGGACGTCGTATCCGGCAAGGTGATCGCAGACCTCACCCCACGACAGCGCGCGGATGAGTTCCGCCGGTTCCTCAACGTCATCGACAGGGCGGTGCCCGCAAATCTGGACGTGCACCTCATCCTGGACAACTCCTCGACCCATAAGACGCCGGCGATCCAGCGATGGTTGGTCCGCCATCCCCGCTTCACGCTGCACTTCACGCCGACCTACTCGAGCTGGCTCAATCTCGTGGAGCGGTGGTTTGCCGAGCTCACCAACAAATGGTTACGCCGAGGCACTCATCGCTCGGTCAGAGAACTGGTCGCATCGATCCGCACCTGGATCACGAACTGGATGACCCCAAACCCTTCGTGTGGCACAAGACCGCCGACGAGATCTCGACAACCTCGCTGCATATTGTCAACGGATCTCTGACTCAGGACACTAGCTTTCCTTGATTAGCGACCCGCTAAGCGTGGTGTTCCCTGGTCGCCTGATGAGGCTGATGGCCGACAGGAGGACGAACAGGCCGAATCCGATGAGTCCCGCGAATCGCATGAAGAAGAGTGGCCCCTCTCCGTCGTTGGCGATGACGAACGTGGCGCCGACGACATGGAAGATCCCGGC
>JACDCD010000062.1 GCA_013694625.1 Actinomycetota bacterium | reverse complement strand
GTTCCGCCGGAGCCACGAGTGGGTTCTCCCCTCACGGGCGAGCAGGACCGCGATGCGCGTGCGGTGACGTCGTGGCTCCGGCGCCACCTCGACGAGGTCCGTCTGCTGTCGGTGAGCGGAACCTGGGCCATGCCGGTTGCGACGCGCCCGGCGCGCCGGTTCGCGCCGACTGGGTCGGGTCATGAGGTTTCGGTGCACTCTGGAACCCGCTTACCGGGCTCGCCGGTGCAACAAAGCCGGGAGGCGGGGGCCGGGTGGGTCAGGTGAGGTTTCGGTGCACTCTGGAACCCGCTTACCGGGCTCGCCGGTGCAACAAAGCCGCGAGGCGGGGGCCGTTAGCCTGAGAAAGAGGTCGAGCACTCGATCAGGTGGCCGAGGGCCCCCTTTGCCCGGCCTGAGTCGACCGAGTCGGCAGCCGCCGCGAGTCCCTCGCCCATGTCTGTGGCCCCGCCCCCGGCCACGAGCCCCGCCGCCGCGTTCAAGAGGACGATGTCCCTCCTCGGGCCCGGCGCGCCCTCGAGCACGTCCCTGACCACCCGTGCGTTTTGGGCGGCCGTGCCTCCGGCCAGGGCGTCCGGAGAAGCGGGCGCTAAGCCGAGCTCGGCGGGGTCGAGGACCCAGCGACGGATGTCTCCGCCGACGAGCTCCACCACCCGGGATGGACCTGAGGTGGCCAGCTCGTCGAGCCCTCCGTGACCGTGGAACGCCACCACGTGGCTCGACCCGAGGTGCCCCAGGACCTCGACCATGACGTCCAGCTTGCGCGGGTCGGCGATTCCGATCGCCTGGTTCGTCGCGCCGGCCGGGTTGGTCAGCGGACCGAGGAAGTTGAAGATCGTGCTGATGCCGAGCTCACGCCGGGGGGCTGCCGCATGGCGCATCGCCGGGTGGAAAACGGGAGCAAAGCAGAATCCGATGCCGGCGGCGTCGATGCAGCTCGCTACCCCCTCGGGCGGGAGGTCGATGCGCACGCCCAGGGCCTCGAGCACGTCGGCCGAACCGCAGCGCGACGACGCCGCCCGGTTGCCGTGCTTGGCGACCCGGACACCCCCTCCGGCGCAGACGATGGCCGCCGCCGTCGACACGTTGAAGGTCCCGCTACGATCTCCGCCCGTCCCACAGGTGTCGAGCAACTCACCCGTCACGGGGACGGTCTGCGAATAAGAGCGCATCGTGTGCACCAACCCGGCGATCTCCGGAGCGCTTTCCCCCTTGGAGCGCAGGGCGACGACGAAGCCGGCTATTTGAACGGGGGTTGCGGCCCCCTCCATGATCTCGATCATCGCTGCGGCGGTGTCGCGCTCGCCCAGGTCGCGACCCTCGAGCAGGGTGGTCAGCGCGTGCGGCCATGAGAACGGCGCGTCGCTCACGGCGCGCCGAGGACGCTGCCCCGGGGTCCGATCAGGTGTGGTGACGGCGCCCCGAAGTCCCCGGCGCGTGTTCCGGTCATGTGGTCTCCCGCCCGGGAAACGAATCTCGTGCGCACAACCACATCATGGTGTGGCCCCCGGCCCGAGTTCGGTTTCTCGGCGCGCCCAACCACACAGGCCGGCCGGGACGCCCGGCGCCCCACTTCACGAGGCTCCGGCCGGAGCCAGCAGGCGCGCGAAGGACAGGGCGTACGCAAGCGCGCAGCGCTCGAGCTCGGCCAGATCTATCGATTCGTGAGCGGTGTGCGCCACCCGTATGTCGCCCGGACCGCAGACGACCACGTCGGCGCCGGACTCGAACAGGAAGCGGGCGTCCGACGCGCCCCGAAACCCGATCAGCTCGGCCGGCGCGCCGGTGGCATCGGCCACCGAGGCGGCAACATCCGTAACCACCGGCGAGTCCTCCGGCACCTCGAATGAATCGCCGAAGAACGACACCTCGACATTGGCCTCGAGATCGGGAAACCGTCCTTTGGCCAGCTCGACTGCGGCGAGCAGGCCGTCCAGCACGTCCTCTTTGGTCTCCGGCGGGATGGAACGGCGGTCGACCTCGATGACGCACGAAGCGGGGATGATATTGACCTTGGCGCCGCCCGCTATCGTGCCGACGTTGATGCTCGGCCCCCCGAGGACTTCGTGGGAGATGTCGGGGAGGGTCTCTTCGAGGCGGAGCACGATTTCGGACATGTGCCGGATGGCGTTGACGCCGCGCTCCGGAGCAGAGCCGTGGCCGGCAACCCCCGTCGTCGAGACCCGCAGCCAGCAGGCGCCGCGCTGGGCTCGGACGACCCGGAGTGAGGTTGGCTCCCCGACGATGGCGAGGTCGGGAGCGATGATGCCTTCGGACACGAGGTAGCCGGCGCCCTTGAATCCCATGGTCTCCTCATCCGAGACGAGCGCAAGCTCGAGCGTCCCTCCGAGCGGCGCGCCGGCCGCCCTCAGGACCTCGACCGCCTCAAGCGCCGCCGCAACCGGGCCCTTGGCGTCGGCGGTGCCGCGCCCGTGCATTCGCCCGTCCGCGATGATTCCGTCGAATGGGTCGCTCGCCCACAAGGCATGATCGCCCGCCGGGACAACGTCGATGTGTGAGCAGTAGCAGACCGTGGGCCCCTCGCCCCCGCCGAGCCGGGCGACAACGTTCGGGCGGCCCGGGGTGGCCTCGTGCACGCTTACGTCGAGCCCCGCCGCCTCGCATAACTCCGCCGTCAGCGCCCCTGCGGCGGCTTCCTCGCCGGGGGGATTCTCCGAGGCGGTGCGAACCAGGTTCTTCAGCCGTCCGATCAGGCGATCCCGGTCGATTAGACCCGCGAAATGCTCGGCGTTAAGCGTCATGCTGCGGGAGACTGAGACGCGTGGAGTTGACCGGTTATCAGCTTTTCCTGTTGCTCATGTTGATCGTGTGGCCGTTGGGCATCACCGGCCTGCTCGTACTCATGAGCCGGCTCGAGAAGTATGTCGCGCGCCGGACCGCCGAAACTCCGGAGGAGGCCGGCATCGAACCGACCTCGGGCGCTTCTTCCGATCCGGAGGTAAAGATCATCTTCGGCGACACCGTTGTAGGAGAGCGGGAATAGAGGCACCGCGAGATCGTAGCCCGGAGCGTCAAACCCGGGCGATGCATTCGACTTCCACCTGTGCCCCCTTGGGAAGTGCAGCCACCCCGACTGCAGCGCGCGCGGGTGGATCTTCATCGAAGAACTCTCCGTAGACCTCGTTGAAGGCCGCGAACTGACTGATGTCGGTCAGGTAGGCGTTCACTTTGAGGACGTCAGCCCAGGTCGCGCCGGCAGCGTCGAGGACGGCGTTGAGGTTCTGCATGCAGAGGCGGGTCTCATCCGCCACCGAGCCGCCCTGAAGCTCGCCCGAAGCCGGGTCGAGCGCGATCTGCCCGGAGCAGAAGATCAAGCCTTTTGAGCTGACCGCCTGCGAGTAGGGGCCGATCGCCTTAGGGGCTCTGGTCGTGCGCACCACCTGTTTCGCCATGTTGATCTCCCGTCTAGTCCATCCGCCTCGGTGTCAATGTGGCATACCCGGGACTGCTGTCCGCGCAGGGGGCCCTCCGCCATGCTGGGCGATCGCCCTGTTGCTTTGGGAAACCTCGAGCCAACGACGGGCGCGCCGAGGACTGGTTCTATCATCTCATCGGGGGCAGGGCTGGTGACCTCGTAACGTTCTCGGGACGCCGGTTGGAGAAGATGCCTGAGTGAAACCTTCCACCAACCGCAGCGCGGCCTGGTCTCTCTGCATCTCGAGCATCGTCCTCGTCGTCATCGCCGGCGTTCTGAGGGTGGCGAGTGGCACGCCCCTCGTATCGGACTGGGGGACGGTCTACAACACCATCGCATTCGTGCCCGTGTCCTTCGCCTTCCCCATCGTCGGAGCCCTAATCGCCGTGCGGAGGCCGGGCAACTTGGTGGGGTGGCTCATCCTGCTGACGGGATTGGCCAACTCGATGTCGGGCTTTGCGACCGAGTACGGGCTCTACCTTATTGGGCGGGGGCAGCTTGGATCCGTCGGAGGACTGTTCGTCTGGTTCGGATACTGGAGCTGGGTGCTGTACATCGCCCCGATAGGGGTCTTTCTGGTTCTGTTGTTTCCCGACGGGAAGCTGCCGTCCCACCGCTGGCGTCCGGTGATGTGGGCAGGCGTCCTGTCAATGACGCTGGCGAGCCTCGGCGAGGCTTTGTACCCCGGGCCGCTTGCGGCTCCTCCCAACGACGTCGTCAATCCCTTCGGGGTCGAGGATGCCGGGCCCCTCTTCGCGATTCTCGATTTCGGCTCCCTGTTGCTCCCGATCTGCTTCGTGGCGGCGGGGGCGTCGATGTTCGTGCGCTGGCGTCGTTCGCGCGGCGTCGAGCGTCAGCAGCTCAAGTGGTTCGTCTACGCCGCGGCACTGCTTGCCGCAGTTTTCGCAGCCGAGATGGCGATCGTGTTCGCCTCGGGCGACACGGGAAAGGGAACCGTGCAGCGGATCCTCGAGGATCTGGTGACATTGGGTTTGGCCGCTCCCGCCATCGCCGCGGGAATAGCCATCCTGCGCTATCGCCTCTACGACATCGACATCATCATCAACCGGACGCTCGTCTACGGCTCGTTGACCGTGGTCCTCGCATTCGTCTATGTGATCGGGGTGGTCGGGATTGGTGGTCTCCTCCGAGAGGTCACCGGACAGAGGAGCAACAACCTGGTGGTCGCCGCTTCCACCCTGGCGGTCGCCGCGCTCTTCCGTCCCGCCAGGTCTTACATCCAGGGACTCATCGACCGCTACTTCTACCGGCGCAAGTACGACGCCGTCAGGACGCTCGACGGCTTCTCTGCCCGGATGAGGGACGAGGTGGCTCTCGACGCGCTAATCGATGACCTGCTCGGCACCGTTCAAGAGACAGTGCAGCCGCGACATGTCTCGATGTGGCTGGTGACGTGAGCGTCCAGATCCGTCAAGAAGCGAGCATGTCGGACGGCTATCGAGTTGGTCTCTATCGGTCGCCCGGGGACGAGGGCGGGCCCTCCCCGACACCGGGGAGGGCCCGCAAGGAGTGAGAGCCGGCCTGTAAGCCGGATTCTGTACCGCCGGTTCCCCGGCGGCGGTGACCATCCATCTCGGACGGACGTCTCCGTCCGCCTCGTGCGGCCTACCCGGAGGCTGCCTGCGGCCTCTCGGCCTCGGCGGGCGGGCAACCCATGCCTCCTGCTTGGCCTTGCTCCGGACGGGGTTTACCCGGCCGCGCCGGTCGCCCGGCGCGCCGGTGAGCTCTTACCTCACCCTTTCACCCTTACCCGACACCGAAGCCCCGGGCGGTCTGCTCTCTGTTGCACTTGCCGCGGGTCGCCCCGCCTGGAGTTTCTCCAGCGTCCTGCCCTGTGGAGTCCGGACTTTCCTCGACCCGGCGTCGCCGCCGAGCCGCGGCCACCCGGCCGACTCTCGCCTCCATGCTAACTCCGGGGCGAAGCGGTTGCCCTCGACCATTTCGGCCCGGAGAATGATCGCCCACCATTAGGGAGGTACCGCGTACTGGCATCATGATGCTTATGGGTTAAACTTCTTGATGTGGCAAAGCGAACAACCCTGACGCTCGAAGACGACGTTATGAGCCTTGTCAGGGGCGAGGCTCGGCGCACCGGTCAGTCGGTCAAAAGCGTGGTCAATGACGCTCTCAGGGTCGGCCTGAATCATGGCTCGAGCCAGACGCCCAGAACCTTCACCGTGGCTGCAAAAGATCTGGGACTTCGGCCCGGCATCGATCTCGATGACATCGCGGGCCTGATCGAGAACCTGGAAGGTCCCCAGCATCGGTGATCCTCATCGATGCGAACCTCCTTCTGTACGCCTATAACGTCTCCAGTGTCCAGCACAATGCGGCGAAGGGGTGGCTCGAAGAGACCCTGAGCGACACAGAAGCCGTTCGATTCGCGCTGGTGTCCCTGTTGGCCTTTGTGCGCATCGCCACCAATCCCACCGTGTTCGCACGCCCATTGCCAACGCCGGAGGCGATGGGCATCGTTCGACTCTGGCTCGAGCTACCTCAGACGGGCTTGGCCCATCCGACAGAGCGGCATTGGGCGCTGCTCGACCAGCTCGTCCGCTCCGGCCAGGCTCGTGGTGCAATGGTCATGGACGCCCATCTCGCAACGCTCGCGCTGGAGTACGGGGCGACTCTTCACACCACCGATCGCGACTTCGCCCGATTCCCCGAGCTACGGTTCATCGACCCTCTCAGCGACTGAGTCACAGGGGCGTTTCTCCCGGCGCGCCCGGCGCCTGTGGTGAAGCTCATTCGGCGCGCTGCCCGGTCCAGGGCCGCCAGCAGGGGGCGTCCAAGCACACTCACCAGAACCGCATTGCCCACCGCTCCGTAGGCGTCCCACCAGGCCGAGGTCGCAAGGTAGAAGGCGCCGTAACGGGCCAGATTGGCCGGCGCGCCGAGCTCCGGCGCCCACCCCAGCGCAGACGATCCCGCCCGGTAGG
>JACDCD010000099.1 GCA_013694625.1 Actinomycetota bacterium | reverse complement strand
GAAGGCGCACCTGGTCGAGCAAGGAACGTCCGGGTGCCATGTCTACCAGCAAATCCACATCGGATCCTTGGCGCTCCTCGCTGCGCGCGACCGAGCCGAAGACGCGCACGTTGGCAGCGCCGTTGCTTGCGGCTATATTGAGGATCTCGTCACGGTGCTCGCGGAGCAGCTTTGCCAGGACGACTGTGCGGCGATTCTTCCCTGGCAGTGGTTGCGTCCCGATGCTGGTCCCTGTCGCGCGAAGGAGCCGGTCGAGGGTCTCAGATGTTGGAACTTTGGCGCCCGATTCGTATGCCGCGACGGCGGATTGAGATGTGCGGGATCGACGTGCGAGCTCTCCCTGAGTCAGTTCGGCCGCCAGACGTGCTTCCCTGATCAACTTTGCTGCAATGCTCATGGGTCCAGTATATCCGAGCGGATATAAGACTACCCGTTAGCCACCGGTTGCGGCGCGGTCCCGCTCGGTGCCAGAGGAATTGCGGTTGCCCGGCGTGGCATTCGAGGCTGGTCTCGTAACGCTTTGGGGACGGGGGCGGGCCAATATAGGCGGATGGCACGTCCTTTCGCCGAGCGTCTTGCCTGGGCGGCGCTGGCATTCATCGGGCTGGTGTATGTGGCCAGTTTGTTCTTCGCCGTCGTGAACCGGTCGGGGGATGGCCTCTTGGTTGCGTATTTCGTGTTTGCGCTGGTTGGTGCCCCGGTTGCCGCCCGCCAGCCTCGCAACCCGATCGGATGGATTTTGCTCGCAATCGGGCTCGCCTGGGGTCTGAACGGTTCGCTGAACGGCTATGCCTTCTACGCGTTGAGGACACAGGAGGGTTCGCTCCCCCGACCCGACCTCAGCATCGCGTTGGGCTACTGGCTGTGGGTGCCGGCCGTGGGTCTGATGGGAACGTTCCTGCTCCTGCTGTTTCCGGACGGCCGTCTGCCGTCGCCCCGCTGGAGCCCGCTCGGGTGGCTGTCTGCCTTCACCCTGATCTTCCTCAGCGCGATCAGCCTGTTTCAGCCTGGCCCTTGGAGCAACACTGAGTTCCCACAGGTGGACAATCCATTGGGGATCCAAGCGCTGCGCCCCCTCCTGTTCCCGATCCAGATGATTGGGATTGTGCTGCTCCTGGCCAGCATCGTTGGCTGTGCGGTAAGCCTCGTCCGGCGCTTCCGCAGCTCGCGTGGCCAGGAGCGCTTCCAGATGAAGTGGCTCGTGACAGGTGCCACCATAACAACGGGCGCATACCTGAGCTGGTTCGCAGGTCTTGGCTTGATTGAGCTTTTGAATCTCCATACCACCCCCCTCTTGTACACCGTGGTCGAGGAAGTCACCACCTCTTCGTTCCTCCTCATCCCTGTAGCGATCGGGATAGCCGTTTTGAAGTACCGGCTCTACGACATAGACCTCATCGTCAATCGCGCCTTGTCTACGCCTGCCTGACCGCGGTGCTGGCCCTTGTCTACGCAGCGGGGGTTGTGGGGGCCGGGACCGTCGTCCGCGCCGCCACGGGCCAGGCCACCAACAACCTGGCTGTGGCCGCTTCCACCCTTGCCGTCGCCGCGCTGTTCCGCCCTGCACGTGGCCGCATCCAGGGCTTCATCGACAGACGCTTCTACCGGCGCAAGTACGACGCCGCCCGCACCATGGAGGCGTTTTCTGCCCGGCTACGAGACGAGGTCGACCTGGAGGCGTTGCATGCTGAGCTCCTGGCCGTTGTCAGGGACACGATGCAACCGACCCACGCCTCTGTCTGGCTCAAGCACTGAGAGCGGCCGTGCCGATCTGGTCCGAGCTCCAGCTCCTGGCATGGCCCGAAGCCCGGACGCTGTTCGAGCTTTCTTGCACTGCGGTCCCTGCTGGCAGGCTCTTCTCAGTGATTGTGTCACCGGGATAGAAGGGTCGCTAGCCGCGGAGCTTAGACAGCGGGGCCAGCAACCCGAATATCGCCCTCTGGATTATCCACGGTGGCTTGGTGAGTCGGATCTCTGTGCCGAACGCGGGGACTGATACCGCCATCTGGAGGAGCGACGGCAGCCCCTTGTCGTTGAGCTTCCCGTCGCGCGCCAAGCTGAAGAAGGTCTCGAAGATCGGTTTCTCTTCCTGTTTGGAGAAAGACCATCCTCTGACCCGTCCGAGGGTTAAGAATTTCTTCTCCTGCGTTCGCCATGCCCTGTCCTCCGAAGGCTACCTTTGATCGGGTAACCGTAACGATCGATCGGTAGCGACTTCCTGGGTCACCGTTGTGCCCCCGATGGGATTCGAACCCATACTGTGAGGATTTTAAGTCCCCTTCCTCTACCGGTTGGGATACGGGGGCGTTGCGCCCCTAGACCTTATTAGCGTCCACCCCGGGCGCGCCGCAGGGAGGCGCATAACGCGCTGTAGGCGCCGAGCTCGTCCCGGATCGGGCTCAGGATCCGCCGGTCGGCGATGTCTCCAACTCCTTCGGACAGCTTCCGACGCGCCGAACGCACCCGGCGCTTCGCCCCCAGGTGGGCCAGGGCGCGCGCTATCAGCGCCAGCAGGAGCCCGGCGGCAAGTCCCCCAAGGAGCAGGAGGGTGGGGAGCGGAATGCGGGCGACCTCCGGGGTCGGAGGGTCGGGGAGCTGAAGCCACTCGAACCCGAAGAGCAGCGCGAGCCAGGCGAACCCGGCGAGCGCGAGCGCGGCGAACAGAAACTGCAGGGCCCCTGCGACCCTCCACCACCCCGGGGGCCCCGCCGCGTCCACATCGGCGGCGCCCACCGTGCGATCGAGGAGGTCGGGAAGTTGTTCTTCGTTTGAGGTTCCGGCCCGCCGGACGAGCGCCGGCCACGGCGCAGGCAGGTCCTCGCTTGCCTCCCGGGCCACATTGCGGATCGCCCCGCCGACGGCGGCGCCCTGCACCTCGGTTGGGGCGGGGAGCGAAGTGCGGGCGCCGTCGGCCGTGCCGCGCGCCAGGTGCAGCCGGGCGAGCGGATCGGGCCTGAGCCGGCGAACCCAGCGGGTGAATGGCCAGCCGGTCGCAGCGCGTGCCCTGTGCTTGTGAGCACCTCCCACTGCGCCGGCCACGAGGTCGACGTTTGCCGCCCCCGCGAGAGCCTGTACCAGTGCGGCCCGATCGCCCGGGGGAATGGGATCAGGGGAGCGCCGGCCACGGCCCGGTTCGCCGCAGCTCGAGCTCAGGGCGGCTGCCGCCCGGTCGACCTCCGCTGCCAGTCGCTCGGTTGCCGCCCGGCGGGCCGACACCCGGCGGACGAGCTCGGCGCGCAGATCGTCGAGTCCCTCGCCGGTGCGCGCCGAGGTGGCTATAACGGGGACCCGTCCGAGGCCGTCCTCCCTGAGCAGCCGCCCGAGGTCCCCGATACAGGCGCGCCGGGCGCTGGGCTCGAGCCGGTCGATGTGGTTCAGGACGAAGACCATGACCGAGCCATATCCGGAGAGCGGCCTCAGGTAGCGGTCGTGCAGGGCAGCGTCGGCGTACTTCTGTGGGTCCACCACCCACACGAGGAGATCGGCCAGATCGGCCAGACGATCCACCTCGAGACGGTGCTCGACCTCGGTCGAGTCGTGGTCGGGCAGATCGAGGAGAACCATGCCGTCGAGCTCGGGCTCGATCCCGAGGTGCCGGTGCCGTCGCGTGATAGCCAGCCAATCGAGCAGCGCATCGGCGGCGCTGCCCTCTTCATCCACCTCTTCACTCCAGATGCAGGCGTGGGCCTCGCCGGTCGTGGGGCGGCGGGTGCCAACGATGGACAGCCCGGTTCCCGCAAACGCATTGAAGATAGAGGATTTGCCGCTGCCGGTCGCCCCGGCGAGCGCCGCTACGGTCAGCTCGGGCCCCCGGCTCAGCCGTCCGCCTGCGTGCTCGAGAACCACCCGGGCTCGTGCGACATCCTCGGCCGGAAGACGGCCGTCGGCACAGGCCACCGCGTCGCCCAATCCCTCGAGTCGATCGCTCAGACCCAGGCCGCGCGTCTTTCTCGTCAATGCGCCGGTCATGGGCGAACCGCCCTCATCGCTCTGCGGAGGTCTCGAAGACGGGCGGCTTCGGAGGGGCTTGGCGCGACGGCATCGACGAGGCTATGGAAGCGGGCCGCCTCGGCCCCCAGAAGGCGGTCGACCCGCTCCATGAGGTTCCGGCGCGCCGATGCGGTCAGGGTCCTGACCGCCTGATCGCCGAACAGGGCCTCGAGGAGCTTCTGGCCCACCGTCGCGGTCCCCCCTGCGACCGCGATCTCACCGCCGGTCAGGCCCCCCGTGTGGGCAAAGACGGTCACCATGAGTGCGACGCCCAACCCGTTCACTCCCAGCGACAGGGCGCGGCCCACCGCCCGTTTCGAAGCGCCCTCGGCGGCGACGAGGGCGAGCACGTCGCGCTGCCACCCGCGCACCTCTGCGGCCACGCCGACACGGAGCGAACTGGATGAGCGGTCGAGCCCCCGGCCCCCCGCCATCACGAGCGGCCCACCGCCGGAGGTGGCTTCCCAGGCTTCCACCACCTGTTCGGCCGCCCGGTCGCAACTGGTCATGACCACCGTCTCGACGCTGTTTTCGAGAGCCGCCTTGACCTCCTCGGCGACCGGAGGCACCCCCGTCAACGCCGACCGCAGACGATCCCGGACCACCCCCATGCGCGCTTGGACCGTCTGCATGAGCTCGCCGGTCCCGACCACCTCTTGCCAACGGGACAGGACCTCACCACGCAGCAGGGTCCCACCACTAAGCGCGGCCTCAATGCCGGAGCGAGCGCCTGAGTAGGCAGCCTCGATCCTTGATTTCAGGACTTCGGCGCCGTGACGCTGCCGGTCCACGTGGGTGGCGAGGTCCTCGATTCGCCCATCGAGGCTGTCGAGGGCTCCCTGCAGTGTGCCCCGAATGATCTCGGCGCGTCGGCCGGCGTCTGCGGCGAGATCGTCCAGCCACAGCCTTAGGGGGACGAGAGTGGCGACGGGAATCAGGCCGTGATCCAGGACCGTCTCCGGAACCGTGAATACTGGCGCCGTGGCGAGGCCCTCACCTTTCAGCATTACCTGCAGGTGCCGGCCCACTTCCGCCAGTGCCTCCGGTGGTACCCGGTTCAAGACGACGGCCATGGCCGTGCTCCGATCCGAGGCCGTACGCAGCAGATCCCATGGCACAGCGTCCGCATAGCGCGCTGCGGTGGTGACGAACAACCACAGGTCGGCTGCGGCCAGCAGTTGTCCGGCGAGCTCGCGGTTGGCGACCACGACAGAGTCGATGTCAGGAGTGTCCAACAAGGCGAGGCCGGCCGGAATGTCGCCGTCTTCGACCAGATGCAAACCGCGGTTCTGTGGTTTCAACTCGCCCGTAGTGCGCGGGAGGCCGGGCAGGATGCGGTCGCTTTTGAACCAGGCCGTGTCGGCCGGGTTGCAGGTGAGGACCGGCGCCGAGGTCGTGGGGCGCAACACTCCGGCGGGGGAGACCACGCGGCCGGCAATGCTGTTCACGATCGTCGACTTGCCGGCGCCGGTCGAGCCGCCGACGACGGCGAGCAAGGGAGCTTCGATCTGGCCCAGACGGGGGAGCAGGTAATCGTCTATTTGTCCGATGAGCTCCTGGCGCCCCCGGCGAACCGACTCGACCTCCGGGATCTCGAGACCCAGGCGCGACGACTCGAGCTCGCGCCGAAGGCCGAGCAACGCCCGGCTGGCTTCGGCTGCGGACGAGGGAGGCGAGCTATGCATCATCCAATCACCGTACCCAAGCCTCGGCCGCCATTGGGCAGATGGGGCCGAGAAGGGACTGTGGTGCCGGGGGACCACACCATGGTGTGGTCCAGCGCCCGAGAAGCCGTTCCCTGTGCGCAGAGCCACAGGCCCGGTTCCCCCGGCGCCGCCGTACCTGACCACGTAAGGATGGACGGGCGCTACTGTGCCGGGCGACAACCTCAGACAAAGTGAAAGCGAAATGCGCGATGTGAAAGTGCTGGCGATGGTCATGGCGGGGGGAGCTGGTGAACGGATGGAATTGCTCACCGAAGAGCGAGCAAGCCGGTGCTGCCCTTTGCCTGTGTCTACCGGCTCATCGATTTCCCGCTGAGCAACTGCCTCCACAGCGGCTTGAGCGATGTATGGATCGTCGAGCAGTTTCATCCCCAATCACTCAACGATCACGTGTCCAACGGGCGACCGTGGGACCTCGATCGCACGTACGGGAATGCGGCTCCTGCAGTCCCCACCTAGGTACCGAACAGATCGGCTTCCACGAGGGAAACGCAGACGCCGTCTATTGCAATCAGGCCGTCCTTACGCGACCCGGACGTTCTCGTGGTGATGAGCGCCCGACCATGTCTACAAACTCGACCTCAACGAGCCCATCTCGAGCGGGCTGCTCACGTCATCATGGTCACCACTTTGGTCGGCCGGGACGACCCGACGCGTTTCGGCCTTGTCGAGGTGAATGGAGACGGGCGAATCACCGACTATCGGTACAAGCCCGATTCTCCCTTCGGCGTCGCCGCGACAGAGGTCTTCGTCTTCAACGCTCATAGGCTCTGGGGGCTCCTTGCTCTCCAGAACACATAACTCTGATCGGGATGAACGCGTCGGTAGCCCGGGATGAGAGGGTCGAGCGCGGAAGCACGTTGGAGGACGGGGGAACTGACGCCGAGGAGGTGATGGGTGTGGCGGGTTCGCATGGGTTGCCCGCTCACCGCGTGGGGTCGGCCTACGGGATCGCTCTGGCGGCCGGGGCTGCGTTGACACTCGCCTTCCCCGAGCCAGATCTGGCACCCATGGCATGGGTGGCCGTGGCACCGTTGTTCGTGCTCGTGAAGGGAGCCACCCCGGGCCGGGGGTTCCGTCTCGGCGCCGTGTACGGCGTGGCGTTCTTCGGGACGCTTCTGTTCTGGCAGAGCCTTCTCGGATGGATCGCCTGGGCCTTGCTGGTCGGCCTCCAGGCAGCTTTCGTGGGGCTGTGGGGGGCGCTGTGGGCGGTGGCGAGCAGGCGGAAGGGACACCTTGCCGGTGCGCTGGTCCCGCCCATCCTGTGGGTCGCAATCGAGTATCTGCGATCCCTCGTCCCTCTCGGTGGCTTCACCTGGGGCCATCTCGCCCAGAGCCAGCACGACCTTGCTTGGATGTTGCGTCCGGCGGCCTTCGCCGGCGCATGGGGCGTGTCCTTGATCGTCGCGCTGGTGAACAGCGCGCTGGCCGAGACGTGGCGCAGCCTCACCTCCGTCCCGAGGTCGGCGGCCCTCGCCGCCGCCATTACCGCTGCGACCGTCATCCTCGTTGCGGCGCCCGCTCTGCTCCCGGCGCGGTCGGCCGGGGGAAGGGAGGCGCGCGTCGCCATAGTGCAGGGAAACGTCCCGCGGGACTATGTGGGCTCGTTCTTCGACAAGGAGCTCGAGATCATCGGGAACCACGCACGCATCACGGCCGGTCTGCGGGACCAGAACCCCGACCTCGTCATCTGGCCGGAGAGCTCGGTCGGCATCGATCCCTACCGCTATCCCGACGTGAGGCGCACCCTGGCCGCCGCGGCCCGGACGGTCGGCGCGCCGATGCTCGTGGGCGGCGAGGTGGACGTCGGTTCCCAGAAGCGGAAAGTGGTCGTCTTTCTGGTCACGCCGGAGGGTGGCATCACAGACTTCTATCAAAAGAGACACCACGTCCCGTTCGGCGAATACATTCCGGCGCGCCGCTTTCTCGATTGGATCCCGATGCTCGACCAGGTGCCGACGGATTCAATCCCGGGCCCGGGCCCGAAGGTGTTCACGCTGGCCGGCGGATCCGTTGCTCCGGTAATCTCGTTCGAAGGTGACTTTGGATCGCTCGTGCGCCAGAGCACCGATGCGGGCGCCCGCCTGGTGGTGGTGGCGACCAACACCTCGACCTACGGCTTCACCTGGAACTCCGCGCAGCATGTCGCCTTCAGCCAGCTCCGGGCGGCCGAGAACGGGGTGTGGGTGGTGCATGCGGCGCTAAGCGGGATCTCGGCCTTCATCGCCCCCGACGGCATGGTGGCCCAGTCCACCCCGCTCTGGGAGGCGGCGACCGCAACCCAGAGGGTCCGCTTCTCGACCGGCGCGACGTTCTACGCGCGTACGGGAGACTGGCTGCCCCTCGGCTGTGCGGCCGTCGGCCTCGGAGCGGTGCTGTTCGGGTTGGTGGCTCGCAAGCAGCCCGACGGGCAAGCGTCATAATGAAAGCTGATCAAACGAATGTTGTTCACCGTAACGCGGCCCTTGGGGGGAGCCGACTTTGGGAATCGGAAAGCCGGGGGGGTGAACTGAAAAGAACGGGAGGTTCTCAGATTGGCGAAGGTCTTTGACCGAATGCGGTCCAGAGGCTCGAAGAGACTTGCAGACGAGCCTGCCGGCTCAACCGGCACACGCGACATCCTCGTTGCGACAGATGTAAAGAAGATCTACAAGACCGGCGCCGAGAGCGTCGAAGCACTGAGGGACCTGGATTTGACCATCGAGGCCGGAGAATTCCTCGCAGTCATGGGGCCCTCGGGCTCGGGTAAGACGACCTTGCTGAACTGCCTGTCGGGACTCGACGACATCGATTCGGGCACGGTGGTGGTCGAGGGCAAGGACATCCACAGGATGTCGGATGCAAAGCGCAGTCACGACCGTGCCGAGCACATGGGGTTCATCTTCCAATCCTTCAACCTCATTCCCGTGTTCACCTCTGCCGAGAACGTCGAGTTGCCCTTGCTGCTTGCGGGAGCAAAGCCTGCCGAAGCGCGTCGGCGCGCCGAGGAGACGCTCGAGCGGGTGGGGCTGGGCCACAGGAAGAAGCACCGTCCCAACGAGCTCTCGGGAGGCGAACAGCAGCGCGTGACGATCGCCCGCGCCCTGGCCGGCGGGCCTTCCATCGTGTGGGCCGATGAACCCACCGGCAACCTCGACACCGAGACGGCCGGATCGATCATGGATCTGCTGCAGGAGTTGAACAACGAAGGCCTGACCCTCGTGCTGGTTACGCACGATCCGGCAATCGGGAGCACGGCCGGCAAGCTCATCCGGATGCGGGACGGCGCGATCGAGTCCGCAACCGATCGCCCGGAGGAGTAGGGAAGTGGATGCTCAAACTCTCGTTGTGATGTTGGTCATACTGGCCGTCGCGACCGTCCTGGTTGTGTGGCAGGCGATACGCAAAGGGGTACTTCGGCGGCTGGCGGTGCGCGACGCCGTCAGGCGCCCGAGCGAGACCACCCTGGTGATCATCGGAAGCCTTCTCGGCACCGCAATCGTCACCGGCAGCTTCATCGTGGGTGACACGCTCGACTCGTCCATACGCGCCACGGCGACAACACAGCTCGGACCGGTGGACGAGGTGATAACCGTGCCTTCGAATGACGGCGCGGCCGAGGTCGCTGGGGCCATCGAGGACCTCGACGATGCACGCATCGACGGCATCGAATCTTTCCTGGCGGTGCCCGCATCGTTCTCGACGGGCGGGCCGGGCGGGGCGCGTGCCGAGCCCGAGGCTCAAGCCATCGAGTTCGACTTCGATGCCGCCCGGAGATTCGGTGGGGATGCACAGGCCACCGGCATCACCGGTGACACGCCGGGCGTCGGTGAGGCCGCCATCACAGAAGACATCGCGTCGACACTGGACGTCGCCGCCGGCGACCAGATCACGGGGTTTCTGTACGGCGAGAAGATAGACCTCGAAGTCACGAGCGTACTTCCACGCGTGGGTCTGGCCGGGTACTGGACCGGACTCGAGTCCTCGTCCTCGAACGTGTTTCTGGAACCCGGCACCATCGAGAGCTTGAGCAACGCCGGCATTCCGGCCGGCGCCGAGGCTCCCACCACGATCGTGGCCGTCTCGAACAGAGGCGGGGTCGAGGACGGCGCCGACTTGACGGACGGCGTGACCGCCGCGATCGAAGAAGCGCTCCCGGCGGGCAGCCAGTTTCGTGTGGAGCCCATCAAGCAAGATCGTCTCGACAACGCAGAGGCGCAGGGCAAGCAGTTCAGCGAGTTCTTCCTCGGCATCGGATCGTTCGCTGTGGTCGCGGGTGTCCTGCTGCTGGTGAATATCTTCGTGATGTTGTCCGAAGAGCGCAAAGCACAGCTCGGAATGCTGCGCGCTGTAGGGATGCGGCGCGCCGATCTCGTCAGGGGTTTTGTGATCGAAGGCGCGATCTATGCCCTCGTGGCAAGCATTTTAGGAGCGGTGCTCGGCATCGGCGTCGGCTGGGTGATCGTCAAATTCGCGGCGCCGATCTTTGGGGGCAGTGGAGACTTCGCACTGGATCTCATCTTCGACGCCGATATCGAAAGCATCATCGGGGGCTTCTGTATCGGAGCTCTGATTTCGTTGGTGACGATCCTGTTCACGAGCTTCCGGATCAGCCGCGTGAACATAATCCGGGCGATACGCGATCTTCCCGAACCTCGCCTCGCGAAATCGCGTCTGCGAACCGTTATCGCCGGGATCGTGATCGCGGCGCTGGGGGTCGCTTGGTTCATCACCTCGGTAGGCGCATCGAACGGGTGGCTTGGATCGATCCTCGGTCCGCCGCTGGCGGCTTTCGGGCTGCTCCCACTCCTGACTCGCCTCATCGGTCGCAGAACGGCAGTCCTGCTCGTCTCCGGAGGCTCACTTGCCTGGGGGATCCTTGGCAACAGCATCACCGATGGAGCGTTTTTCGAGAGCGGCGACATCTTCGCCTTCGTTGTTCAGGGCATCCTTCTGACCTTCTCGGCCGTCATTCTTCTGAGTCAGAGCCAGGAGACCCTCGAGGGCGGGATCCGCAAGGTGGCCGCCCGGTGGCTGTCACTCAGACTCGGTCTTGCGTATCCGTTGGCGCGCCGTTTCCGCACCGGCCTCACTCTCGGCATGTACTCGCTCGTGATCTTCACGATGGTGTTTATCTCGGTGCTCTCGAATGTATTCGGCGGCCAGATCGACAATGCCGTAGCCAGCGAAGCGGGCGGGTGGCAGGCTCTCGTTACCGCAAGCGGAACCAACCCACCGAGGCCGGACGAGGTCCAGGATGTCGAGGGGGTCGACCGGGTGGCGGCGTTGACCTTTGGGGGGGCGTTGTTCCAACCCCAGGGGTTCACCGAGCCGGAAGCGTGGCCGGTTTCGGGGGTGGACGAGGACTTTTTCGCAGTCAAGCCGCCTCCGCTCGAGGAGCGCCTCGAGGATTACTCGAGCGACCAGGAGGCCTGGGATGCGATCCTCGACGATCCCGAGGCGGTGATTGTCGATATCTTCTTTCTGCAGGGAGGCGGCGGTCCACCCGAGTTGGTGGTTGAGCCGGGTGACAACATGACCGTGATCGATCCCGTCACCGGCGCGTCGACGGAGCGGAGGGTGATAGGCATCACCAGCGCCGGCCAGGCTTTTTCCGGCGCCTTCATGTCGACTGAGTCTGCAAAGGAAGCGTCCTCGACTGCAACGCCGTCACGTTTCTACCTGACGACCGACCGTACCGACCAGGATGCGACGGCCATCACGGATCGCATCCAGGGTGACTTCCTCAGCAACGGAGTGGAGGCACAGACGTTCCGGTCGCTGATCGAGGAGGCCCAGCAGGCCAGCCTGCAGTTCTTCGATCTCATGCAGGGATACCTCGCCCTCGGCTTGGTTGTGGGGGTGGCGGGCCTCGGCGTCCTGATGGTGAGAGCCGTGCGCGAACGACGGCGTGATGTCGGGGTTCTGAGATCGCTGGGCTTCGAGGCCCATCAGGTTCGGCGCGCCTTCGTGCTGGAGGCTGGTTTCGTGGCGCTCGAAGGCATCCTGGTGGGTGCCGCACTTGCCCTGGTAACCGCGTCGCAGCTGGTAAACAACGGTGACTTCGGAGAAGGGGTCGAGCTGATAATCCCCTGGGGCCAGCTTGGCATCCTGACCGGGACGGCGTTGGTTGCGTCGTTGCTGGCAACCGCCTGGCCGGCGCAGCAGGCGTCATCGATACCTCCGGCGGTGGCGCTCCGGGTCGCCGACTAGCACTCCCGGCAAGCTGCCGAGGTGATTCCTAGGTGCGAGGAGCACCCCTCCTTCCAGGCACGCAGGCTTTAAGTGCCATTCCAGGAGGGATGCTCCTCGACGGCTGAGGGCGAAGGACAGAGCCGATCTGATCGGTTGCGCTCCGGGTCGCCGACTAGCACCCCCGGCAAGCTGCCGAGGTGATTCCTAGGTGCGAGGAGCACCCCTCCTTCCAGGCACGCAGGCTTTAAGTGCCATTCCAGGAGGGATGTTCCTCGACGGCTGAGGGTGAAGGACAGAGCCCATCTGATGGGTGGCCCTGGATAACCGATCGGTAGAGGGCCAGAATCCTGTCGGCGACCTGGTTCCAGTCGTATCTCGACGCGCTGCAGCGGGCCCCGGCGCTGAGCTTGGCGCTCAGGGCCGGGTCGCCCAGTACCCGGTCGATCCCCCGGGCCAACGCCGCGGGGTCGTTCGGCGCCACGAGCAGACCGTTGTGCCCGTGATGGATCACCCCGGGTATCCCGCCGGCGTCCGAGGCGACGATGGGGCGTCCCAGGTGGATCGCCTCGAGCAGCACCGACCCGAGCTCTTCGTAGACCGAGGGCAGGACCACGACATCGGCGTGGGCGAGGTGCCCCGGCACGGTGTCGTGGGGCACGAAGCCGGTGATATGGACGCGATCGCCAAGGCCGAGCCCCTCGATGCTGCGCTCCAGAGCGGCCCTCTGCGGGCCGTCGCCGACCAGGATCACCCGTGCGTCCGACGTCATGAGCTTCGCCGCCCCCACCAGCGTGGTGACCGACTTGGAACGGTGCAGCCGTCCGGCGTACACGATCCTCGGGCCCCCCATGCCTTGAAGGGGGCGACTGAAGGGTCCCTCGAACAGGGACTGGTTGACGCCCGGGGGGATGACGTGAATGCGCTCCGGATCGACCCCGCCCCCTCTGAGACGCTCTGCGAGGCGGGGGGTGATGGTTATCACGGCGGCCGCCCGCGGCTCGGCGCGCCCCTCGATCCAGCCCCCCAGCGACCTGAGCACGGCGCTCCTGAGATCCACGCGCGCAAGCGTGTAACGGGGACTGCAATGGACCGTGATCACCAGGGGGGCACGCCCGATGCGGGCGGCAAGCATCGCTAAAGGCAGGACCGCGAGGTCCTCACCGAGATGGGCGTGCACGACGTCGATCACTCGAGAGTGGGCCGGGGTGAGAAAAGCCGCGGGGACCGCGTAGAGCTGGCGCAGGTGGTTTACCGGCAGGCCGAGCCGGAAGATGGTCGCCTCCCGGCCCAGGGTCTCCCGCCTCGGTGCCCCGGTGCGTCGAGCGGTGATGACCGTCTGG
>JACDCD010000075.1 GCA_013694625.1 Actinomycetota bacterium | reverse complement strand
GCTCCTTGGTGTCGCTGCTGTGATCCAGAATCTTCATCCCTCCAAGCCTACCTTTGAGGTCCGACACCCAACTCTCCGGGCGGCATTTCTGCGCTTAAATTGGCCACGCGACCCGCCCCTGCTCCGGCTCTTTGCCAGCTTGGGGGCGGATTCCGCACGTTTCCTGACACAAAGCCGGACTAGGGGCGCCTCACTTTCGTTGTAGGAACAGGAAATGGCTGAGCACCTTGGACTTTCCTGGCAGCCGACGCTCTTCGGCGCCTCGGAGCCGGACATCGACCGTCACTTCACCCGGCTCGAACGCATCGAGCTGGACGACGAATCGTGGGTCGATCATGCGCCGGGCTGGGTGCTGTCGCCCGACGGACTTTTCCAGGAGGTCGTAGAGCAGAGGGAGTGGGGACAGCGCTCTCGCCACATGTACGACCGCAAGGTCCTGGAACCCAGGCTGACCTCCCACTGGTCCAATGAATCGAATCAGCCACTCGTCCCGGCTCTGATCGAAACCATGCGCGGTGTCCTGTCTGAGCGCTATGGAGTCGACTTCGACTCCGTCGGCTTCAATCTCTACCGGGACGGCAAGGACAGCGTCGCCTGGCACGGCGATCACATTCACCAGGAGATCGAGCGCCCGCTGGTGGTACTCGTGTCTCTTGGTCAAGCGCGGCGTTTCCTACTGCGCCCGAGGGGTGGAGGGAGGTCTCGCGTGTTCTCATTGGGAGGTGGCGACCTGCTGGTCACGGGAGGCCTGACCCAACGAACCTGGGAGCATTCCGTGCCGAAGGTGGCGAAGGCGGGGCCGCGCATCAGCGTCGCCTTCCGCCACGGCTTAATGACGGCTTCCGAGGCCGACAAGACTTGAGTTCGAGGCACTCCCGGCCGGGGCGTTTACTGCTGATAGTGCTCGACGGTGTTGACGTCGCGCACTTGGGCTTCGTCCGGATCGAGTCCGGCATTTCTTCGTGCCCGCCGTTGCCTCAGTAGGTCCCAGCACTGGTCGAGCTTCACCTCCAACCACTGGAGTCGCCTGAGCTCGTCCTCGTTCAGCGGCTGTCGAGCCTCTCATTCGCGCAGCTGGTGTTCCTCCGTCGCCAGCTCATCGATACTCGAATGAACGTCCTCATCCACCATTTGTCATCTCTCCGTTGACAGTCTGGTTTGCACCTTACGAGCTTTTAGCGGTTCTCCATCAGATCACGCCCGTCGCCCCGATCCCCGCCGTGGTTTTCAACTAGCCGCCGCCACCAAGCGCCAGAAGCGCGTCGGCGACGGTGGGAAGGTCAGAGCCGGTCACATCCGGCTCCCGAAAACACAGCGGGTAGGGTTGGCCCTTGCGGTTGACCCAGCCTGTGATGAGACCCGCTCGCTTCGCTCCGTCGGTGTCCCACGGGTGCACTGCTATCAGAGCCATTTGCTCCAACGACACACCGCACTGAGCAGCAGCGTAAAGGTAGGGCTCTGCGGCCGGCTTCCACCGCCGGACCTCTCCGACGGACATGCGCCGCTCGAAGTGATCGAGCACCCCGGCGCGATCCAGCATGGCTTCGGACATGGCCACCGAACCGTTGGTCAGAGTTACCAGTCGCACGCCGCCGTCGTGGAGCCGGCGAATCCCCTCCGGCACGTCGGTGTGCACGTCGAGCTCCGGAAGGCCCGCCAGCACGAAGGCCACTGCGTCCTCCAGGTCGCGCCGGAGATCGTCGATGCCCGACAACGCCATCCGCAGCGAGGCTGCTGCTACGTCCGAGAAGGCGGCGTAACCACCCGCCAGGGTCAGCGCGAAGCCATCCCGCAGCGTGGCCGCGAACCACTGCTCCAGCAGATGCTCCGGCGCGCCGATGTCGGCGAACCGTGCGCGCAGCGGTTCCATGTCGGACAACGTCTCATTGACATCGAACGCAACAACGGTGGGCCTGCCAGTCATGTGTCCACCTTAGAACGAGTGTGGCATCGTTCGTACTCCTATGCTTGAGACCATCAGAACTCGCGGCCCCGTTCAACGCGGTGCGAGCT
>JACDCD010000061.1 GCA_013694625.1 Actinomycetota bacterium | reverse complement strand
GGCCTGTTCGACAGGAGGTGTCTTCTGATCCAGGATGACGACCCGGTCGCGGTCGCCGCCGACATACCAGTTACCTCCGATCAGGCCACGGTCGATTGGGTCGGTACCCACAAGACCGATGATTGGTCGCTGTTTGAGCGTCTGGTCGAGATCGTCGCCAAGAGTGGCAATGACCGAGCGAGGCGCCGTTTTGCTCCAAGCGGTCACGACCTTGGCTCCAAAACCCTTCACCTCGGTCCGGCTTACGATGGCTTCGTCACGCCGAAGGAGGCTCCCAGTAGTTCCGTGTTGATAGGGTAAACCTCCGGTCCCGATGGTCGCAAGAGACGCGGCAGGGTCCAGCGGCAGAGAGCCCACCATTCCGTCCAGCGTCCCGGCACCGCGCCCCATAAGGTGCCGCAGGACCGGCCACGCAGAAGGTTGCTGCTCGAGGTCCTCGCTCCTTATCCCCTTCAAGACGACCTGGAGGACGAGTCTCGGCGTTTCTCCAGAGGCGAGACCGGCAATGGCTTCACCGGACCGAACCTCGGGGTGCTCACGGCTCAGGCCGATCACGTCCGCCAGTGTTTCGGCTACCGCGTCGAGACGCGTCTTGGCGGGCACATCAGCACTCGGAGCGAGGCCCGAGCCGGAGAAGACGATCGGCACTCTCCCGCCGTCATCCTCCGACGTACTGGGCCATAGGGGTTTTGGCCCGGGAAGTTGGAATGCGTCCCCTCCACCCACGAGTGTTCGACCGGTGACAGCGATGAGGTCGGGCGCACGGCCGTCGTAGTAGCCATGCTCGATGAGCTTGCGGAGCTGGCTTGGCAGCGAGCAGAACGGCGTGTTCGATGAGGCCTCGGCCGTTGAGCGACAAGAATTACCAGCACACGTAGCGCGCAGCGCCACGGCGGGCAGACCCACCACAGCCGCCACGACTAGAAGGGCGGCTGCCCGTTTTCCGAGCTTCCTTCGGCTCGCAAGGAAGGAATTCCACATGGGCTACCTCAAGAGACTCTCGGCGGGAGTAAAGTTCTCGTCGTCTTCGATTGCAACACAGAACGCGGAGCTAAGGAGCAACGCCCTAGCCAGCCCTTTCCCATGTCAAGGTCGGCGGGAAAGCGGGATGTATCAACGTCGAAGGGGGACCACGCTCTTGAATCTCGGCTGCCAATAAGAAGCTGAGCGCGGGGCGACCTCGAAGCGGTCGATAGCGTTCGCTCCCTCGAGGTTTGAGCGGCGAACGAACAAAGCAAGCGCAAGACCGAGCCCTCCAGCCAGGGCTATCACCGTCAAGCCGTCGGCGAGCGCAAGGCCGTCGAGGTCGTCATCGTGGTGGGCTCCGACTAGATGAAGCCCGCAGACCATAACGAAGAGAAGAAGGATCACAAGGCATAGGGTCCTCGCAACTGCCGACCGTTCCATCAGCGCTCTGAGTTTCACCGGACGACTATAGCCCACGACCTGGTGTTTCCCACGGAGGTCGGCGGGGACGAGCAGTTCTGCCCGACCCTCCAAACGAGCAGAGACCTAAGTTCGGTTTCATGCGGGGATGAGGATCAGGCCGCCGATGACGAGAGCCCCACCTAACGGGTAATAGATGCCGTCGAGAGCCTTCGGCAATACCGACACGAAGCCCGCATGCTCGACCAGATGCGTCGCTGCCACTAGCACACCGAGGCCGATGAGCACACCTACGATCACCTGTCGGCGCCTGTACTCTGCCCAGGTAAATTTCTCTTTGTCGGCCTTCCTCTGAGCTTCCTGAGTCTCTCTCGCACGCAGTTCTTTGCCTTTGTGCCTCCTCTTAGCTTTTGGCACCACTCGCTCCTTTCGCAGACTGACACCACAGCCCCGGTGCCTCTTGTTGAGACACGTGGGGTGCACAATAGCCAGCCTCACCTGGTCTGAGCGATAGATTAGGACATACCACCCCAATAAGCCTGGCCTTCACCGGGAAGGCCCTGTACTGAGAGCGGAATGATGATCGGTCCAGCCCTGCGGTGCTGAGCCCCTTCGAGCAAGCACCATGTAGGTAGCACCACAGGATTTCAAACCCGGCATGCCCGAGTCAGCAACATCCTGCAGACGCTTATGCAGTGGCACCCCAACGCGCTCCGGAAGTTTCTTGCGGCAGAAGGTAAACGGACCGAAGCCACAGGTCGAGGACTCAACCTTCTCTAGCCCTGCAGAGGACAACAACAGGTCTAACTGCCTGGGCGAATGCCAATGCCGGGGTACACCCTTGGACACGGGTAGTGTGACTCCCACTCGCCCCGCGAGGTGCTTGACTGCGTCCTTGATCGGACGCAGCAATGGGTTCTGCAGTGGATCAAGAAGTGACTGGAGCCTGAAGGGGTTGCCGCTGGTAACGATCACATAGCCTCCGGGGCGCACGACCCTCGCGATCTCCTCCGCCGCCGCGGACGGCGAAGTGACCCACGATATGAGCCCAAGCGCGACAAGAATGTCAACGCTTCCGCCTCTCAACGGCAGGGATTCGACGCTCGCCTCTGTCAAGTCGACTCGATTCCCGACCCCATCTCTTTCCGCCTGCTCTCTAGTGAGATCGAGCATCGACACAACTGTGTCAATGGCGTGTACCCAGGCGCCTCTCTTTGCCACAGCGACCGACATCAGTCCTGCCCCACAGCCGACGTCGGCCACAACCGTCCGAGACGTAAGGTTCAGGCGCTCGAGGAAGCCTTCGGCTCTGCGCAGGCGCTCCTGTAAGACGATGCTCGCTACGTCGTTTTTTGCGTAGAGATCTCTCCATTCGGTTGTCTCCCTAGCGAAACGTTCATCTGCCAACGCCTGCTGCCCACGGCGCTGTCGCAGACCATCATTTCCTGAACGGTGCTGACCATGACCACCTCGCAGCCAATTTGCGCCCGGCAGGACCGAAGCACCCAAAATACGCATGCAGCCCTCCTCCAATTGATTAGCCGAACCGCTAAGAAAGGTTCGGCCAAATCAACGCCTGAGGAGAACCTCGGGGCAGGAGGGTATCAAGTGGTGTCCGGTCGACGACGGCATAGAGATTAATCTCAGGAGCGGTCGTCGCGAGAATCGATTGGTTGACGACAGTGGGACCAGCACGGCCATAAGCGCCACAAAGATGATGAAGGCGCTTAGCCCATTAATCAAGCCCAGACTATGTGAGTCCACATCGTGGTGGATTCCAGCGACATGAAGGCCGCACAGGAACAAGAACACCAGAAACCAGAGGATGCAGGCCGCCCGGCCTGAAGAAGAAGTAAAGATGAACCGGCGCAAGCCCTGCATCTTGTGACCCTACAAGAATGGGGGACATAAGTTTGCGCTGAGCTCGGCCCACCCAGTCGAACCCAGGGCCGGACACGAATGAGGAGTCGCGCGGCGCAATAAGAAGAGCGGCTCACTTCACGGTGATCGTCCCGACCATCCCACCTTTGTAGTGGCCCGGCTCGTGGCAGCCAAACAGCACCGATCCTGCTTTGTCGAACGTCCAAGTCAGCTCCCCCGTCTCGCCGGGATCGAGCTCGATTGCGTTGACCGAGTCGTGATGTGCGTTCATCTCCCGCTCGTGCTCAAGCTGATATTGTTCGTCGCCGAGCACAAACTCGTGCGGGTTGTCGCCGACGTTCTTGACGACGAAGGTCACCGTGTCGTCCGCTGTCACATCGACGTTTGCTGGGTCGAACCTCAGGTCGTCGAGAGCATCCAGGACAACCTCTTGATCCGCCTCGCGGGGATTTCCGGGGTGGCCAGGGACAGTGCCCGGCTGCCCATCCGAATCAGATGATGCATTGCCGTTCCCTGCCGAATTCGTACTCGATGTTGAGCAAGCGGTACCGCCCATCACCACGGTAAGCAAGAGGGCGACAAGCTTGCCTGATCTACCATCGATTCTCATTGCCATGATCTGTCCTTTGTCAGTATTGATGCGCAGTCTCAGGGGCAGGGAGACCGACATCAGCACCGTGCCCAGCGCAGGAGCGAAGGTGACGCCGACCCCCGCAAGAACGCCAGTCCCGAGAGAAATTTTGGAGCAATTCTAATCCATATGTCTATAACGAGGTGGGACCATCCCCCTCAAGCTCTGGAGCCTTTTCAATTCCAGGGCGGTTCATCTTCTCAAGTTGATGGTGGGGTGGGTCGAAGCCAGAATGTGCACCTCGTACCGAAAGTCACAGCGCTGAGAGTCTGCGCATCCATCGCGATTATGGCTTTCACCGGGCCGTTCGTCCTCGGCGATCAGGCGGCGAGCCGAGAGTCTCTGGCTTCCCTTAGAGCCCGATTAAATGAGATTCAAGCGAATCTTGACGCTATGACGATGCGGATCGAGACGTTACGCAGAAGCGAAATCCTGCTGGATCAACGGCTGGGGGAGATCGATGTCCAATCCAATGATCTGCACCTTCGTAGAGGGCGTCTTGAAGACCGCGTCGCTGAGGCAGCCCAATTTCTCTATCAGACCAGCAGTGTAGACATGGTCGAACTTCTTCTGACCGCGCCGAACCTCGGGGAACTTTCGACAAGGATCGAGATCATGGAGCGCGTGTCGCAGCAGCAGACAACCGTGTTGATGGAATCCTATCGAACTGAGACCCAGCTTGATCACCTGCAACAACAACTTCAGGCCAAACGCGAGGAGCTCGCGACGACGACAGCACAATTGGAGCTCGCTTCCGAGGAGTTGCAACAATATTTCATAGACGTTTCAGAGGAGTATCTAGCCCTTGAGGAGAAATTAGCTGCGCTAGCTGCTCAAAAAGCCGCCGCAGCAGCCCGGGAACTGGAAGCAGTAGAAAACAAAGCGGGCGACGACAGTAATCCTGACTCCCTGAATACGTCATCCTCCAAACACCAATCTCGACTCGGGGACGCGGATGTCAACGGCATGGCCTGTCCGGTGGCGGGGGTTAACTCGTTCATCGATAGCTGGGGTTTCCCTCGCTCAGGTGGTCGAACGCACGAGGGCACGGACATGATGGCCGCATTCGGCACTTCCGTGGTTGCGATAGTAGACGGGACGATCACCTTCGAAGGCTACGGAACCTCGGCAGGGAACTGGTTGATCCTCTCCGGTGACGATGGCAACAGTTATTGGTACATGCATAATCGTGAGAACGTGTTGTCTGGTGGGCCGGTTCAGGCGGGACAGAAAATCGCCACCGTTGGAGACACGGGGAACGCCACCGGCGGTCCCCCTCACGTTCACTTTGAATACCATCCGGGGGGAGGCGGCCCAATAAACCCATACTCCATTCTTTCGTCTATTTGTTAGTGGAGCGTCTTGCTTCCAGCCTGGAGACATTCTATTCGGAGGATCGATCCTCATTGGTTTGATGAGTCCATCCTTCTGATGAGGATCTCGACGTTGGAGATCAACTCATCTTCTGAGATGGCTCCAAGGATGACGGTGCCTTGTTGATCGCTGGTCCTGGCACCTGAGATGGCGCCGATGAAAGTCCAGCGGTGGTCCGCGAAGAAGGTCTCGGGCAGGCCCTTGACCCCGAAGTCTCGCGTCAAGCTCTGGTCGAGGTCACGCACGGTGGGGTACGTGATATCGAACTCTTCGACGAAGCGCCGTGCGTCGCTCGCAGCGTCTTTGATGTTGACCCCCAGAAAAACGACTCCTTGGTTCCGGTAAGCGCGCCAGGTCTCCTCCAGCAACGGTGCCTCCTCGCGACACGGGATGCACCATGACGCCCAGAAGTTGATGACTACACTCTTGCCTCTCAGGTCCTCGTCGGTAAGGACACCACTACCGTCCAGAAGGGGGAGCTCAAAACTCGGAGCGCTGCTCCCAGATTCGGCCTGTGACTCGGTGCGGGCGAGCCCGATCCATAACAAGCCGATGAAGGCGACGGCCGGAAGCAGTGCGATCAGAAGGCGAAACGGTCGTGATCGGGGGCGCAAAGCGCCATGCGTCTCGGCGTGCCTTTTATCGCTCACTCGATCACCGAATCCGACCGCTCCCGACCGGACCATTGCCACATGGCGACTCCGATCCCCAATGCGACGATTCCACCGGCCATCAACAGCGCAACTCGACCGCCAGACGAACCTGCAGCCCTCTGGACCAACGTGGCGAAGCGGGTCATGGCCCCCACCAGAGGATCACCACTGAGGGATTGTGGCGGCGACCAGATCACGCGGACCCAGTAATAGGTGAGATAGGCACCCGCTACGAGCAGCAATCCAGACGCGACCCGATGCATATGAGGGAGCAGGCGTGTTAGACGGCGCGCCAGGCCGTCTCGGGCAAGAGCTGCTCCAAGCGACAGCGCCATCAACATCGTCGCCATCCCCAGCGCATAGGCGCCGAAGACAATCGTCCCCTCGACGATGTTTGCGGTCGCCAGCGACGCCCCCACCAGCGCGACGAAGATAGGTAGGGTGCAGCCCAGAGAACAAACGGCGTAGGCGGCCCCGAACCAGACCATCGTCGCCGGCCGCCTGCGCCGCTGGACCTGAAGCGGTCGCCTGGGACCCAGGTAGACGGCTCTCCCGGCCAGACCCGCCACCGCGCCCGCGATCATCAGCACACCGATGCCGAGTCCTGCCCACGGGATCGCGCTCGTCAGCTGCGTCACTCCGTAGGCGATGGGCACTCCGATGACGGCGAAGACCGCCAGGAAACCCCCTGTGACGAGAAGGCCTACCAGCAGCCCTTGGGCGACGCGCGCGGGGGCGCGGGGCAGCACATCCTCCTCCGCCCCCACATAGAAGGACAGGAACGCCGGTAGCAACGGGAACCCGCACGGATTCACGCTCGCGAGCGCCCCCGCGACGAGGGCGAGGGCAAGAGGCATCTTCTATCTCCTCAAGGACGCGTCCACGTGTTGCCGCCGTCGGAGCTTACGTATACCGATGCTTCGGGTGCTTCCAACAATGCGGAGTAAAGAAGCTGTGGGTCACGGGGGCTGAACTCGACGATGGACGCGCCTTGGGGAATCTCGAGGGGCTCCCAGGAGTTACCGCCATCGGTGCTCACCGCGGCCGAGCCCTGGGCGCTCACGATGATGTGGTTGATGTTCTTCTCATCCCAGCTCACCCACATTGCGTCCTGCACACCACCTAGAGCCTTCCAGGTTCGGCCGCCATCGGTGCTCTCCACCGCGCCATCCAGCATATCGGTCACGATGAGATGCTCGTCTTCTGATGGATCGACCAGGATGCGACCCATGAAGGCACCGCCGACCCCCACACTGCGCATCCCCCACGACCGGCCCTCGTCGGTCGAAGCGAATGTTCCCATGCCGGCCACTCCCGCGTAGATGACCTCTTCACCTGCTCCCAGGGCGTGGACATCGGTGGAAGGCAGCCCTTCGTTTCGCTGTTCGAAGGACTTGCCGCCGTCGGTTGAGACGCTGATCCCCGGGTGTCCGCCAACGAGGGTCGCGTCGTCGGTGAAGGCCCAACCCATCGCGTCGGCACCGTTCAACGTCTCCACGACCTCCCAGGTCTCCCCGCCGTCTGTGGACAGCGAGACGCCTTGGTGACTCCCGATATAGAGGGTGTCGGGGTCGGAGGGGTCGACGACGAGGGAGTGGAGGTCACCGCCGACGACCGGCTTCGAGACAGTCGCCCCCGGCGCCGGCGCATCACTCTGGCCGGACCGGAGCACGATCAGGACGATGGCCAGCACCGCGAATCCCGCCGCCCACGGCAACCTTGTGTACCTCTGATACCAGGGCGGGGGTGGTTTCTTTCCGGTGCACGGTTTGGGCTGTCCTTTCCCGTGGGACTTGCGCGACGCGGGGGCGTCTACCGACCCAGTAGCGCGCCGGCCTCTAACCATCATGGCGCGCTTGACCCTTTCAAGTAATGGCAGGGTGCCGAGCAAACTATCGCCAGTCCTGCCGCCATCCCTGCATCCGTTCGATCTCGGCTTTCTGGGCCTCGATTATCTCGTCAGCCAAGTCTTTGACTTCTGGCAGAGAACCTTCGTCCAGCTCGGTTTCGGCCATTTCGATCGCTCCCTCGTGATGCTCGATCATCATCTCGGTGAAGGCGAGGTCGAAGGCCCGGCCCTCCAGCCCCATCAGGCCCTCCATCTCTTCTTCGGTCATCATTCCAGGCATGGTCATGTCGTCATGTCCACCGCCGTGGTCCACACCACCCGCGGCAGGGTCTTCGCCCCACTCCTCGAGCCAGGCGGTCATCCTGTCTATCTCGTTGCTCTGACTCGAGACGATGTCCTGGGATAGCTGGACGAGCTGGGGCCGTTGAGTTCGATCGTCGACGAGTTTTGCCATCTCAACTGCTTGTTCGTGATGAGGAATCATCTGCTGTACGAAGTCCACATCGTCAGAGTTCGGTTCGGCCGCGGCCTCCTGACTACCATCGTCGCTCTGACCACAAGCGGCGAGGAAGACAGCCAGAAGAAGGGCCGCCGCAATTCGGCGCATTTCTTACCTCCGTTGTTTGAGTGACTAAGACCCGTCAGGCCTCCGAATCAGGTCCGGGAGATGCAGAGCTCTGTTAACGAAGGGGCCCGGGCGAGAGGTCGAATCTGCGAGGCTGTGACCCTCGATTTGATCGTGACGGGCGCTGCGGTTCTATTACTCCTACGGACAAGAAACCACAGGAAGGCCACCCCACAGAAGATGGCGAGGCAGGTGGCCGCCATGGACAGCAGCCCAGGGTTGTCACGGATGTCGCCTGCCCTGCTAGCAAGCGCATTTGGGAACGATGCAATCACACCGGCCATGTCGCCGTGCATCGCCGGGCCTGGTTGCAGCGAGGTCTCATGCGATCCCGGCTCAAACATCTGATTGTGCCCGTAACCAGCGAGCATGAACAGGTGAAGAACGAGAAAGCCTCCCATCGCAAGCTTTAAAACCTGAGATCGCACCATGCCAACCATCCTAGGGCAATGGATCGGGTTACCGTTTCAGATCCCATGCTTGAACACCCAGCGAGGATGGGCGCGGCCAGCATGAAGTCAATGGTTCGGCAGTTAACGCGGAAGTAGCAATGCCCCGCGCAGGCTCTCCAGCACGGGTTCGGCAGCGATCCCTGCGACTATTATGGTGGCCGTTAGGACGTACGTCGCCGAGGCTGCCCACCGCCCTAGCACCGGAACGGGCGCCGTCGCATCGTCGAAGTAGGCTGGCGCCATCACACGGGCGTAGTAGAAGATCGAAACGACCGTATTGGCTGCGGCCACGATTGCCAGCCATCCGTAGTCCGCTTCGATCGCGGCGGTGAACAGTGCGAGCTTAGCGCCGAACCCGACGAGCGGTGGGATCCCTATAAGAGACAGGAACGCGATCACGAGTGACATCGCCAGCAGGGGGTGAGCTCGCGCAAGGCCCGCATACGAGGCTCGATCCGTGCGTCCCCGCAGTTCCACGACCACTCCGAACGCGGCGATGTTCGCCACTACGTAGGCGAGCAGGAAGTACATCAGAGAGGGGATGGCGAGGCCGCTGCGTCCGAGCGCGGCCAGGGCCATGAGCGCGTAGCCGGTCTGCGACACCGCCGACCACCCCAGCAGGCGCCGGACATCCTCTTGCCACAGGGCCGCGAGGTTGCCCAGGGTCATCGTCGCCGCGGCCAGGAGCGCGACCAGTGGCCTCCACCCGACCGTGTCGGGAAGGACGCTCACGAGGCGCGCCAAAGCTACGAGCCCCCCGACTTTGGGAACGGTGGTGACGAAGGCCGCCACCGGGGCAGGGGCGCCTTGCGCGACGTCGGGCATCCACGCGTGAGCGGGAAGGCACCCCATCTTGAACGCAAGCGCTGCAACGATGAGCGCCGCACCCACGACCAAGGCGGCGGCATCGTCGGGCAGACCGTCGCGCAGACCTGAAAGCGTGGTCGTGCCGGCGAGCCCAAAGAGCAGCGCTACCCCTATCAACATGGAGGAGCTCGTAAGGGCGGAGATGAGGAAGTACTTGATCGCGGCCTCGGACGCAAGCTTTGAGCGACGATGGTAGGCGACGAGGATGTAACCTGTGGCCGACGACAGCACTATCGCCATCACGATCTCCATGAGATCGCTGGCACCGGCAAGCAGCGCCGCCCCCAGCGAGGAGAACAGCAGCAGCATGTAGTACTCGCCGTGGCGAGGGTCCCGTATGAACCACGGGACCGATAGCGCGATTACGGCGATCGTCGCCACGAGGATGATGAGCTTCGACCACAGTGCGACATCGTCGGTGGAATAGGTGTCGAAGAATGTCAACGTCTGCCCCCCATCCAACATCGCGATGGTCGCAGTCGCAGCGGCGACCGATATTGCCAGTGCGAGCAGGGCCGCTCCGACCTGAGCCCGACGCGGCGCGAACAGTGCGTACAGCAGGATCGCTATGCCGCCACCCAGCAAAATCAGTTCGGGAACGATGTCGCCGAGCGAGGCGGTCATCTCGCGGCTCATCTCTTGCTGGCTCATGGACCGGTGAACGCGGTCGCGGTGCTGTCGATCACATCGAGGAGCCAGAACGGAATTACGCCGATCACCAATACCATCGCGAGCAGGGCGGCGAGAGGCACCGTCTCGGCCGGCGACAGGTCTGTCCACTCGCGCCACCTGTCCGGAAGCGCGCCGAGGAAGACCTTCTGCAGCATCCGCAGGAACAGCGCAGCGGTCAGGACGATGCCTAGGAGTCCCACACCGGCAAGCCACGGCTGGATCGAGAGCGTTCCTGCGAAGATCTGAAACTCCGCAACGAAGCCGGCAAGGCCGGGTAGCCCTAGACTCGCGAAGGCGGCGACGGCGGTCGTACCGGTGAGCGCGGGTGAGCGTCCGGCAAGTCCTCCCAATGCGTCGATCTCGTAGGTGCGAGCCCGCGTCAAGACCGACCCGGAGATAAGGAACAGGGCGCCGGTGATGAGGCCGTGAGCAACCATCTCGACGACCGCCCCCGTCAGCGCGATCGCCTGGGCGCGCTCCTCTCCCGTGACGGCCCAACCGGCGGCGGCGAGCCCTAGGATGACGTAGCCCATGTGGTTGACGCTCGTGTACGCGACCAGGCGCTTGAGGTTCGTCTGGGCGAGCGCGACGAGAGCGCCGTAGATGATCGAGATGACCGCTAGTACCCCAAGGGCTGGAGCGAAGCGTTCGAAAGTCCCAGGGAGCATCTGCATCAAAAAGCGGAAGAAACCGTAGGTGCCCATCTTCAGCAGCACTCCGGCGAGGATCGCCGAGGCGGGGGCCGGCGCATCGACGTGCGCGGGCGGAAGCCACGTGTGGAACGGGACCATCGGGGTCTTGATGGCGAACCCGAGGAACATCCCGAGAAACACGAGCGTCGAGTAGGCGCCTCCAGCGGGGAGGACTCCCTGCTCGATGATGGTCGGTATGTCGAATGTGCGCGGGTCGGTCTTCAGGTATATGCCGATGATCCCAAGCAGCAGCGCCAGCGATCCGGCAAGCGTGTAGAGGAAGAACTTCAGCGCGCTGCGCTGAGCACCGTCGTGGCCCCAAGCGCCGATGAGAAAGAACATGCCAACGAGGCTCAGATCCCAGAAGACGTAGAACAAGAACATGTCGAGCGCGAGGAAAACGCCCAGCGACGCGCTCTCGAGGAACAGCATCAAGGCTAGATATCGAGGGGCGCGCCCGCCAAAGTCGACTGGATATGCGATCGACGCGACGAACAACAGCGCCGTCATCGCCGCGAGTGGAAGAGACACCCCGTCGATTCCCACTTTGTAGCCGACCCCCAGGGTGGGGATCCAGCGCGTCGACTCGAGGAGCTCGAACTGACCGGTGCCATCGAAGCGGAGCCACGCAACGACCATCAGAATCAGCGGAATCGCGGCTAGGAGCGTAGCGGCGATGCGCATGGTCGTGATCCGACGCCTGCTGTCGTCGCTGGTTCCCGGGAGCAGCGCGAATCCGAGCGCGGCCACAAGTGGGACGAAGATGGTCGCCGTCAGCAAAGGCTCACTCTGTCTTGCACTCTCCATCGAGGACGCATAGACGTTCTCTGGTCGAGAATGTGCACCGAGCAGCAGATCTCGACCAAGGATAGGTGCGGCCGTTCTCTGGTCGAGAATGTGCACCGAGCGGCAGATCTCGACCAAGGATAGGCGCGGTTTGTCTGAGATCTCATGAAGTCCCCATTGCCAGCGCGCCTCCGAGCGCGACGAGTCCGGCCGCCACGATGACGTAGTAGTGGTGCGACAGACCCGTCTGCAGCCTCCGCAGCAGCTCCCCGGCCCGTCCCAGGCCGCGCGCGATTCCCTCGGCCGTGCGATCCACGCCGTAATCGTCCGCGACCCTCGTGCCGGTCGCCAACAGAAGCGTGCCGCCCCCGATGCCGTTCACGATCGCGTCGATCGATAGCTCGGAGCGTCGGCGCAGCGATCGTGAGAGGCCGCTCGCGATCCGGGCGCTCGCGCGGACCCCTGCGTCGATCACGCCGTCATCGAATTCGGCAAGGGCGCGAGACGCCGCTTGAACTGGACCGACGACAATCCGTCGAGAAGCGTCGGCGATCCCGAACCACTCGGTTGCGGCGGTGGCGACCACCGGAAGTAGGACCCCGTACGCGAGGCGGGCTCTGCGCTGGAGCGAGGCCACGAAGCCGGCGGCGATGGCCAGCGATGCGAGCCCAAGGATCAACTCCAGGGCACGCGTTGGAACGACCCTGCCCTGTGTGAGATGTGCCGCTGGTTCATTTACGGCGGGGATCCAGAGGGCGGCGAGCCCCAGTGACAGCGACGCCAGGAACCCGATGGACGCCGTCACTTCTATTGGCGCCGTTTGCCCAGGTTCGGTCGAACCGGGGCCGAAGGCGAGCAGCCAGTAGCGAAAGGCGTAAAAGGCGCTGAGCAGCGCCGCGACGAGCACGGCCACCCCCAGAAGAGGAGACGACTCGAATGCGGCGCCGAGGATCTGCTCCTTGGACCACGCCGCGCCCAGAGGGGGGAGGGCGGCGAGGGCGAGCGCGCCGATTGCGGCGAACGCACCGATAACGGGCAGACGTCGTCCGAGTCGCATGCCGCCGAGATCGTCGGAATCCGCCGCGTGCATGGCCGTGCCTGCCGTAAGGAACAAGAGGGACTTGAACGCCGCATGCGTAACGAGCTGAGCGGCGGCGGCGACGGTCGATCCTGCCCCGATCGCCACGAACATCAACCCGTATTGAGCCGTCGTCGAAGCCGCCAAGAGCCGTTTGGGATGACGATGCACGGCGGCGACGACACCTCCCGCCAGCGCGCTCGTCAAGCCGATCGCGATGACGATAGGCGCGAACCATGTGACGGAGTCAAGCTGCGGGGCCAGCCGAATGAGCAGATATGCTCCCGCGGCGACCATGGTTGAGGAGTGAAGTAACGCGGACACCGGCGTCGGGCCCACCATCGCCGAAAACAGCCACGGGGAGAACGGGACCTGAGCCGATTTGGCGGCTGCGGCCAGAAGGATTCCTCCGGCGACAACCTGAAGTTGCGTCGGGCTCGAATCAGCGATGTCTGAGAACGCGAACGATCCGGTGGATGCGAACGCGACACCGGCGGCCACGTAGAGGCCGAGGTCGCCGACGCGGGTTGTGATGAAGGCATGTGAAGCCTTCTGTGCGTTCGCCGCCTCATCAGTCTCATGGGCGATCAGGATCCATGAGAATGCGCCCACGAGCTCCCATCCGATGAGCAGCGTGAACAGGTCGTTGGCGACGACGAGCAGCTCCATGGCACCGACAAAGGCGGTGAGAAGCGCCACCAACCTGACCCGACCGATGGTTTCGGTGGCTGCCGTGTAGAGCACGATCGGTATAGCGATCATCGGTACCAGCACTACCATCACCCGAGCGAAGCCGGTCGCCGAAATCGTCAGCTCGAGCTGCGGCCCCCACGACACTACCGATGTGGTCTGGGCGGCAGCCGCCCATGCGCCGAGCATCGCGGTCGAGGCGAGTGTCCCCACGGCGACCGCCTGGGCCAGTCGCGTTACGAGGATTGCCACCGCGCCGGCAGAGATCGGCAGGAGGATCAGCAGCCAAAGCGTCATGCCTTTAGCTTCTTCAGCTTCTCGGTGATGTCGGCTTTGCGCGCCCGATAGACGTTCACGATCAGCGCAAAACCGAGAGCCATCTCGATTGCCATCACGGTCATGAAGACGATCGCGAGCATCTGCCCCTTGGGACTACCCCCGGTGGAGGCGGCCCAAAAGGCGACGGTCGCGAGGATGGCGGAGTTGATCATCAGCTCGAGTCCCATCATCAACATCACGAACGATTGCTGGCTGAGCGCGCCGTACAGTCCGATTCCGAAGATCGCAGCCGCCACGATCAACAGTGAGTCGAGGTTCATCAGGAATGCCCTCCGTGAACGGAAGGCTCATGCTCGTCTTCTTCGGTCCGATGGGCAGACGCCTGTGCCCATTCCTCGTCTGGCTGCAGCGGCGGCTCGATCGAGCCTTCCTCAGCGTCCCCGTAGCGGCCGCGGCGGCTCGCTACCGCCACGGCTCCGACCATCGTTCCCAGGAGAGCCGCCCCGGCCGTCTCGAACACCAACATGGATTCGCCGAGTAGCTCCGTACCCAGCTCCTCTGTCGCCCGCGAAGTTTGCGTCGCCGGCGCGTTGGGGAAATCTGTTAGCAGAGCGGCTCCGGCCAGCACGAGAAATGACGTGACCCCCGCCGCGATCGCGGTCTTGTGCTGGTGGACCATAAGCATCGGGTTGAGACCGGCGGGGTTCATCATGAACATGACCATCACGAAAGCCATGATCGTCATCTCGCCCGCCATCATCAGCATCAGCACGAGTCCGACAAACTCCGCCTTAAGGAGCACGAGGATAGCGCCCACCCCAACGAACGACGCCAGCAGCCAGTAAGCCGCGCGCACCATCGAGTCGGTGCGGAACACGAGGTATGCGGTCGCGATCGCCCCGGCAGCGAAGAGGACGAACAAGACGTCGACCGGGGCACTCGTGCTCACAGGAGCAGTGCTCCCGCGAAGAAGATGTTTACGAGCGAGAGCGGGAGCAGCACCACCCACGCGAGCACCACGAACCGTTCGATACGCAGCCGCGCGAACGTATGGCTGGATGCGATCAGAATCACCAGTAGCAACAGCGTCTTCAGTATCACCCACAGCCATCCCGGAAGCCACGGCCCTTGCCAGCCCCCGAGAAACGCCGATGCCCCCATAGCAGCGACCATTACGAGGAGTCCCGCTCTCGCACCGCGCCATGCGAGCCGATGTGACGCTGAGACCTCGGAAGAAGTTCCTCCCGCGAGATCGGCTGCGTCGGGGAAGTCGAGCGGAAGAGAAAAAGTTGCCGCCGCGGACACCACGAGGAATATGGGGAGCCCCAGAGGCTGTCGCACCACATTCCATAATGACTCTTGGGCCTCGACGATGTCACTGATCGCGAGCGACTCCGCCGGCAGAGCGGGAGCGAGAAGCACTAGGAGGAATGGGATCTGAAATGCGAACGCCTGTGCGATGAAGCGGTAAGCACCGATCAGCGGCAGCGTGGAGTTGGCCGACCAGCCGTGGAGGTACACGGCGACCATCACATAGGAGATGGCTGCCGAATACAGCACAAAACCTGCCGCGGGATCGGCCACCGATGTGTTCTGGTCGATCGGGATAACCGCGAGACCGACTGCTGCGAGTCCCGCCAACAGTGCCGGCGCCAGTGCCCATGCTTGGGCATCGGGACGCTCGGTGCTGGTTCTTCCTTGTGTCAGCAAGAGGGCCGCGGTCGCAAGGGGAGCCCAGAAGACGTAGGTCAACCGCAATGGACGCCGTGACACGAGCGTTCCCGCTATCTCCTCGAGTACCGCGACGGCGTAGGAGCCCGCGATGAGGACGCCGATCATAGTGATGACTGCCAATGGGGGAGAGAGATACGGCCTCACGATGCTGCGCTCACGTGGTTGTCGAGCGGCTGTGCCTCGGACATGTCGAGGTCGAGGCTCACGACCGTTGCAACCGCCTCGCCGAATTCCATCCCCACGACGAGCGAAGGGACTAGCCTGGCAGTCGCGGTTGACGGTCCGGCGCCGTCGGTCAGCAATCCACGCGGCGATTCGATGGCGCCCGAGCCGCCTGTGCGTTCATCACCCGCTTGCCCCGCGAGGTCCAAGGCTTGTGCTGCCTCCCGGACGCGTTGGATCCACCGTGCCGCTGCGTCACCCGCGTCTTGCGTCAGGGGCTCGAACCCGAGGCGCTCGTAAGCCGCCTCTTTGGTGCGCGCATCGATTGACAATCCCGATGCGCGCGCAACAGGACCCGAGACGCCTTCCAGGGCGTTTGTCTTGAGGACTCCCACCCCGCGCATACTCCAGTCGAAGAAACCGCGCCGTCGCAGTGTTCGTTCCACCGCCCGGATCGCGTCCCCGTCTCCGGGCGCGACCTGCTGTGCGAGGCGCAGGATTCTCTCGGACAGTGATGCGGCGCCGGCCACCGCCACCGCGTCCGAGAGCCACTCCAGATGGCTTCGTGCGCGAGCGAGTTCGAGGTCGCGTATGAGAACCGCCACCCGGAGTGCACGGTGGAAGATGGATGTGCCGTCCGTTGAGGCGTCGGCGAGATTCTCGAACGCCGCTCCCTGGATCACGTCGCCCTGCAACTTCACGTCGAGCGCGAGACCCACGGGGAGAGGGGCGAACAACGGACCGATCCTCACCGGCAGGTAGTCGAGCTTGAGCCCATCACGGTCATCTGCGCGTTCGGCCATCGGACGCCCGTAGGGGACGCCCCCCGTCATCCCCTTGCCCCCTTGGCCATAGGGACCGATGCCTTGCCACTGAGCCGGCTCGACGTCCGGCAGCAGGGGTGCTTCACCTTCCCGTTGGCCGGCCAGGAGCTCTTCGTGAACCCGTCTCAAGGCAGGGACTGGGTCTAAGTCGTCTTCCATGAAAGCGTTAGGGAAGTTCTTGGACACAAGAGCCTCTTCGGTGTCAAGACGCCACCACACAGTGGCGCGGGGGGGCGAGAGCGCGTCGTGCGCTACGAGGGCCGGCGCGATCAGACCTGCGTCCAGCTCGCCCGCGATCAGCAAAACGTTCGCTGCGCGCGGCGTCCCCGTTAGGTGGATACCTTCGGCCAGACGGAGAAGGCGTGCTTCGTCTCGGGATTGGGAGCCTGCGATGCAGAACACCCGCGCGTCTGCCCTGAGCGCGATGCGAGATAAGACGCGGCTCACGCCCAATCGAACCCACCCTCTCGCCACGTATAGAAAATTCCGAGGAGCAGGACGAGGATGAACCATCCCATCTCGACGAACGCGATCGCACCCTCACGAGCGAATACCACGGCCCACGGGTACATGTAGACCATTTCCATGTCGAACGCAAGGAAGACAAAAGCCATCACGTAGTAGCGTGCATGAAAACGGCTCCACGCGTGGACACGCGGCGGGTAGCCGCCCGCATAAGGGAGACGCTCTGGGGCGGTGGCACCGCCAACGTCACCGAGCGCTCGCAGCGCGAGGGTTAGCCCGACGGCGGCGACGAAGACGGCAAGCGCCGCTTCTAGGGGACCGAGCACCGTCGCTCTAGATGTAGCTGTCCGGATCGTCCTGGAAGGAATCTGCGCAGTCTTGGCTGCAGAAGTAGTAGGTCCGCCCTTCGAGATCGACCGTCGCTGCGGCGTCGTTCGGGTCTATCTCCATCCCACAAACCGGATCCTTCGCCATCTTCGTCTCCTCCTCTTCTGTCACGGGGATGTTGTCGACACTACCCCTATGGGGTATAGTTGCGCAAATGGGCCCTGTGACAGGAGGCGCGATATGAGGGGCTACTACGCGGACAAGGATGATGTCCTTGCTCGGTTAAGGCGGGTGGAAGGTCAGGTCCGGGGGCTACAGCGGATGGTCGAGGAGGATCAGTACTGCATCAACATTCTTACGCAGATCTCGGCCGCGTCAAACGCTCTCAAGAAGGTCGGTGTGGGACTCCTCGAGGAGCACATGCGGCACTGCATTGCCAACAGGACTGAGAAGGACAGAGACATGATCGCGGAAGCGATTGCGGCCGTCGATCGGCTGGTGAAGTCCTAACCGCGGGATGCTCGGAACGATCTCGGTAAGTTGAGCAACCATCGAGCCGCTGGGGCTGTCCATCCGGGCGCGTCACTCTGCTACGGTCTGATGAGCGCTCCCGGATTAGAAGAAGCGTGGTGTAGATGAAGCGTGCGACGGCAATATTGGCTCTGTTCGCGTCCGTGTTGTCGGGCTGCAATCCCCCTGTTGCGGATAATCCTGACACCCTGAAGGGGGCCCCGACGCCCCAGCGCGCTTCATCGGCCGCCGCGCTGCGGCCTGTTGCTCTTGTGAGGGCGCCCCAGCCACAGCCCGTGTGGGTGGCGCTCGAGGACGCGGGCAAGGTGGTCAAGGTGGACGTGGCTTCCCGGCGTGTCCTCCGCCGGTTCGAGGTTCCCGGGGCTCCGCACAATCTCACCGTAAGTGGGAATGGGGAAGTCATCGCAACGCTACAAACGACCGGCCGGATTGTCGTCGTCCGACGTGGGCGGGTCCGGAGTGTTTCCCTCGGGGCCTCGCCGCACGACGTCAAGATCATGCGAGGCGTCGCCGTGGTGACCAATGAGGGCGCGGCCCGTCTCGATCGCGTCTCCGTCAGAAGCGGCCGCGTCCGGCGGGCGATTCCGCTCAAGACGAACCCTCACGATCTCGCGATCTCGCCCGGCGGCAATCGTGCGTGGGTGACGCTGGACGGGACCGACGACATAGCGATCGTCAACCTCTTGCGGAAGCGCGTGCGCCGTTACCTGTCGACGGGCAAGAGTCCCCACGACGTCCTGTTCGCACCCGGCGGCCGACGGGTGTGGGTCACGGACTGGAGGGGGAGCGTGCACGTGTTTTCGCGGAAGGGCGAACTGTTGACGTCGATCAACCGTGGCGTCGAGCTGCATCACCTCGTTTTCACCCGCGACGGCCGGCAGGCTTGGGTGACCGACGGAGGCGGCGATCAGGTTCTCATCATCTCTACCCGATCACTCAGGGTCGTGGCCGCGAAGAGCATCAAAGGGTCACCGCATCACGTCGCACTGACGCCCAGCGGGCGCAGGGTAGTGGTTGCCGACCACGATCGGGGAACTCTGGTCGTGTTCGATGTCGCCACACGTAGACGTCTGAGGACGATACAGGTCGGCCAAGCACCCCATGGGGTCTGGATCGGACGGTGATACGGAGCGGGGGAGAATCTGTTCTGGCTGTGGCCCGACCAGGCCGACCCTCGTCCAACAGCTCGCCGAGGGTCGGTGCCTCGAGGCAGCGGGGATCGGAGTTGTCCAGGAGGGAATCAATGATGCGCCCATCGGGAAGGCGCAGCTGATTTCCTTGGGATAGCGTGATCGCCGTCTGTGCGACACGATGCCCGAGCGAATGTAGCCGGACCCATATAAGCTGCACTGGGGCATGCGCCAGATACTTCCATGGGTTTCGGGCGGGTACTGCGAGGGATCTGGACGGTCGGTTTTGAGTGTCCGCAGGTCCCACTCTCCGAGGATGAAGTTGAAGGGCTTCGGTACGAGGAGGAGATCGCCCGATCTTCCTTTTCACGTATCCGGTCGCCAGGCGCGTGATGACGCACCGCCCGATGTTTTGAGCCATGACTTGCTCGATGGGAGCCGCTGCGGGAGGCGACGGGTGACACTAGCTGGGTACCGCTAAGGAGGTAAACCAATGGTAAGAGTGACGCAAGTAGCGACAAGTTGTAGTAGGTCCGACAGCGTGTAGTAAGGGAGCCGCGGGCATGAAAGGGTCGCTGTAGCGGCCTCTGCGCCTGCTCTTTTCGTCTGAGAAGGAGGACACTGATGAGTGGACCTGTTACCAGGTTGAAGCTGATCTCCATTCTGGAGACCGTTTCGTTTCTAGGTTTGCTGCTGATGATTTTCGTGGGCAGCGAGGAAGGCGTTTCCGCTGTGGGGCTGCTGCATGGACTGCTGTTTCTGGCCTACGCCCTGCTGATCCTGGTGGACCGCGCCAAACTCGGATGGTCTTCGGCGTTCGTAGCTCTGAGCATTGTGACCGGCCCGCTAGGCGCGATTCTCGTCCTCGACCGGCTGAGGAGGGAGCACCTAGGCGTCGCCGATGAGATGACTTAGCTCGAGCCCGAGCCGACATGACTTTGAGTAGCCGTGGTACCCGGAATGCAGAAGTTGATGGAACGGTCGGCCGTTGTTGCTTTGGTTCGCCCCTCGAGCATCGTAACGGAGGCGCCTGCCAAACGCCAGAGATGCACAGCGAGTTCTCCGTGCCCCTCCGCGCCGCGTCTTTCGAGGTTTGGTGGACCAAAAAATCCGCCCCTCGCAGGCCCGCGCGCGAAGATGCTCGCCTCGCTGCCACCCAAATCCGCGAAGGCAGTACACGCTCGCACTGAGCCCGTCGCGTGGCGCGGCTCACGCGCTTTATTTCGGTAGTTTGGTTGGTGTGCGAAATCTGTGCAGGATTCCATCCTTTCCCCCGACAGTTTGGATTGATTTGCCCTGCTCCGTTCCATTAGGCTTCGTTTGTGTCACGCCCACCTGATCTGCCAGAAGGCTTCGATCTTGAATCGGTATCCTCCGGAGCCTTCGGTCATGTGGACGACTCGCCATTCTCGGCAGAGATGATTGCTGGAATGGATCGGTTGAGCGGAGCGCAGGCGGTCGTTGAGCTGAGACGCTGGAGCATCGATTCTCTGTCGCTACACCCCGGGCAGAGAGTGCTGGAGGTGGGTTGCGGACCGGGAGACATGAGTCTAGTGCTTGCCGATGCCGTTGGAACAGCGGGTGCGGTGAACGGCCTCGACAATAGTCGGGTCATGATTGCAGAAGCAAAGCGACGGGCCGCACACCACCCGCAGGTGCAATTCGATACTGGAGACGCCCAGGAGCTTCTCTTTGGGGACTCAGACTTCGATGCGTGTTATTCGGAGAGGGTGTTCCAGCACCTCGATGCCCCCGAACTGGCACTCAAGGAGATGCTCCGGGTGCTGCGCCCGGGAGGACGAGTGGTTGTGGTGGATACCGACTGGGAGACTGTCACCATCGACCACCCTGATGTGCCCACGACCCGCAAGATCCTCAACTTCGTGACTGACGTATTCACCACGAACGGGTGGATCGGCCGGCGACTGCCACGGCTCTTTCGCGACAATGGCCTGAAGGACGTGTCGGTGACGGCTCGGAGCTTGCTCGTCCCGGAGTGGGACGCAGACACAGATCCGTCGGCGATCGGGCCTCCGTTCTTTGTGGTGCTGCCTCAAGCCCAGGAGCGAGGAGTAGTCACGAAATCAGAGGCGGACCAATGGTTGGCGGAGCTCGAGAAACTTGCGCAGGAGGATCGCTTCTTCGCCTCGCTGACGATGTTCGGCGTCTGCGCCACCAAACCGCAATAGGTCCTGTTGCTGATGACGGCGGCCGATGCGCTCGACCGTGGCCGGGAATCCTTCGGCAGGCAGGCCTGGGGCAACGCGTTCGCCCAGTTGTCCGCCAAAGATCGCGAAAGGCCGCTGGAGGCCGAAGATCTCGAACGGCTTGCCGTCGCCGCATACATGGTCGGTAAGGATGACAACTGCGCGGAGGCGTGGACACGTGCGCATCACCTCTATCTGCGCCGACGGGATTCGGCAGCTGCGTCGCGGTGTGCGTTCTGGCAGGCCTGCGGGCTGTACTTCAAAGGCGAAATGGCCCCGGCCATGGGCTGGGTGGCTCGTGGCCGCCACGTACTAGAGGTCGCAGAGGAGGATTGCGTCGAGCAAGGTTGGCTGCTGTTCCTCACCGCCCTGCCGATCATGTTTCAGGGCGACCCCGAGAAGGCGCACTCCGACTTCGTGCAAGCCGGCCGGATAGCGGAACGCTTCGCTGATCCGGACGTGATGACATTATCGAGGCTCGGCCGCGGCCAGTCGCTGATCATGCAGCAAGAAACCACGGAGGGCATGGCGTTGCTCGACGAGCTAATGGTTGCTGTCGTTTCTGGCGAGGTGTCTCCGATAGTCGCCGGGATCGCCTATTGCGCAGTTATCGACCTGTGTCAGACTCTCTTCGACCTGCGTCGCGCGCGCGAGTGGACGGCGGCGCTTTCCAGGTGGTGCGACTCCCAGCCCGATCTGGTCCCTTACCGGGGGAACTGCCTGGTCCATCGCTGCGAGATCTTTCAACTCCAGGGTGCGTGGTCCGACGCCTTGGAAGCAGCTGAGCGCGCCTGCGAATGGCTCTCGGGCCCCACCGCGTGGGACTCCCTCGGATCGGCCTTCTACCAGCTGGGTGAGATTGAGCGGTTGCGAGGCGAATTCCCAAAGGCGGAGGAGGCATATCGCCAGGCCAGCCAGGCGGGACGAGAACCGGAGCCCGGGATGTCGTTGCTCCGGCTCGCCCAGCGCCGGGTCGATGTTGCAGTGGTGGCGATCCGACGCGTGTGGGATGAGGCACGCGATCCGATGAGCCGTTCCCGAATGCTCCCCGCTTACGTCGAGATCATGCTGGCAGCCAAAGATGTCGGAGCTGCGAGTGGCGCCGCCGTGGAGCTCGCCCAGATCGCAGGTGAACTCAACGCGCCGTTCCTGCATGCCGTCGCCACTCATGCAGCGGGGGCCGTCCTGCTTGCTGAAGGCGATATTCAAGCCGCTCTCGCAAGATTGCGCTTTGCGTACGCGGCCTGGCGGGAGCTCGACGCTCCGTATTATGCAGCGCGGGTCCGAGTGCTCATCGGAGTCGCGTGCCGCGAGCTCGGGGATGGCGACAGCGCGGAGATGGAACTGGAGGCCGCCCGTCGCGTCTTCGAAGAGCTAGGCGCCGCGCCCGGCCTCGAGCGGGTGAGGGAGCTCACTCGGAGTAGTGCTGGCGGGCTGACCGCCCGCGAGTTGGAGGTGCTGGCGCTGGTGGCCTCCGGCAAGACCAACCGGGCGGTTGCCACCGAACTCTTCCTCAGCGAGAAAACGGTGGCCCGGCACGTCAGCAACATCTTCACGAAACTGGGCCTCTCGTCTCGGTCGGCGGCCACCGCTTACGCCTACGAACACGGCTTGATCTAGAACGGCTACACAGAAATACTCAGACGCCTTCCCTTCGAATTGGGTCTTTTGCCCGAAGCCAAGGGCCCTCGCTGATCTCTAGGTTCGTTCTAACGGCTCCGGCCAACGGCGGCCGGATTCTGACCGGCAGGAACCGGCCGGCTACGGCGAAGGAGGAAGCGATGACGAGGAGCGAGGAATTGGGAGTGACGCAGGACGAACACACAGCACCGGTGGAGGCATGGGACGCGATTGCGGCAGGCTACGGCCGGCACGTCGCCCCCACGGAGGTCCCACTGGCGAACGAGGCTCTCAGCCTGGCGGGCCTGAAGGCCGGCGAACTGTTCCTCGATGTTGCTGCCGGGACCGGAGGGCTGAGTCTTCCGGCGGCGCGCCTCGGAGCGAGGGTTCTGGCGACAGACTGGTCCTCTGCCATGATCGAGGAGCTAGAGGCGCGCATACATGAAGAGGGGCTGCCTGATGCGAGAGGTCGCGTCATGGACGCGCACTCCTTAGACCTCGAAGATGACACCTTCGACGTCACCGGCTCGCAGTTCGGCGTGATGCTCGTCCCTGATCAGCCGCTCGCATTGCGCGAGATGGTGCGTGTGACCAA